>NZ_KK073874.1:7230933-7558443 GCF_000585375.1 Cryptosporangium arvum DSM 44712
TCGAGTCGACGCCGGCCGCGATCAGGCCCGGCAGCGCGTCCTCGCTGAACGTGTGCACGGCCACCCGGGCGCCCGCGTCGTGCGCCGCCGTGACCGCCGCGGCGAACGTCGCGTCGTCGAACGTCGGGCTCAGGTCACCGGCCCCGCGGTCGATCCAGTCGCCGACGATCTTGATCCAGCCGTGCCCGGCCTTGGCCTGCACCGCGGCCTGCTCGACGAACTCCGCCGGGCTGCACTCGACCGCGAGCCCCGGGATGTAGCGGCGCGGCGGTGCCAGGTGACGCCCGGCGCGGATCAGCCGCGGCATGTCGGGGTCGTCGTCGAGTTCGCGGTAGTCGATCGGCGAGCCCGCGTCCCGGATCGTCAGCACGCCGGCGTCGCGGTCGATGAGCGCGAGCCGCTTGGCCTCGGCGACCTCGGTGACCGGCCCGTCGGGCGCGATGCCCGGGTGGCAGTGCGCGTCGACCAGGCCCGGCAGCAGGTACCCGCCGGTCGACACCGTCTTCGCGTCGGGGACCGGCTCGAACGTCAGCCGGTCCCCGACGATCCAGACGTCCCGCTCGACGTCGTCCGGAAGTACCACGCCCCGCAGATGAAGTGCCACGCCCGTGATTCTGCCCGCTCCCCCGTCGGCGTCAGCCGGGGATCCCGGACCGCGCCGACCGTCCCGTCGGCCCCGATCGCACGACGACGGCGGCACGACGTCAGCGGCGGGGTACCGACGAGGGGCCGAGCACGTCGGCGCCGAGGGCGCGGACGCGGGCGCGGAGTTCGCGGTCGGCGGTCGCCACCCAGACCGGAGGGTCGGCCGCCGCGGCCACCGAGACGATCGTGTCGTCGCCGGAGCCCGGGGCCGACACCACCTCGACGCCGGGGACCGCGGTGACGCCGCGCGCCGCGCCCTCCACGACGAGTACGACGCGCAGCGGCCCCGGGAGCACGCCCGGCAACCCGCCCGACGCCACCGGCACCAGCGCGTCGCGGAGCCGCGAGGCCGCTCCGCGACGGTCCTTCCACCAGCCGTCCGGCACCGACCCGACGACGTTCGCGCCGTCGACGACCAGCGTGGACAAGGCCTACTTCTTCGGCAGCTTCGAGAAGTCGATCTTCGGCATGTCGAAGCCGCCCGGCAGCGCGTCGGGCTGCTGCTGCGGAGCCTCCGGCGGCGCGCCCGGGAAGCCCGGCGGCAGCGCGGGCATCCCTCCGGGGAACTGCTGGCGCGGCCGGCCACCGCCGCCGCCACCGCCCTTGCGCCCCTTCTTGCCCTTGCCCTTCTTGGCCGCGCCGCGGCGCATCCCGCCGCCGCCGAACCCGAACTGGCTCGACATCTGGCGCATCATCTTGCGCGCCTCGAAGAACCGCTCGACCAGCTGGTTCACGTCGGTCACCGTGGTTCCGGAACCGTTCGCGATGCGCAGCCGCCGGGACCCGTTGATGAGCTTCGGGTCCTGGCGCTCGAGCGGCGTCATCGAGCGGATCACCGCGGTGATGCGGTCGAAGTGCTTGTCGTCGAGCTGGTCGAGCTGGCCCTTCATCTGGTTCATGCCGGGCAGCATCCCGAGCACGTTCTGGATCGGGCCCATCTTCTTGACCGCGAGCATCTGCTCGAGGAAGTCGTCGAGCGTGAAGTCGCCCTCGCCGAGCATCTTCTCGCTCATGCGGGCCTGCTGCTCGGCGTCGAAGACCGTCTCGGCCTGCTCGATGAGCGTCAGCATGTCGCCCATGCCGAGGATGCGCGAGGCCATCCGGTCGGGGTGGAAGACGTCGAAGTCCTCGAGCTTCTCGCCCGAGGAGGCGAACATGATCGGCTCGCCGGTGACGTGGCGCACCGAGAGCGCGGCACCACCGCGGGCGTCGCCGTCCAGCTTGGTCAGCACGACGCCGTCGAAGCCGACGCCGTCCTTGAAGGCCTGGGCGGTGTTGACCGCGTCCTGACCGATCATCGCGTCGACGACGAACAGGATCTCGTCGGGGTTCACCGCGTCCCGGATGGCCGCGGCCTGGGCCATCATGTCGGCGTCGATACCGAGGCGACCGGCGGTGTCGACGACGACGATGTCGTGCTGCTGGCGCTTGGCGAAGTCGATCGAGTCGCGGGCGACCTTCACCGGGTCGCCGACACCGCTGCCCGGCTCCGGCGCGAACACCTCGACGCCGGCCCGCTGGCCGACCACCTGCAGCTGCTGCACGGCGTTCGGGCGCTGGAGGTCGGCGGCGACGAGGATCGGCGTGTGGCCCTGCTTGCGCAACCAGAGCGCGAGCTTCCCGGCGAGCGTCGTCTTACCGGCACCCTGCAGACCCGCGAGCAGGATGACCGTCGGCGGGTTCTTCGCGAACCGCAACCGGCGGGTCTCGCCGCCGAGGATGCCGACGAGCTCCTCGTTGACGATCTTGACGACCTGCTGGGCCGGGTTGAGCGCCTGGTGGACCTCGGAGCCGCGCGCCCGGTTCTTGACCGACTGGACGAACGCCTTGACGACCGCCAGCGCGACGTCCGCCTCGAGCAACGCCACCCGGATTTCCCGCATGGACTTGTCGATGTCGGCGTCGGTGAGACGCCCCTTCGACCGAAGCGAAGTGAATACGGCGGAGAGCCGGTCGGAAAGCGTGTCGAACATCGGTCCTCACGGGGTCAGCTGGCGGCGGCAACCGCCGGACTCAAGTCCTTCCCCTTGAGCGTAGCCGCCCGACTACCCCGACCGACGCCGACCGACAGGGTCGCGGCGAGAAGGCACAGCGCCCCGGCCGCGTACCAGGCCGGCGTGTACGTGCCGAACGTGTCCCGGATCCAGCCCGCGCCCGACGCCATCAGCGCCGCCCCGAGCTGGTGGGACGCGAACACCCAGCCGAACACGACGGGCGCGCGGTCGCCGAACGCCTGCCGGCAGAGCGCGACGGTCGGCGGCACGGTGGCCACCCAGTCCAACCCGTAGAACACGATGAACAGCAGCATCGAGGGCCCCACCCCGTGTCCCAGCGACGGCAGCAGCGCCGGGAGCAGCAGCAACGACGCACCGCGCAGCCCGTAGTAGGCCAGCAGGAGCAGCCGGGGGTCGTAGCGGTCGGTGAGCCAGCCCGACGCGATCGTGCCGACGATGTCGAAGATCCCGATCACGGCCAGCAGGCCCGCGGCCGCCGTGGTGGGCAGGCCGTGGTCGTGCGCGGCCGGCACGAGGTGCGTGCCGACCAACCCGTTCGACGACGCGCCGCAGATCGCGAACCCACCCACTAACAGCCAGAAAGTGCCGCTGCGGACGCCGAGCGCGAGACCGCCGAACGCGGAGCGGGCCGCGCCGCCGCTGGGGCGCTCGGGGCTGGGCTCGTCGCTGCCGAAGCGGGTGAGCCCCACGTCCTCGGGCCGGTCACGCAGGAACAGCACGACGAGCGGCACGACCGCGAGAGCACAGCCGGCGACCGCCAGCGACGCGACCCGCCACCCCTGGGAGTCGGCCAGCGCGGCCACCGGCGGCAGGAAGATCAGCTGACCGGTGGCGCTGCCCGCGGTGAGCACGCCGACCACCAGGCCACGGCGGGCGACGAACCAGCGGTCGGCGACCGACGCGGCGAACACCAGCGCCATCGAGCCGGTGCCGAGCCCGACGAGCACACCCCAGCAGAGCACGAGTTGCCAGCGGGCGGTCATCCCCACGGTGGCCGCCGCACCCAGGGCGACCAGCAACAACGCCGCCGTGGTGACCCAGCGCAGGCCGAGCCGCTGGATGAGCGCGGCCGCGAACGGGGCGGTGAGGCCGAAGAGCACCAGGTTCACCGTGACGGCGAGCGAGATGTCGGCCGTCGACCAGCCGAACTCCTCCTGCAGGGGCAGGATCAGGACGCTCGGCGCGGCCCGGAACGCGGCCGCGCCGACGAGCGCGACGAACGCGACGCCGGCGACGAGCCAGGCGCGATGAAGCCGCCGCTTGGACGGCACAGCAGTGTTGACCACGCCAACCAGCTTCGGTCATGACTCGACCGTGAACCAGTGGCCCGAAGGACACCATGTGCAAGAATCCGGCCATGCCGTTCGCGGATTCGGGTCGTCACCGCGTCGCCGTGCTCGCGCTCGACGACGCGGTGCCGTTCGACGTCGGTATCCCCGGCCAGGTGCTCGGCGCGGCCGAGCGCGACGGCGAGAAGCTCTACAGCGTCCACGTGTGCTCGCCCGGGGCGGCGCCGGTGGAGACGACGGCCGGGTACGCGATCGCACCGAAGTACGGGCTCGCGGAACTCGAGACGGCGGACACCGTGCTGGTGCCCGGCATTCGTGGGCTCACCGCCGGGCACCGCGTGTTCCCCACTGAGGTTCTGGACGCGCTCCGGGCCGCCGCCGCGCGGGGCGCGCGCGTGGCGTCGATCTGCACCGGGGCTTTCGTGGTGGCCGCGACCGGGTTGCTCGACGGCAGGCGGGCCACCACGCACTGGCTCTGGGCCGACTCGTTCCGGGCCCGGTACCCGCGGGTGACGCTCGACCCGGACGTCCTGTTCATCGACGAGGGGCCGATCGCCACGTCGGCCGGCGTGGCCGCCGGGATCGACCTGTGCCTGCACCTGGTCCGGCGGGACTTCGGCAGCGAGGTGGCGAACCGGGCCGCCCGGCGGTGCGTGGCGCCGCCCTGGCGCGACGGCGGCCAGGCGCAGTACGTGGAGCGGCCGATGCCCGCGACGCCCGACGCGTCGACGAGCACGACCCGGGCCTGGGCACTGGAGCACCTGGACGAGCCGCTGGACCTGGCGACGATGGCGGCGCACGCCGGGATGAGCGTGCGGACGTTCACCCGGCGGTTCCGCCAGGAGACCGGCCAGAGCCCGGGGCCGTGGCTCAGCGCGCTGCGGGTCGACCGGGCCCGCCAGCTCCTCGAGGAGACCGATCTCCCGATCGACCGCATCGCCCACCGGGCCGGGTTCGGCACGACCGCCTCACTCCGCCAGCACTTCGCCGGCTCGGTCGGAACCTCGCCCCACGCCTACCGCCGCACGTTCCGCGCCGGGTGAGGAGTCCCCGGCCAAGGCTTCGCGGCGGCCGGCGGCGGCCACGATCGGCCGTCGCCGAGCCGGGCCCCGGGTCTAGACGGACGCGGCGGCCAGCACGGCCTTTCCGATCTCCTCGGTCGGCAGCTCGCTGCCGTTGAGGTAGAACGCGTCGACGACCGCGGAGCCGAACGTGCTGACCCTGGCCCCCCGGACCGACGCGCCCGAGTCCTCGAGCGCCGCGGTCACGTCGTGCAGCAGGCCCCGCCGGTCCTCGGCCCGCAACTCGAGCACGGTCGCGTCGGTCGAGGCGTCCGGCAGCCAGCTGACCTGCGGCGGCGCCGGGTCCCGGCCCTCGCGGGCCTCGGCCTCCCGCTTGGCAAGCGCACCGGACACGTCGTAGTCGCCGGCGACGGCCCGGCGCAGGTCGGCGGTGAGCAGCGCCGGGTCGGGCAGTCGGCCGAACCTCGGCGCGGCCCGCACCACGACGACCGGGTGACCGTCGAACGTGCCCACGTCGGCGGCGTAGACGTCGAGCCGGTGCAGTGCGCAGATGCCGGCCGTGCGGCTGATCAGGTTCCGCACGTCGGCACCGCCGACGACCGCGACCTCGTCCCCGTGGACGCTCACCGTGCACCCGGTCGGGTCCGGCAGCGGCGAGGTGGCCGCGAACACCTCCGCCGGACGCGGACGCGCCACCGGCGCCGCCCCCTGCCCGAGCAGGACGTGCACGCGCTTCACCAGGTCGTTGACCAGTCCGGCCTTCCAGCTGCTCCAGGCGGCCGGACCGGTCGCCGAGGCGTCCGACTCGGTCAGCGCGTGCAGCACGTCGAGCAGGACGCCGTCGTGCCCGACCGCGTCGGCCACCACCTCGAGCGTGGCCGGGTCGTCCAGGTCCCGCCGGGTCGCGGTGTCGGGGAGCAGCAGGTGGTAGCGCACCAGCCGGACCAGCCGGTCGCTGTCCTCCGCCGACAGCCCGAGCCGGACCGCGATGCCGCCGGCGATCCCGGCCCCGACCTCGGAGTGATCGCCCGGCAGCCCCTTGCCGATGTCGTGCAGGAGCGCGCCGATCAGCAGCAGGTCCGGACGCGCGACTCGGCGCGCCAGCGGGGCGGCCGCGACGGCGGCGGCCACCAGGTGCCGGTCGACGGTGTAGCGGTGCAGTGCGTTGCGCTGCGGCAGCGAGCGGACCCGTCCCCACTCGGGCAGCCACTTCTCGACCAGCCCGTGCCGGTCGCACGCCTCCCAGACGTTGATCGCCGGCTCGCCGGCGCCCAGCAACGCGACGAGCGCCTGCAGCGCGGTCTCGGGCCACACGTCGGGCAACGGTGGCGCCGCGGACGCGAGCCGTTCCAGCGCCGACCGGGCCGGCGGGATGTTCGCGACCGCCGACGCCGCCGCGAACCGCAGCGGCAGCACGGCGTCGAGCGCCGGGTCGACGCCTCGGGCCAGCACGACCTCGCCGTTCTGCTCGACCACGCCGTCGGCCAGCGGACGCCGGTTGACCGTGTTGCGACGCCGGATCGGCCACCGCCGCCGCTTGCTCAGCAGCCCGTCGACCTGACGCCAGGCCGTGTCACTGGCGTAGGCGACGGTGCGCGCCGCGTCCGCGACGGCGTGCAGCAGCGCGTCGGCATCGGAGTAGTTCAGGGCCGCGGCGACCGCGTCCTGCTCGGCCAGCAGCAGCCGGTCGAGCGCGCGGTCGGCCGAGCGGTGCAGCGCGTCCCGGGTGTCCAGCAGCAGCCGGTAGGCGTCGCGCACGCTGCCCCGGGGTGCGTCGACGAGCTGGGCGTAGGCCAGCGCACGGAGCGTCACCGCGTCCCGGATGCCGCCGCGGGCTTCCTTCAGATCGGGTTCGAGGAGGAACGCGAGCTCGCCGGCCGTGTGCCAGCGGGCCTCGGTGAGGTCGCGCAGTTCGCCCAGCCAGCCGGCCGGGCTGGCCCGCCAGGCGGCGCGCACCGTGGCCGCGAGCTCGTCGGCCAGCGCACGGTCCCCCGCCACGTACCTGGCATCGAGCAGGCCCAGCGCCGCTTTGACGTCGGTGCGGGCCACCGAGACCGCCTCGTCGACGGTGCGTACGGCGTGGTCGAGACCGACCGGCGAATCCCAGATCGGGTACCAGACCGACTCCGCGATCTCGGCGATCCGCGGGTGTCCGGTGTGGAGAAGGACGAGGTCGACGTCGCTGTGCGCGACGACCTCGCGGCGGCCCAGGCTGCCGACGGCGACCAGGGCCACACCCGCGACCGGCGGCAGCAAGCCGGCCAGCCAGCGGTCGAGCGTATCGGGGAGCTGGGTTCGGGACGGTGGCCCGGCGGGCCCCCACGGAGCCGGACGGCCGGCCGGGTCGTGCGACCCGGCCGGACCGTTCAGATTCCCAGCGTGCCGGTCAGAGGGCATCGAGTCCGCGCTCGCCGGTACGGACCCGGATCACCTCGTCGACCGAGGTGACCCACACTTTGCCGTCACCGATCTTGCCGGTGCGGGCGGCCGCGACCAGCGAGTCGACGACCTTGGCCGCGTCGATGTCGTCGACGAGCACCTCGATGCGAACCTTCGGCACGAAGTCGACCTGGTATTCGGCGCCACGGTAGACCTCGGTGTGGCCCTTCTGCCGCCCGTATCCCTGAACTTCGGAGACCGTGAGGCCGGCGATGCCGAGCGCGGAGAGGGCGCCCTTGACGTCCTCCAGCTTGAACGGCTTGATGACTGCGGTGACCAGCTTGGCCATCGGGCTCTACTCCTTACCGGCCGGGGCCGCTTCGCGGACGCTCTGGTCGTTGATACCAGCCGGAGCCGGACCACCGACGATGCCCGAGCGGATGCTGCTCCCCGAGACGAAGTCGTACGCGGACTCGGCGTGGACGGCCGTGTCGATGCCCGTGATCTCCGCTTCCTCATCCACCCGGAAGCCCATCGTCTTGTTGATGATGAAGCCGATGATGTACGTGAGGATGAAGGAGTAGGCCAGCACCGCGAAGGAGGCGACGAACTGCTTACCCAGCAGTCCGAGGCCGCCGCCGTAGAACAGGCCGTTGGTGTCGGCAACGACCGTGTCGGTGGCGAGCAGACCGATCAGCAGCGAGCCGGCCAGACCGCCGACCAGGTGCACGCCGACGACGTCGAGCGAGTCGTCGAAGCCGAGGCGGTACTTGAGACCGACCGCGAGGGCACAGACCGCACCGGCCAGCAGGCCGACGATCAGCGCGCCGAGCGGGTTGACCGAGCCACAGGCGGGGGTGATCGCGACCAGACCGGCGACCGCGCCCGACGCCGCACCCAGCGTGGTGGCGTGCTTGTCGCGGACCTTCTCGACGATCAGCCAGGACAGCACCGCGGCGGCGGTGGCGACCTGCGTGTTGATGAACGCGATGCCCGCGGTGTTGCTGGCGGCGACGGCCGAACCGGCGTTGAAGCCGAACCAGCCGAACCACAGCAGACCCGCACCGAGCAGCACCAGCGGGAGGTTGTGGGGCTTGAAGCTCTCCCGCGGCCAGCCCTTGCGCTTGCCGAGCACCAGCGCGAGCGCCAGGCCGGCGGCACCGGCGTTGATGTGGACCGCGGTTCCACCGGCGAAGTCCAGCGCGCCGAGCTGGTTGGCGATCCAGCCACCCTTCGTGGTGTCGCTGTCGAACGCGAACACCCAGTGGGCGACCGGGAAGTACACGAGCGTGGCCCACACGCCGGCGAACACCATCCAGGCACCGAACTTGGCCCGGTCAGCGATGGCGCCCGAGATCAGCGCGACCGTGATCACGGCGAACATCAGCTGGAAGGAGGCGAACACGGTCTCCGGCAGGGTGCCGGACACTCCGGTAAGCGTGCCCTTCAGGCCGATCTTGCCCAGGCCGCCGACCAGGCCGCCGAAGGCGTCGTCGTCGAACGCGAGGGAGTACCCGTAGAGCATCCACAGGACCGAGACGAGCCCGAGCGCACCGAAGCTCATCATCATCATGTTGAGCACGCTCTTCGCGCGGGTCATCCCGCCGTAGAAGAGCGCAAGACCCGGCGTCATGAGCAGGACGAGGGCGCTGCTGGCGAGGATCCAGGCGGTATCGCCGGAGTTGATTTCCATGCCCCTCCTTCCGAGGAACAAAGATGTGGGGGGTCGCGGCGCGGCGGGAGGGCCGGGTAACCCTTCGCCGTGCGTCCGGGTCAGCGTGCTGCGATGAAGTTTCGACGGCCGTTCAGACGAGTTTCTGGCTCGTGACGCTGTGTTTCTCCGCAGTTAACTCTTCCCCACACCGATTTCACGCCGCGGCACGCTGACCTGCAGAAATCCGTACCATCCCGGGCATGACGCCCACTGTTCCCAGGTAGAGGTCACCTCCATGAGCCAGTCGGCGTCAGCCCGCTCCCACCCACCGATCGTCCTCGTCGGGTCCGACGCTCTGGCCGCTCGCCTGGTCGAGGAACTGGCCAAGCTGGAGGACGTCGACACCGGGAGCGTGTCCAGGCGCACCCGCCGTCCGCCGGGGAACCCGTCCTCCTGGGTGACGGTCGTCGTCGGAGACCTGGACGGCCCGTTCGTGTCGCACCTGCGGCGCTCCGGCGCCACGATCCGCACCGGCTCCGGGCGCGACAAGACGGTGCTCGAGGCGGCCGGGGTCGCCACCGCGTCCGCGCTCGCGCTGCTCACCGACGACGACGTCGCGAACCTGCACGCCGCGCTGGCCGCCCGTGAGCTGCAGCCCGGGATCCGGCTGGTGATCCGGATGTTCGACGAGAAGCTCGCCGCCCGCGTCGAGGAGCTGTTCGGCCGCGACTGCACGGTGCTCTCCTCGTCGCTGATCGCCGCGCCGTCCTTCGTGGACGCCGCGCTCGGCGACGGCCAGCAGCTGATCGAGATCGGCGGCCGGACGCTCAACGCCGGCCCGCCGTCGACGATCGCCGACCACCCGGTCGTCGTCCTCGCCCGGACCGACGCGCGGACGCCCGACGGCACCGTGCTGCTGCCCGCCCGCGGCGCGCCCGACGCGGAGCTGGTGCTCGGCGAACCGGCGGTGCCGGTCCCCACCCCGGGGCGTCGCCGGCGGCGGATGCGCTGGCCCGGAGGGTTCACCCGGTGGGCCAGCGCGCGCCTGCGCTGGACGCTCGCCGGCCTGTCGGCGCTGGTCGCGGCCGGCTCGATCGTGCTGCGTCAGGACCTCGGGCTGAGCTGGCTGGACTCGTTCTACGGCATGGTGTCGACGCTGACCACCGGTGCGCCGGACGGCATCGAGCGAGCCGGCACCGCGGTGACGCTGTTCGTGGCCGGCTCGATGCTGGCCGGCGTCGTGCTGATCGCGCTGATCACCGCGTTCGCCGTCGACGACCTGCTCGGCAGCCGGCTCTCCGGCGTGCTCGGCCCGTCGGTGGGACGCACGTCGGACCACGTCGTGGTGTGCGGGCTCGGCACGGTCGGCCTGCGCATGGTGGAGCAGCTGCGTGCGGCCGACATCCCCGTCGTCGGCATCGACACCGATCCGGACGCCACGGTGGCCGCGGTCGCCCGCCGGCTGGGCGTCCCCGTGCTGCGCGGCGACGCCAGCGACGAACACACCCTGCGCGCCGCCCGCGCGCACCGGGCCCGCAGCGTCGTGGCCGCGACCGACGACGACGTGGCCAACGTGGAGGTGGGGCTCGCGGTCTGGGCGATGGACCAGAACCTGCGCATCGTCCTGCGACTGTTCGATCAGGACCTGTCCGACCGCATCACCGGCGCGCTGCCGCAGGCGGTCTCGCTGTCGGTCTCGGCGGCGGCCGCGCCGGTGTTCCTCGCCGCGATCCTCGGCCGCGAGGTGAAGGCCGCGATCGGGCACGGCCGCAACGTGCTGCTGGTCGCCGAGGTACCGGTCGGGTCCGGCAGCCCGGCCGAGGAGAAGCCGCTCGGCGAATTGGAGCAGGCCGGCCGGGTGCGGGTGTTCGGGCACGTCCGGGACCGCGCGGGCCGGCGGATCCGCACGTGGAACCCGGACCTGGACGCGGCCGTGCGGGCCGGCGACACGCTCCTGCTCGTCGCGACGCGCTCCGGCCTCGCCGACGTCCTGCTGCGCACCGGCGCCACCAGCGACGTACCCGAGGACCGGCCGGGCGTCTCGGTGGCCCGCGGCGCGCCGGCCCGGCGCCGGTTCGGACCGGTTTCGGCCCGTCTCGCCGGGCGCTGGGAGTCCGGGCGCCGGCGCTTCCCCCGGGATTGACCCGGCACCGTTGTCGTTCCGGCGACACCGAGGGGCGGATTGCCGGTGGGGCCTGCGATTCTCGGTTCAAGACGGACGAGGAGGTGCCCGATGCGCGTTATCGCTGCCCCTGGTGACACTTGGGGCATTCCTGGCCCGACGTTCCTGATCGGATACGTCGTGCTGGCCGGTGTGGTGATCTGGCTGACGATCCTGCTGCGCCGCGGTGTGGCGCGCGGTCCGGCCACCGAGAACCTGCTGCCGCAGTCGGACCCGTTCGCGCTGGCGTTGCTCGCCGGCGGCCCGCTGCTCGTCGTGCAGTCCGCGATCGCCGGGCTGCGGTCGCGGCACCTGGTCACCGCGGCATCCGGCGGCGGGGTCAAGGCCAACGGGGCCACGGCCAAAGGCCTGCACCCGGTGGAGAACGCGGTGTTCCGCACCATCACCGGTCGCAAACGCCACGTGTACCAGATCGCCGCCGACCGCCGGGTGAAGGCCACGATCGTCGACGTGCGCAAAGGCCTCCAGCGCGACGGGCTGATGCTCGACGACGTCCAGCGCACGCTCTACCGCCTGCTGGGGCTGCTCCCGGTCACGGTGATCGCTCTCGGGGCGGCGCGGTGGTGGACCGGCGTCACGAACAACCGGCCGGTCGGGTACCTCACGTTCCTGTTGATCGCGCTCGTCGTCGTCCAGATCGTGTTCGCGGTCCGGAGCGCGCCGAAGCAGTCCGGCGCCGGCAAGCGCGCTCTCCAGCAGGAGATCACGCGCAACGACCACCTCAAGCCCGAGTACAGCCCGTCCTGGGGTGCCTACGGCGCGGGTGGTGCGGCGATGGGCGTCGCGCTGTTCGGGGTGGCGTCGCTCTACGCCGCCGACCCGGCGTTCGCCGCCGAGGCCGAGCTGCGCCGCCAGGCCGCCGCGTCCTCCGGCAGCGGCGGCAGCGACAGCTCGTCGTCGTCGTGCAGCAGTTCGTCCTCGTGCAGCAGTTCGTCCTCGTGCAGCAGCGGGTCGAGCTGCGGCGGCGGTGGCGGGTGCGGCGGATGACGCCGCGCGTCGCCGGGTTGCCCGACCTCGGGGTGGGGGTCGGGTGGCGGCCGGAGATCGCCGGGGTGGTCGCGGAGATTCCGGGGCTGCGGTTCTGCGAGGTCGTCGCCGAAGGCATCCACACCCACGTGCCGCTGTCCGGCCCGCTGGCCACGCTGCGCGAACGCGGGGTGACGCTGGTTCCGCACGGGGTGCGGCTCTCGCTCGGGGGCGCCGAGCCGGTGGAGGCCGCGCGGGTGGCGCACCTCGCCGCGTGCGCCGAGCTGCTCGAGGCGCCGCTGGTCAGCGAGCACATCGCGTTCGTCCGGGCCGGTGACGTGGAGGCCGGGCACCTGTTGCCGGTGCCCCGCACCCGCGCGGCGGTGGACGCGCTGGCCGCGAACTACCGGCGCACGGTCGACGGGCTCGGCGGTGTGCCGCTGGCGCTGGAGCCGATCGCGGCGCTGTTCGACTGGCCCGACGACGAGTACGACGAGGCCGACTTCCTCACCGCCGTACTCGACCGCACCGGCGCGCTGCTGCTGCTCGACGTCGCGAACGTGTACGCGAACGCCCGGAACCGGGGCCAGGACCCGATCGCGCTGCTCGACCGGTTGCCGCTGGAGCGGGTCGCGTACGTGCACGTCGCGGGCGGGCGGGAGCACGAAGGGCTGTACCACGACACCCACACCGACGCGGTGCCGCCGCCGGTGCTCGAGTTGGTGACGGCGCTGGCGGAGCGGGCTCGGCCGGCCGGGTGGCTGTTGGAGCGCGACGGCGAGTATCCACCGGGCGAGGTCCTGCGGCGGGAGTTGGGGTTGATCGGGGCCGCGGTGGAGGCCGGTGTGGGCGCGGCTGGGGTTCGATGACCGAGGGGTGTCCGGCGGGTTCGGGTTCGGCGGGGTCGGGTGAGGTTACGGGCGCCGGGCCTTCGGGGGGCGGGGTTGTGCGCGCCGAAGATGCGGGGGTTGGTGACATGGCGACGGACGAGAGGTCTGGAGGGGTCGCGGAGTTGGCGGCTCGGCAGGCGGCTCTGGTCGCCGCCCTGGTGGCGGGCGGGACGTTGCCGCCCGGGTTCGACGCCGGGCGGGTGGATGCGGCTCGGCGGGCTCTGTTGCGTAAGCGGGCGGGTGAGGTCGCCAAGGCGTGGCCGCTGCTGGCGGGCTCACTGGGCGCGGCGTTCACACCGCGATTCGTGGATTGGGCCACCGGCCGCCCTCCTGCGGGCTCGCGTGCGGACGGCCTCGCCTTTGCCCGGTACCTCCACGGCCGCGGTGAGCTCCCGCCACTCGGGGCCCAGGAGTTGGCCACCCACGAACCACCCGCCAAACGCCGCTGGTTCCAGCGCCGCTGAGTCCGGCAGCGCGAACCACCACCCCGGCGCCGCTTGGCCCGGCCCCCGGTCCAGCGCTGGTTCCGGCGCCAGTGAGCTCGACAAAACCCTCCGCTCAGCGCCACGCGTTCCGGCGCTGGCCGACCCGACCACCCCACCCGCCGAGCGGCCATGCCGCGCATCCCGCCGGGCGCTGCTGACCTCGGCGCACTCGAGCGACTCACGAATCAGCGGATCAACGCCGCCGGTACCAAACCTCGCACCAACCACCGGTCGAGCGCCGCCGGATCCCGCGCCACTGATCCGGCCACCAACCGAGCTGCGCCGGCCCGCGGCCACCGAGACCGCCCGCCACTAACTCCGGCGCGGCCCAGCACCACAAGACCACCCCGTCGAGCGCTACTAGCTCTCACCGCGCTGAGCGCCCTGAGATCACCGGCTCCGTGTCACGAGGTTCGGCGCCGCGAAGCCGACACCGACCACCCGCCGGGCACCCGCTCATCCCAGCGCCACGGAACAGGCACCAAAGGCACCGGACCCACTGAACCACCGGCCGAGCGCCACCAGAGCCCCGCGCGGCACCGCAGAGCGCGGCACCGCAGAGCACGGCACCGCAGAGCGCGAAACCCGAAAAGATCAGCGCAAAGCGTGTTCCAGCAAGTGGCGTTCGTGATCGATCAGACGCAGATCTCGGACCGGACGCTTCAAATGGCCCTTCTGCACTATTCGCACGAACGCCGGTTCGCCGGCCTCGGCCATGCGGCGGATGCCCTCGATGTGATCGACGATTCGGGTGCGGATCGTGCGCACCAGGCGGGCCCGGTCCCGGGGGGTGAGGCCGTACGCGTCGGCGAACAGGCGCAGCCGCCGGGGGCGGTCGGGGTGGCGCCAGCCGAGGGTGCGGGAGTCCCGGTCGGAGAAGAGCGGCACCCACGTCCAGGCGGAGTAGGCCACGTCGTAGATGCGCGCGCCGGGTGAGGACAGGTCGAAGTCGATCATCGCGAGCGTGCCGTCGGGCCGCCAGACGACGTTGTGCGGCGCGGCGTCGTGGTGGCAGATGACCTCGGTGTCGGGCGGTGGCGGGCCGAACGACCGCCAGCGGGTGCCGGGCGGTGGCACGAACCCCGCCTGGGCGTCGTGGAACAGCCGCAGCATCGTTGCCACGGTGACCAGCGCCTCGTCAGTAGTCCAGTGGGGCTTGAGGGGGTATTCGCCGGTTTCGCCGTCGAGGTACGAGAGGACCTCGCGGCCCTTCTCGTCGATCCCGAACGCACGGGGCGCACCAGTGAACCCCACCGCCTCGAGGTGACGCAGCAGCGCGTGCACGGCGGGCGTCCACGGCCCGGCCGTCCGGCGGACGGTGTCACCGACCCGCACGACCGTGCTGACGCTGCCGCCCTCGAGCGGGATCTCCTGTTGGGTCACGCCGCCTCGCCGAGTAGCGCGTCGACGAACGCCGCCGGCTCGAACGGAGCCAGGTCGTCCGGGCCTTCACCGAGGCCGATGAGCTTCACCGGGATACCGAGTTCACGCTGGACGGCGATGACGATGCCACCCTTGGCGGTGCCGTCGAGCTTGGTGAGCACCACCCCGGTGACGTCGACGACCTCGGTGAACACCCGGGCCTGTATCAGACCGTTCTGACCGGTCGTGGCGTCGAGGACGAGCAGGGTCTCGTCGACCGGCCCGTTCTTCTCGATCACCCGCTTGACCTTGCCGAGCTCATCCATGAGACCCACCTTGTTCTGCAACCGGCCAGCGGTGTCTACCAGCACGGTATCGACCTTCGCCGCAATTCCCTGCCGAACGGCATCGAACGCCACCGAAGCGGGGTCGGCTCCTTCCGGCCCCCGCACGGTTTCCGCGCCGACTCGTTCGCCCCAGGTCTGCAGCTGGTCGGCCGCGGCGGCGCGGAACGTGTCGGCCGCGCCGAGCAGCACCGTGCGGCCGTCGGCGACCAGGACGCGAGCGACCTTTCCGCAGGTCGTGGTCTTACCGACGCCGTTGACGCCGACCATCATGACCACCGCGGGGCGGTCCTCGTGCGGCAGCGTGCGCAGCGACCGGTCGGCGTCGGCGCCGATCGCCGTCACCAGCTCCTCGGCGAGCAGTTTCCGCAGCTCGTCCGGGGTGCGCGTGCCCTGCACCCGGGTACGTTCGCGCAGCCGCTCGACGATCTCGGTGGTGGCAGCCACCCCGACGTCGGCGGTGATCAGCGCGTCCTCGATCTCTTCCCAGTCGTCGTCGTCGAGGTGGTCGCGGGAGAGCAACGCGAGCAGACCGCGCCCGAGGGCGTTCGAGCGGGCCAGGCGCCCACGCAGGCGCACCAGCCGGCCGGCGGTCGGCTCGGGCACGTCGAGGGCCGGTGCCTCCGGCGGCGCGACGACCGGTGCGTCCTCGACCGGGGGTGGCGGGGCCAGCGTGTCGGTGTCTCCCCGCGCCTCGTCGGCCACCTCACCGGCGACCTGGCCCGGGGTGACCGGCGGCAGATCGATCCGGCCACGGCGGCGGGGAACGAGCAATCCGACGCCCGCGCCGATGAGCACGACGAGCAGGATCGCTCCGAGGATCAGGTACTCCATGACACGAATCCTGTCAGACCCGTGCTTCCCGCGGCATCGTGGCTCCACAGCTGGGTCGTGTCCGGCCCCGGCGGGCACGGCCTCGGTACGCGTGCGGACGTTCGAGATGATGGACTAGGGGGAAATGCCAGAGCCTGCACGCTGCACCGACGACAGGATTGACGCACATGGCTGAGCTCGTACTGGGCCCCGTCCTCCGGCACGTCACCGAAACGAGCGTGACCGTGTGGGTGGAGACCGACGCGGCCTGCGAGGTGGACGTCCTGGGCCGCACGACCCGGACGTTCAGCGTCCACGGACACCACTACGCCCTCGTGGTGGTCGACGGACTGGAGCCGGGCTCGCAGCAGCAGTACGAGGTCAGACTCGACGACACGCCGGTGTGGCCGGAGGAGGAGTCGGTCTACCCGCCCTCCCTGCTGCGGACGCTGGCGCCCGACCGCCCGCAGCGGCTGATCTTCGGCTCCTGCCGGCACGCGACGCCGAGCGCGCTCGAGCAGCTCGGGTACGAGCCCGACGCGCTCGACACCTACGCGCAGCGGATGGCCACCGAGGAACCGTCCCGCTGGCCCGACGCGGTGCTGCTGCTCGGCGACCAGGTCTACGCGGACCACACGTCCCCCAAGACGCAGGAATTCATCCGCGACCGGCGTCCGATCGACGTTCCCCCGTTCCTCGAGGTGGCCGACTTCGAGGAGTACACGGTGCTCTACCACGAGTCGTGGACCGACCCCGACATCCGCTGGCTGCTGGCCAACGTGCCCAGCGCGATGATCTTCGACGACCACGACGTGCGCGACGACTGGAACACCTCGTACGAGTGGCGGCGCGACATCGAGCAGACGTCGTGGTGGCGTTCACGCATCATCGGCGGGCTCACCAGTTACTGGGTCTACCAGCATTTAGGGAACCTCGCGCCGGACGATCTGGCGACCGACTCGATGTGGCTGGCCGTCCGCGCGGCCGGCGACGCCGGGGTGGACGCGGGGCCGCTGCTGGAACGGCTGGCCGCGACGTCGGACGCCGAGGTCGACGGCGATCAGGACGCCGCGGGCATGCGCTGGAGCTACAAGATCGACTACGGGCGCACCCGGGTGCTCGTCGTCGACACGCGCTGCGGGCGGATCCTCACCGAGACCGAGCGGACGATGATCAGCGACGCCGAGTTCGACTGGCTCGCCGAACAGCTCGACGGTGACTACGACCACCTGCTCATCGCGTCGTCGTTGCCGTGGTTGTTGCCGTGGGCGATCCACCACGTGGAGAACTGGAACGAGGCGTTGTGCGCGGGGTCGCGCGGGCCGCGGCTGGCGAAGTTCGGTGAGCTGGTGCGGCGGGCCGCCGACCTGGAGCACTGGGCGGCGTTCCGCGACTCGTTCGAGCGGCTCGGGAAGCTGCTGGCGTCGGTGTCGCGGGGCGAGCGGGGGCCGAAGCCCGCGAGCATCAGCGTGCTCTCCGGGGACGTGCACCACGCCTACGTCGCGAAGGCGTCGTTCGACCCGCCGGGGTCGGTGCCGGTGTACCAGCTCGTGGTGTCGCCGGTGCACCAGACGGTGCCGGGCGCGATCAAGGTCGGGTTCACCGTGGGGTGGAGCCGGACGGCGGCGGCGATCGCGCGGCCGCTGGCGCGGTGGGCGAAGGTGCCGAAGTCGCCGGTGCGGTGGGAGCGGCTCGCCGGGCCGTTCTACGGCAACGAGCTCGGCACGCTCGTGATCGACGGTCGGGTGGCCCGGTTCAGCCTCGAACGGGCGCTCCGGACGCCGGGCAGCGCACCCCGCCTGGCCACCGTCAACCAGACCCCGCTCTCCTGGCGCGACGACGCCACCGCGGAGCCGGTGGCTCCCTTCCCGGCCCGAGCGCAGCTGAGCTAACACTTCGGGCGTCCGTGACGAGAATGACCCCGCCGCACGGCGGGGTCATTCTGGGTTCACCGACGAACCGAGGAGGAAGTCATGAGCTACGGCACCGAAACCTACGAGGAGTCCGGCTCGGCCGGCACCGACTACTACTGCTACGAGAACGGCTACTACTACCGCGCCTCGCGCTAGGCGATCGCGTTGTCTTTGAGCCGCTGGCTGATCACCTGGGTGATGCCGTCACCACGCATGCTGACGCCGTAGAGCGCGTCCGCGATCTCCATCGTGCGCTTCTGGTGCGTGATGATGATCAGCTGGCTGGACTCCTGCAGTTGCTCCAGCAACGTGATCAGACGGCCGAGGTTGGTGTCGTCGAGCGCGGCCTCGACCTCGTCCATGACGTAGAACGGCGACGGCCGTGCCCGGAAGATCGCGACGAGCAGCGCCACCGCGGTCAGCGAGCGCTCCCCGCCGGAGAGCAGCGACAGCCGCTTGACCTTCTTGCCCGGTGGTCGCGCCTCCACCTCGACGCCGGTCGTCAGCAGGTCGTCGGGGTCGGTGAGGAAGATCCGCCCCTCCCCACCGGGGAACAGCGTGCGGAACACGACCTCGAACTCGCGCTGGGTGTCCTCGAAGGCGCTCTTGAACACCTCGTGGATCCGGTCGTCGACCTCCTTCACCACGGTCAGCAGGTCGCGCCGGGTGTCCTTGAGGTCCTCCAGCTGCGTCGAGAGGAACTTGAACCGCTCCTCCAGCGCCGCGAACTCCTCCAGCGCCAGCGGGTTGACCTTGCCGAGCAGCTGCAGGTCCCGTTCGGCCTTCGCGGCCCGCTTCTCCTGCGTCGGCCGGTGGTAGGGCAGCGCCGCCGGGGGCGGCTCGCCGTTCTTCTCGGCCTCGGCGATCTCGGCCTGCGTCGGCGGCACCGGCATCTGCGGCCCGTACTCCCCGGCCAGCGTCTCGACGTCGATCGCGAAGTCGTCGGCCGCCTTGGTCTCCAGCTGTTCGATCCGCATCCGCTGTTCGGCCCGGGCGACCTCGTCGCGGTGCATGGCGTCGGTGAGCCGGTCCATCTCGCCGGCCAGCTCACGCACCCGGGCCCGGACGCCGGTCAGCTCGGCCTCCCGCGCGACGCGCGCCTCGGCCACCGCGTCGCGCTCGTCGGCCGCGGCCACCAGGGAGGTCTCGATGCGGGTCAGCGCGGTCCGGGCGCCCTGGGAGACGGCGCGTGCCACCGCGGCGCCCCGGGCCCTGGCCACGCGCGCGGCTTTCGCCCTGGCCTGCGCGGCCCGCTCCGACGCGGCCGCCCGTTCCAGCGACTCGGCCCGGCCGGCCAGCGAGCGCACCCGCTCCTCGGCGGTGCGGACCGCGAGCCGCACCTCCATCTCGTTCTGCCGGGCCTGGCTCGCGAGCGCGTTCAGCTCGTCGCGTTCGTCGGTGGACGGCTCGTCGTCGAGCGGGGTCTCCTCCGCGGCGACGAGACGCTCCTCGAGCGCGGCCAGGCCCTCCAGGTCCTTGTCGCGGGCCTCCTCGGCACGCTGGCGGCCCTGGGCGAGCCGATCGGCCTCACCGCGGGCCGAGCGGGCCGCCGCGGACAGCTCGGCGATCCGCCGGGCGGCCTGGTGCCGGGCGCCCTCGGCTTCCTTCTGGGCCGCGGCGACGACACGGACCGTCTCCTTGCGGGTGTCGACCTCGGCGCGGGCGGCCTCGAGCTGCGCGCGGAGCCGTTCGCCGCGGCGCTCGGCCTCGGCGCGGTGGTCGCGGGCGTCGTCGACGGCGGCCTGGATCTCCAGCGTGCTCTGGGCCTTGGCGGCGCCACCGGCGGCCTCGGTGGCCCCGATGACGTCACCGTCGGACGTGATCGCCCGGATGCTCGGTTCGCGGGTCACGAGCGTGCGCGCGGCCTCGACCGACGGCACGAACGCGACGTGGTGCAGCGCGCGCCGCACCGCCGGGCGCAGGTCGTCGCCGACCTTCACCAGGTCGATCGCCCAACGCGCCCCGTCCGGCAGGACCGGCCAGGGGCCGTCGGAGCCGTCCGGGCCGTCGGCGACGAAGAGCGTGGCGCGGCCCGCGTCGGCCGAGCGGAGCCAGCCGATCGCGTCGGCCGCACTGCCCACCGAGGCCACCGCGACCGCGTCGGCGAGCCCGCCGAGCGCCGCGGCCAGCGCCGCCTCGTGACCGGCCTCGACCGAGAGCAGCCCCGCGACGCTGCCGAGCAGCCCCGGCACCTGGTCGCCCGCGGCCAGCAGTGCACCGGCACCGTCCTTACGCGACAGGCCGAGGGCCAGCGCCTCCTGGCGCGCCTTCCACTCCGAAGCCTCACGCTCGGCGACCCGCTCGGACTGCGTCAGCTCGCGCACCCGCGCCTCGGCCGCCTCGAGTTCCTCGCGGGCGGCGGCGTGCCGGGCGAACAGGTCGGTGTCGCCCTCGTCGAGGCCCTCGGCGGCCTCCTGGGCGACGTCGAGCTCGCTCTGCGCCTCGTCGGCACGGCCGCGGGCCTCGCCGAGCGACGCGGACAGGCGGGCGATCTCGTCCTCGGCAGCGGTAGCGCGCGTACGCAGCGCGTTGACCTGGCCGGTGAGCCGGGCCAGGCCCTCGCGGCGGTCGGCGACGGCCTTCATCGCGGCGACGTGGGCGCGCTCGGCGTCGTAGGCGCGGCGCTCGTACTCGGTGCGCGCCTCGGTGGCCTCGGCCAGCCGGTCCTGGTCGGCTTCGAGCGCTTCGGTGAGCGCCTCGTGCTGCTCGCGGACGACGGCGGCCTCACGTTCGAGGGCTTCCGGGTCGCGGCTGGGGCGGCTGTCCTCGGTCTCCGCCGAGAGGTAGCGCAGCCGCTCGTCGGCGAGCTGCGCCAGACCGCGGAGGCGTTCCTGCAGCGCGGACAGGCGGTACCAGGTGTCCTGGGCCCGGGCCAGCACCGGGGCGTCGGCCGCCATCTCGGTGTCGAGCTGGGCCTCGCGGGCCCGGGACGCTTCGAGGTCGGTGTCGACCTGAGCGCGGCGGGTCCGTACCGCGGCCTCGTCGGCGACGTCCTGCTCGAGCGCGGTGCGCAGCGTGACCAGGTCGTCGGCGAGCAGGCGCAGCCGGGAGTCGCGGAGCGCGGACTGCACGCCGGCCGCGCGGCGGGCCACCTCGGCCTGCCGGCCCAGCGGCTTGAGCTGGCGGCGCAGTTCAGCGGTGAGGTCGGTGAGACGCGTGAGGTTCGCTTGCATGGCGTCGAGCTTGCGCAGCGCCTTTTCTTTGCGCTTGCGGTGCTTCAGGACGCCCGCG
Source organism: Cryptosporangium arvum DSM 44712 (assembly GCF_000585375.1). Lineage (NCBI taxonomy): Bacteria > Bacillati > Actinomycetota > Actinomycetes > Cryptosporangiales > Cryptosporangiaceae > Cryptosporangium > Cryptosporangium arvum. The sequence continues at coordinate 7,252,124 of NZ_KK073874.1, forward strand.
GCTTCCTCGATGAACCCGCGGCGATCTTCCGGGCGCGACTGCAGGACGCTGTCGAGCTGACCCTGACCGACGATGACGTGCATCTCGCGCCCGATACCGGAGTCCGAGAGGAGTTCCTGGATATCGAGAAGACGGCACGGGTCACCGTTGATCTCGTACTCGGAATCACCGGTACGAAACAACCGCCGAGTGATCGACACCTCGGCGTACTCGATCGGCAACGCACCATCGTGGTTGTCGATCGTCAACGTCACTTCCGCGCGACCGAGCGGCGCACGCCCCGCGGTTCCGGCGAAGATGACGTCTTCCATCTTGCCGCCACGCAGCGCCTTGGCACCCTGCTCCCCGAGCACCCACGAAATGCCGTCGACGACGTTCGACTTACCCGATCCGTTGGGCCCCACCACGCAGGTGATGCCCGGTTCGAACCGCAGTGTTGTCGACGACGCGAAGGACTTGAAGCCCCTCAGCGTGAGGCTCTTCAGATGCACGGGACTCTGCCTGGGTGGGGGAAGGTGTCTTCAGACCATACCTTCCCCACCAGCGGCGATCTGCGCAGACGGGGCCGTGTCGAGGCGGGGCCGGTGCGGCGGACCCAGCCTGCGGACCCGGGTGTCTCAGACGGGCTGGTGCTCCAGCTCAGCCACCCGGCTCAGCTCCGAATCGCGGTCGGAAAGTTCGGCGACGAGCCGGTCGTTCTCGGCGCGGAGTCGAGCGACCTCGAACTCCAGCGTCCGTACCGTCCCGCGCAGCCGTACTACCTCGTCGCGCAGTCGACCGTCAGCAACGTTGCCGACGTGGCCGAAGAGGGCCTTCGCCATTGGTGTCTCCTCGTATGGGCGTTCGAACGCCGTGTTTATGGTGACCCGCAGACGCGCGAAACACCGACCCTCGGCGCGATGCCGACCCCGACCTTCAGGCAGGGCATCGCAGGGCCGGTGCGTGTAGGGCGGCCGTTAACCCCTGGTCACGCAGTCCACTGAAATGGTCCGCATAACAGCTTACGGGGTCAGGCGTCCAAGGTCACGCCAGGCGTAGGGATGGGCTCCGCCACATTCGCCCGTACCCTCGTCAGCGCTCGGAAAAACCCGTCAGTCCACCCTTTGCCGGACCGAATCGCTCGGCGACGTGATCGACCCGTCCGGGCGTGCCGCCTCCACGGAGCAGGTCGAGGAGCGCCTCGCACTCCGCCCTGGCGCCCTCGGCGACCACTTCCACGCGTCCGTCGGCCGTGTTCCGGGCCCAGCCGACCAGGCCGCGCTCCAGCGCCCGGCTCCGCGTCCACCACCGGAATCCGACGCCCTGGACCCGTCCACGAACCCACGCGGTCAGTCGAACCGGATCCGGCGGCGGTGCGTCTAGGGGTTGACGAGTCTCCGAAGGGGTCACTTGACGAGGTACGCCATCCTCGGAGAGTTCACCCTGGTTCACGGCTGCCAACTGTAACCGTGCATTAAACCGACCTTGTGGTTGCGACGTGGGCCTGGTGTGCCGGTCTCACGCATTCCTAATGTTGCGGCCGATGGAGCACCAACGGAGCAGTTACCGACCCCGCCACCGGCAGGCCGACAAAGTCGGCCCGGCCCCGTGGCGATCCGCCGGGGGACGCGGCCGAACGCGTCAACGAGCCGGATTCAGCACCCGCAGCGTTCTGACCCTCGTGGTGCTCGCGTCGGTAGCCGTCGGGGCGTGGCTGCCCTTCTATCTGGGGAGCGCGGGCGCCGACACGCTCGAGACCGCCGGCGGCGCACCGGTGTCCGTCGACACGACGGAGACCGAGCCGGTCGAGGCGGCGAGCACCGAGGCGGACTCGTCGAACGGTCAGGCCGCGAGCCGGTCGAAGCGTCCCGCCGCGGCCGCGCCGAGCGCCGCCTCCAAGGCACCGACGGCGTCACCCGCCGAGTCGGACGCGTCGCCGAGCGGCGAGGCCTCCGACCCGGCCGAGTCCGCGGGCACCGACGAGGAGACCGCGTCGACGCTCTCGGCCCCGAACCAGACCGAAGAGGTCGTCGCGCTCGTCAACACCGCCCGCGCCCAGGCCGGGTGCGACCCCGTGCACGCCGACGGGAAGCTGACCACGGCTGCGCTGCTGCACAGCCAGGACATGATCGCCCGCGGCTACTTCTCCCACAACACGCCGGACGGCGCTTCGCCGTGGGACCGGGCCAAGGAAGCCGGCTACGAGGTTCCGACCGGCGAGAACATCGCGCAGGGCCAGAAGACGGCCGACGCGGTGATGGACGCCTGGATGAACAGCGAAGGCCACCGGGCGAACATCCTGAACTGCTCGTCCAAAGCGATCGGCATCGGCATGGCCGTCGACTCCGGCGGCACCATCTACTGGACTCAGATGTTCGGCGCCGAGTAGTCGGCGAGGCGCGTGACGTTGAGGGCGGCCACCGCGTACGCGGCGCGGCGGTCGGCTCGGCCGGCTCGCCCCAGTTCCTCCAGCGCGGTGCGGCTGACCGGTCCCAACGCGAGCAGCGCCAGCGCGGCGGCGTCGGCAACCACGAGGGTCGGGTCGCCCAGCAGCAGGACCAGCGTCGGCACCGCCTTGGCCGAGCCCAGCTCCCCCAGCGCCGTCGTCGCCACCGCTCGCAGCGCGCTCGGCTGACCCCACCCGGCCGCGGCCACCAGCGGCCCCACCGCGGCCGGATGGCCCAGCAGCCCCAGCGTCCTCGCGGCACGCACCCGCACCTCGACCCGTTGGTCAGCGGCGAGCACGCGGATCAGCCGCCGGATTCCCTCGTCGCGCACCGCGGGTCAGGCCCGGGCCCGGCTGAGCATCGCGGTCACCCGGCTCTGCAACTCGCGTGGGCTGAACGGCTTCACGACGTAGTCGTCGGCGCCGACGTCGAACCCGGCCTCGACATCGGACTCCTGGCCCCGGGCGGTGAGCAGGAGGACCGGGATCGCGCTCGTCACCGGTTCCGCCCGGAGCTCACGGCAGACGTCCAACCCGGACATCCCCGGCATCGCCACGTCGAGCACGACGAGGTCGGGCACCGCGCGCCGCGCCTCGGTGAGCGCCGTCGCGCCGTCGGTCACCGTGATCAGCTCGTGCCCGGCCGCGCTCAGCTTGAAGGCGACCAGGTCGAGGATGTCACGGTCGTCGTCCGCGACCAGGATCGTGCTCATGGGGGCATAGTCGCATACGAAATGTGACTTATGCCTCGATTACCACCGGGCTCGGCGAGGCTTCGGCTGACACGTCGGGCAGCTGTACGACGAGCGGTTCATGAACGCGTCCCGGCGGATCGGCGTGCCGCACCGCGGACACGCCTTGTCCTCCTGCCCGTACGCGGCCAGCGACCGGTCGAAGTATCCGCTCTCGCCGTTCACGTTCACGTACAGCGCGTCGAACGACGTCCCGCCCTGGTCGAGCGCCGCGCGCATGACCTCCTGCACGGCGGTGAGCAGCCGCTGGATCTGCGGCGCGGTCAGCGTCTCGGTCGGCCGCGCGTAGTGCAGCCGCGCCCGCCAGAGCGCCTCGTCGGCGTAGATGTTCCCCACGCCGGAGATCAGCGTCTGATCCAGCAACGCCCGTTTGACGCCGGTGCGCTTGCGTCGCAGCGCGGCGGCGAACGCGGTCGCGTCGAACAGGGGGTCGAGCGGGTCACGGGCGATGTGCCCGATGCTCGGGGGAACGTTCTCCCGATCGCTGCCGGGAGCGGGCAGCGGCTCCACCGACAGACCACCGAACGTCCGCTGGTCGACGAAACGCAGCTCGCGCTCGTGGTCGGTGAAGGTCAGGCGCACCCGCAGATGGGTCTCGTCGGGGGCGTCGGCCGGCTGGACCAGCATCTGCCCGCTCATCCCGAGGTGGCCGACGAGCGCGTCACCACCGTCCGTGGGCAGCCAGAGGTACTTGCCGCGCCGGTGGGCGGCGAGCAGCGTCCGGCCGGTCAGTACCTCGGCGAAGTGCAGCGGGCCCGCGGTGTGACGGCGGATCGCACGGGGGTTGTAGACCTCGACCGCTTCGATCGGCCGGCCGAGCACCCACCGGTCGAGTCCACTCCGAACGACCTCGACCTCGGGAAGTTCCGGCATCGCTCAGCCGGCGGGATCGGCGTCGGGAGCGTTCTTGGTGTCCGCCGCACCCGGGTCGGCGATCTGCGGGTTGATCGCGCTCGCGGGCGGAGCGGCGCCCGGCGTCGCGCTCGACCCGGCATCGATGCGGTTGCGCAACGTGCGCCAGGCCAGCTCGGCCGCCTTCTGCTCGGCTTCCTTCTTGCTGCGCCCCTCGCCGCTGCCCAACTCCTCGCCGCCGACGACCGCAGTCGCGGTGAACGTCTTGGCGTGGTCGGGGCCGGCCTCGGTGACGCGGTACTCCGGCACGCCGAACGCGTTGCTCGCCGTCAGCTCCTGCAGGCTGGTCTTCCAGTCCAGGCCGGCGCCGCGCTGCGCCACGTCGAGCATCAGGTCGTCGAACAGGCGGTGGATCACCTTGGCCGCGGTCTCCAAGCCGTGCTCCAGGTACACCGAGCCCAGCAGCGCCTCGAGCGTGTCGGCCAGGATGCTCGCCTTGTTCCGGCCGCCGGTCGCCTCCTCGCCCTTACCGAGCAGCAGGTGCGCGCCGAGCCCACCGGGCCCCAGGTCCCTGGCCACCCCGGCCAGCGCGCGCATGTTCACGACCGACGCACGCAACTTGGCCAGCTGCCCCTCGGGCAGGTCGGGGTAACTCAGGTACAGCGAGGACGTGATCACCAGACCGAGAACGGCGTCCCCGAGGAACTCGAGCCGCTCGTTCGTCGGCAGACCGCCGTTCTCGTACGCGTACGACCGATGCGTCAGCGCGCGTTCGAGCAGCTCCGCGCCCAGATCGACGCCGATCGCTTCCTCCAGCAGCGCTGCAGGGGGTCGCTCCCTCATCGCCGTGCCTTCTCTCAGGTCGCCGCCGGTGCGGCGGTCACTCGGGCCTGCAAGCGGTTCTCGGACCGGCCGGCGTGGGCCGGTGCGGTCTCGATCGGGGCTCCGTCGCGGGGCTCCACCGCCGGGTCGTCCGCGGCGGTTTCCGACGGAGCCGGGTCGGGGATCGACCCGGAGTTCTCGAGCATCGTGCGGAGCCGGGCCAGGTGATTCTCCCGTGCCGCGAGGGCAGCCACCGCGATGCAGTCGGCGACGTCGGCCGCTGACGCGGCTCCGTGCCCGATGACCACGGTGCCGGCGACACCGAGCAGGGTGGCGGCCCGGGGTGAGGTCGCACCGCGGCCGGTGAGGGCCAGCGCGCCTTCCAACGTCTTGAGCACCACGTTGCCGGTGAACCCGTCGGTGACGACGACGTCGGCCCGGCCGCCGAGCGGCACGTCGTACCCCTCGACCAGCCCGATGTAGTTCAGCCCGCTGCCGGTCAGGCCACGGTCGGCCTTGCGGCGCAGCGGGTCGCCCTTGCCGGGCTCGGTGCCGATCGACAGCAGCCCCACCCGGGGCTGGTCGAGGCCGAGCACGGTCCGCGCGAACGCGGCGCCGAGACGACCGTGCCGGACCAGGTCGGCGTCGGACGCGCCGGCGTGGGCACCGACGTCGACGAGCACCACCGGGTGCGCGACCGCGGGCAACACCGCGGCCAGCGCCGGACGGCGGAACCCGGACAGCTTGCCCAGTTCGGTGACGGCAGCGGCGACCACGGCGCCGGTCGACCCGACGCTGACCACCGCCTCGGCAGCACCGTGCCGGACCGCTTCGACCGCCAGCCGCACCGAGGTGCGGCGGGAGCGGACGGCGCGGACCGGAGCGTCCGCCATCCCGACACTCTCGTCGGTGGGGAGCAGCGTCACCCGATCGGCGACCGCGGCCCAGCGTGGGCGCAACTCGGCCGGCCCCGCGAGAACCAGGTGGAGCTCTGGATCCGTGGAAAGCGCGGCGAGCGCACCGTCGACGACGGCGTCGGGAGCACGATCGCCCCCGAGGAGGTCCAGCGCGACCCGGACCGGGCGCACGGCAGCGACCCGGGCGTACGTCGCCGCGGCGTCCGGGGACGCCGCGGTGGAGACGTGCGCCGGGTCACCGGCCGAGCGTCTCCTCGGGCTCAGACCGCGACGACCTGACGGCCGTTGTAGTAGCCGCAGTTCGAGCACGCCGCGTGCGGCAGCTTCGGCGACCGGCAACGGTCGCACGGCTGCGTGTTGACCACGGTGGTCTTCCACTGGGCGCGGCGCGAGCGGGTGTTGCTGCGCGACATCTTCCGCTTCGGAACGGCCACGGCTCTAGCTCCTGAGTTCTTCGATGGGTGTTACGTGGGCTGGCTGCCGCGGCCCGGGTCTTGCAGCGACTGCAGTGCGGCCCACCGGGGGTCGGCTGCGTCGTGCGAGTGCTCGGGCGGCAGATCGTCCCAGTGGACCCCGCAGTCGGGGCACAGTCCGGGACAGTCGTCGCGGCACAGCGGGTTGCTCGGCAGTGCCAGCACCACCGCGTCCCGCAACGCCGGCTCCAGGTCGAGAAAATCTCCCTGCAGCCGACTGACCTCGTCCTCGTCGGTCGTCTCGTCCGTTTCGCTGTCCGGGTAGGCGTACAGCTCCTGGATGTCCACGTCGACGGTGTCCTGGAACGGTTCGAGGCAGCGACCGCACTCGCCCTCGATCGGGACCGAGACGGTGGAGGAGACGAGTACGCCTTCCAACACCGATTCGAGCCTGAGGTCGAGTTCGAGCGTGGCCCCTACCGGGACCCGGACCAGGTCCAGGCCGAGATCCTCCGGCACGGGGACGGGGCGGCGTAGGCGCTTCATCGACCCTGGCCGGCGACCGACCTCGCGTGTATCGAACACGAGGGGCTTCCGGGGGTCGAGGCGCTCCTGCGTCTTCCTGTTCTCGGGCATGATGATCTTTCGGCGCTGGTGAGGCCGTCGCGGAACTCTACCTGAGTACGACGGCCAGAATCGAATCGGACCCGGTTCGGGCCCGACGTACAAGCGTACTGCGAATGAGCTAGAACGGCAGCGGGCGGTCCTCCGCGGTGGTGTCGAAGCCGCCGATCTCGGAGAGGGCGCGCATCTTGTCGCGCCCGCGTTCCACCGTCGCGAGCGTGCGGTTGAGCATCTGCTCGAAGTTGGCCAGCGTGGTGTCGACGTACTCCTCGACCTCGTCACGCAGGCGCTGGGCCTCCGCGCGGGCCTCCCCCACGATGCGTGCCGCCTCGTGCTCGGCGGAGACCGTGACCTCCGCCACCGAGACCAAGCGCTGGTGTTCGACCTCACCCTCACCGATGATCCGGTCGGCCTCGCGCTGGCCGGCCGCGATCACCTTGTCGCGCTCGTCGAGCAGCGCCTGCGCGCGGCGGATCTCGGTCGGCAGGTCCGCGCGGAGCTCGTCGAGCATCCCGAGAAGCTCGTTGCGGTTGACGATCGCGTTCGACGACATCGGCATCGACCGTGCGGACTCCGCGAACGCGCTGATCTCATCGATTCGGTCGAGTGGGTCCACAGCACGGCTCCGGTTCGGTAGCTCTGAGGTGTCGTCATCCTGCCGCGTCCGGCGTTCTCCGGCGACCTCGGAGGGGTGTGGCGGCCCTTATGACTGAGTATCGAGCCGATCGACCAGACGACGTCGTACCGCCTCCGGTACGTGCGCGGACACGTCGCCACCGTACTTGGCGACCTCTTTGATCAGGCTGGACGACAGGAAAGAGAACAGGGGGTTAGTAGCCATGAACAGCGTTTCCACACCGGCCAGGCCATGGTTCATCTGGGCCTGCTGCAATTCGTAGTCGAAGTCGCTGACCGCACGCAGCCCCTTCACCACCACCGGGATGTCGTTGGCCTTGCAGTAGTCGACGAGCAGGCCGCTGAACGTGTCCACGCGCACGTTCCCGTAGGAGGCCGTCACCTCCTCGAGCAACTCGATGCGCTCATCCACCGTGAACAGACCGGCTTTGCGCGGGTTGATCAGAACCGCCGCCACGACCTCGTCGTAGAGGCGACTCGCCCGTCCGATGATGTCGAGATGACCATTCGTCACCGGGTCGAAAGAGCCAGGACACACAGCGCGTCTCACGAACGGCGACCGTACCAAAGCGTTCCCTCGCCGTAACGGCGCTCACGTACTGCGACCAGTGGCTTCGACCACACCCAGGGCTCGCCGCGGGTGCTGCGCTCGACGATCACCAGGGCGTCTGAACCGAGCCAACCAGAGGAATCGAGATCGGCCAGCACGGCCGTGAGGGCCTCCCCGGGCAGGGCATAGGGCGGATCGGCGAACACCAGGTCGAACCGGTGCGTAGCGGGCGAGGCAGCGAACCGTTCGACCGGGCCGGACCAGACCTCCGCGCCGGGAAGCTTCAACGCCGTGGCGTTGGCGCGCAACGTCCGTACGGCCTTCGGATCGGATTCGACGAGCGTGGCCGTGGCGGCCCCGCGCGAGAGCGCCTCGAACCCCACGGCACCGGACCCGGCGTACAGGTCGAGAACGTGGGCTCCCTCCAGCCGGAGCGCCGCCTGTACCGCGCTGAACATCGCCTCCCGGGCCCGGTCGGACGTCGGGCGCGTGCCCTTGCCCGGCGGGACGTCGATGCGCCTGCCCCCGGCGCTCCCGGCGACGATCCTGGTCACGTCTTCTCCAGGTAGTCGGCCGCGTCCGGGTCGACGAGCGCGTCGACGGCCGCGGCCAGGCCCGGGTAGGCCCGCAGCTCGGGATCGTCGGCGATCAGCGCGGTGGCCTCGGTGCGGGCGTCCCGGATGACGTCCTCGTCACGCATCAGCGACAGCAGCTTGAGGCGCGAGCGACGCCCGGACTGCGCGACGCCGAGCACGTCACCCTCGCGACGCTGTTCGAGGTCGAGCTGGGCCAGCTCGAAACCGTCGGTGGTGCTCGCCACCGCGTCGAGCCGCTCGCGGGCCTTCGTGCCTGCCGGTGCGTCGGTGACCAGCAGGCACAGCCCGGCCGCGCTCCCCCGGCCGACCCGGCCGCGCAGCTGGTGGAGCTGGCTGACGCCGAAGCGGTCGGCGTCCATGATCACCATCGCGGTGGAGTTCGGCACGTCCACGCCGACCTCGATCACGGTCGTGGCCACCAGGACGTCGAGCCGGTGCGCGGCGAAATCGCCCATCACCGCGTCCTTCTCGTCGGGCGGCAGCTTGCCGTGCAGGATGCCGATCCGCAGCTCGGAGAGCGGCCCCTCGGCGAGCTTCGGCGCCACTTCGAGCACGGCTAGCGGCGGCCGCTTCGACGTTCCCTCGTCCTCGGGCGGCGGCTCGAGGTCGGGGTTGTCGGCGCCGTCTTCCTCGTCCTCGTCGTCCCCGGCCAGGGCCTCCCCGATCCGGGGACAGACGATGTAGGCCTGGTGCCCGGCCGCGACCTCCTCGTTGACCCGCTGCCAGGCGCGCGCCAGCCAGCCCGGCTTCTCCGCGACCGGCACCACCGAGGTGGCGATCGGCGACCGGCCGCTGGGCAGCTGGGTGAGCGCCGAGGTCTCCAGGTCGCCGAAGACCGTCATCGCGACCGTGCGCGGGATCGGCGTCGCGGTCATGACCAGCACGTGCGGCGGCGTCTCGCCGCCCTTGGCGCGCAGCGCGTCGCGCTGTTCGACGCCGAACCGGTGTTGCTCGTCGACGACGACCAGGCCGAGGTCGGCGAACTCGACACCCTCGGAGAGCAGCGCGTGCGTGCCGACGACGATGCCGGCCCTGCCCTCGGCGGCCTCGGCGAGCGCGGCCCGGCGGGCGGCGGCGGGCAGCGAGCCGGTGAGCAGCGCCACCCGGGTGGCGGTCCCGGCGGCGTCGAGCTCCCCGGCCCTGGCCATCGGGCCGAGCATCGCGCGGATCGAGCGGGCGTGCTGCGCGGCCAGCACCTCGGTGGGGGCCAGCAGCGCGGCCTGACCGCCGGAGTCGACGATCTGGAGCATCGCCCGGATCGCCACGACCGTCTTGCCCGAGCCGACCTCACCCTGGAGGAGACGGTGCATGGGGTGGTCGGCGGCCAGGTCGTCAGCGATCTCGTCGCCGATGCGGGCCTGGCCGTCGGTGAGCGCGAACGGCAGCGCGGCGTCGAACGCCTCGAGCAGGCCGCCCAGCCGCGGTGGGCGCGCGGTGGCCGGGCGCGCGGCGGCGGCCAGCCGGCGCTGGGCCAGCGTGGCCTGCAGCCCGAACGCCTCGTCCCACTTCAGGCGGTGGCGCGCCCGGTACAGGTCTTCCTTGGAGGCCGGGAGGTGGATCGCGCGGAGCGCGCTGTCCAGATCGGGCAGGTGGCGCCGCCGCCGGATGCCCTCCGGCATCGGGTCGTCGACGTCGGCCAGGATGTCGAGCGAGGCGCGCACCGCCCTGGCGATCGTCCAGGTGGGCACGTTCGCCGCCGCCGGATAGACCGGGATCAGCGCGTTCGCGAACTCGGCCAGCGCGTCGCCGGCCTGGCCCTCGGCCAGCTCGCCGGGCTCGGCGAGCAGCTGGTAATCGGGCTGGTTGAGCTGCAGCTTGTCGCGGAACTGGCCGACCTTGCCGGAGAACAGACCCCAGCGGCCGATCGTCAGCTGCCGCTCGCGCCAGGCCTGGTTGAAGAACGTCAGCTGCAGCTGGCGCCGACCGTCGGTGACCGTGACCTCGAGCATCTTGCTGCGGGGCTTCTGGCGCATCGGGCGCACCGAGATCTTCTCGATCTTGGCCGCCACCGTGACGTGCTCGCCGATCTCCAGCGCCCCCAGGTCGGAGACCTCGCCGCGTTCGGCGTACCGCCGGGGGTAGTGGTGCAACAGATCGCCGACCGTGTGCAGGTCGAGCTTCTCGATCAGCGCCTTCGCGGTCTTCTCTCCGACCGCGTCGCGCAGCGGCGAAGCGAGGGTGGGCTGCACCGAGGGGTCACCTCTCCAGGCTGTCGATGGCTGACCAACTCCTACCATCCGCCACCGACAAGTCGGTCACTCGACGCCGATGAGCAGGGCCGCCCGGGGTTGGCCGCCGGTCAGCACGTGCACTTCGCAGAAGGGCCAGCGGGTGCGCAGGTGGGCCGCCAGCGCGTCGCCGAGCGTGGGCGGCGCCGCGGCCCCGAGCACCAGCGTGACCAGCTCCCCGCCGGCGTTGAGGAGCCGGTCGAGCAGGTCCGCGGCCACGCCGGCCACGTCCGCGCCGATCGCCACGACGTCGCCGTCGACGAGCGCGAGCACGTCACCGACGTCGCACGGGCCGACGATCGTCAGCCCGGCCCGGTCGGCGACGACGACCTCGGCCGAGCGGGTCGCGGCGGCCGCCTCCGCCATCGCGACGACGTCCTCGCGGAACGGCCGGGCGGCGGCGGCGACGGCGAGCGCCGCGATGCCCTGGACCGGGGACCGGGTGTGCAGGACCGAGACCGTCCGCCCGGGACCGGCCGCGGCCGAGGCGGCCTCGGCCACCGCGGCGTGCGCCCCGTCGTTGGGCAGCAGCACGACCTCGGCCGCGCCGGTGCGGCCGAGCACGTCGACGAGCGCGTCGACGGTCAGCCCGGCCCCGTCGACCGGCACCGCACCGGCCGCGGCGAACAACTCGGCCAGACCGGCTCCCGGCACCAGCGCGACCACCGCGCGGTCCGCACCCGGCGCCACGGTCGGCACGGCCGGGCGAGCGCCGGCGATCAGCGGGGTGACGACCACCCCGTGCGGGCGACCGGCGTCCAGACCGGCCTCCAGCGCGGCGCCGATGTCGTCGCCGTGGACGTGCACGGTCCAGACCGACTTCGACCCGTCCCCGGGGTCGGCGCACGCCACCACGACCGAATCGCCCACCGCGGTCAGCCGCGTGCGCAGGCCGGCGATCCGCACGTCGGCGTCGGCGTCCACGTCGAGGAGGTACTGGATCTCCCACCCCGCCTGCTCCCCGGCCACGACGACCGGCCGGGGCGAGGACGGCGCCGACAGGTCGAGCGCCTCGCCCCGCGCCACCGCGTCCAGCACCTCGAGCATCACGACCAGACCGCGCCCACCGGCGTCGACCACGCCGGCCATGGCCAGCGCCGCCAGCTGCGCCGTCGTGTCCTCCAGCGCGAGCTCGGCCGCCCGCAGCGCGGCCGAGGTCACCACCGCCGGTTCGTCGGAGCCGGCGTCCACCGCGCCCCGCGCCGCCGCGGCGGCCACCGAGAGCACCGTGCCCTCGACCGGCTCGACGACTGCCGCGTACCCCGCGACGACCGCGGCCTCCAGCGCCGTGGCCAGCGCACGCCCCCGCACCGACGCGTCGCCCGGCAACGCGTCGGCCGCACCGGCCAGCAGCTGCGACACGATCATCCCCGAGTTGCCCCGCGCGCCCAGCAACGCGCCCCTGGCCATCGCGGTCCACACGTCACGCACGGTCGCGCCGCCCGCGTCGGCGTCGACCGCCGCCTGCAGGGTCAGCACGAGGTTCGTGCCGGTGTCGGAGTCGGCCACCGGGAAGACGTTCAGCGCATCGATCTCGGGCTGTCGGCGCCGCAGCGCGGCCAGCGTGCCGACGAACCACCGCCGCACCGATTCGGCGTCGAGGCGGTCACGCACGGCAGCACCCTCCGGGGGTTCGGGTCCGCCCCGTATGGTGGCTCATCAGAGCGGCCGGACCCCCGGCGACCCGGCCGGTTTGGCGCCGCTCAACGGAGTAGGTAGGCTGTTCGGGTGTCCCGCGCTTTCGTGGGCCGCCTCCCCGTGTGTAACACACGGTGGCTTTTGACCATCTAGTGCAGGAGTGTTTCCGTGGCGAGCGTGTGCGACGTCTGTGGCAAGGGGCCGGGCTTCGGCATGTCGGTCTCGCACTCCCACCGGCGCACTCACCGCCGGTGGAACCCGAACATCCAGACCGTTCGGGTTCCGGCGGGTGGCGGCACGACCGTGCGCAAGCAGGTCTGCACCTCCTGCATCAAGGCCGGCAAGGTCGTCCGGGGCTGACGCCTCGGCCCACCAGCTTCATCACTGAAGGCGTAGCCCAGCGGGCTACGCCTTCAGTGGCGTCGGCGCAGGTCCTTCTCGAGATGGATCGAGCCGTCCTCGTCGGCGTAGAGCCCGAACGGCGTGGTCGGCCGGTAACTCGCCGAGCGGTAGAGCGCGGTCGCTTCGGGCTGCTGATCGCCGGACTCGAGAATCATCCGGGCGTAGCCCGCGGCCGCCGCCGTCTGCTCCAGCTCGGCCAGGATCAGCCGGGCGACGCCCCGGCGCCGGGCGGTGTCGGTCACGAACATCCGCTTGATCTCCGCGGTGCGCCCGGGATCGGCCGCGTCGTCGCGCCAGCCACCGCAGCCGACCGGCACGTCGCCGAGCCACGCGACTAAGAACCGGCCCCTCGGCGGCGCGAACTCGGCCGGGTCGACCGGCGTCTCGTCGTGCCCGCCGTAGCGGACCAGGTACTCCCCCTGGAGCGCGGAGATCAGTGTCGTGGCTTCGGGCGAGTCGTACGCGGTGGATCGCAGCGCGACCCGGGTGGCGGCAGAAGTCACGTCCTCCACCGTGCCACAGTCAGCTGGCGCGGGCCTCCGTGCCGGCGCTCCGGCTCCGCGGCGACCAGAGGCCGGCTCCGCGCCGACGCCGGTGGGCGCCGGTGCTGCGCCGCCGGGAGGCCTCGGCCGCGTCGACCCCCTCCAGCGATCCGGTCTCGACGTCCTCGTCGCCGCCGTCGAGCAGGTCGTCGAGCAGGTCGTCCTCGACCGGCGGCAGCACGTCGTCGACGGGGAGTTCTTCGGAGACCTCGGCCACCACGACCGCGGCCGTGGGCAGGTCGGCCGGGTCCGGCAGCTCCGACTCCGGCCGAGCCGGGGCCGCGGCCGGGGCCATCATGAACGCCGGACGCTCCATCGACGCCGCGATCTGCGGGTCGTGCACCGCCAGCAGCTTGCGGCACTGCAGCGCGGTCGGGCGCTGGCGCGGGTCGAGCGCGGTCATCGCGCGGATCAGACGGCCGAGCGGCGCCGGGGTGTGCTCCGGGACCACCGGCTCGCGGTGCAGCCGGGCCATCGCGGCCTCGAGCTGCCCACCGGGGTACTCGCGCTTGCCGGTGAGGCACTCCAGCAGCACCAGTCCGAGCGCGTAAACGTCACAGGGCGGTCCGACCGGACCGCCCTGTACCTGCTCCGGCGCCAAGTAGGGAGCCGTACCGACCACCACGCCCGAGCAGTCGGTCTCCTCCGCGCCGGTGGGATGGGATATCCCGAAGTCGGCGAGGAACACCGAGCCCTCGTCGGCGCACAGGACGTTCGACGGTTTCACGTCGCGGTGGACGATTCCCCGGGCGTGCACGTGGTGCAGGACGTCGGAGAGCACCGCGCCGACCCGGACGACGTCTCGCGGCGCGAGCGGGCCGGCGGCGATGCGACGCCCCAGCGTGCGCCCCTCCACCTGCTGCATGACCAGGTACTCGTGGTCGTCGTGCCAGCCGACGTCGTAGAGCGCGACCAGGCCGGGGTGGTTGAGCGCGGCCAGCAGGCGGGCCTCGTCACCGCAGCGCCGGTCGGAATGCGCGCCGGCGCGGGTACGGAACATCTTCACCGCGACGTGCCGCCCGAGCCGGAGATCACGGGCCTGGTAGACGTCCGAGGCTCCGCCGCCGCCGAGACGCTCCTCGATTTCGTACCGGCCGTCGAGGACGACGGGTGGGTCGGAAACAAGGGAGGTCTCGGTCGCCTTCACAAATCCGCCCTGCCCCTCGTCACCACGTCGACCCGCTGGAGGAATCGGCTCGCTGAAGGCGGGTTAGCCTCCGAACGGGTGGACGAAACGCCGGTCCCGACGCGCGTCACCCGGTTTGCCGATACGGCTATTTTTCCCAAATCGCCCATCGGCGACGATAGCGGCTCCTTGAGACGAAGCTCACTCCGGGGTCAGCGAAAGTGGTCGAATCCCTGGTCATCGCTGGGTTGTCCGTTGACGTACACGCCGCGCCCCCGCACGACCCGGCCGAGCGTCAACCACGGCTCCGGAAGTTCGATTCCGGCCGGAAAAGAAGCGATCAACGCGTGGTCCTCGCCCCCATCCAGTAGCCAACGCACCGGGTCGACACCGAGCGCAGCGGCCGCGTCACGCATCTGCGGGGTCACCTCGAGCACGTCGGTGGTGATCTCGATCGAGACGCCGCTGGCGACCGCGATCGACCGCAGATCGGCCACCAGGCCGTCCGACACGTCGGTCATCGCGGTGGCCCCCAGGTCGGCCGCGACCGGGCCGGCCGCATAGGGCACCGACGGGACCCGATGGGCGTCGACGAGCGCCCTGGGCGTCCGGAAACCCCGGGAGAGCACCGCGAGCCCGGCCGCCGACCAGCCCACCCGCCCGGCGATCGCGACGACGTCCCCCGGCTTCGCGCCGGCCCGGGTGACCGGTTCGCGCCCGTCCATCGAACCCAGCGCGGTCACCGCGATCGTGATGCCGTGCTCCGAGCGCACCAGGTCACCCCCGACGACCCCGGCGCCGACCGTCTCGCACTCCTCGCGCAGCCCGTCGTAGAACGCCTCCACCCAGCTCAGCTCGGTCTCGCCGGGCAACGCGAGCGCGATCAGCAGCGCGGTGCCGACCCCGCCCATCGCGGCGACGTCCGCGAAGTTCTGCGCCGCGGCCTTGCGCCCGACGTCACGGGGGCTCGACCAGTCCGACCGGAAGTGCCGGCCCTCGACCAGCACGTCCGTGGTGACGACGACCCGCCCACCGCCGACCGCCAGCAGCGCGGCGTCGTCGCCGGGCCCCACCACGGTGGCCCGGCTCTGCGGCAAGCGCGGGAACACCCGCTCCAGCAGGCCGAGTTCCCCGATCTCCGACACGGTCACGCCGCTCACTCCTCCCCTGCCCCCGGTCTGAGCTGCCACGGCCTGCGGTAGCGTGCATCCGTCCTACCATCCGTCGTTCCGGTACGGACGGTGTCGAATGGCCTTACAGGGAGCGTGTCCGTGGTCCAGGCGTACATCCTCATCCAGACCGAGGTCGGCAAGGCCCGGGATGTTGCCGCCACGGTCAGCGACCTGCCCGGCGTCGTCCAGGTCGACGCGGTGACCGGCCCGTACGACGTCATCGTGCTCACCCAGGCCGAGACCGTCGACGAGCTCGGCTCGCTCGTCGTCAGCAAGGTGCAGAGCGTCACCGGTATCACCCGAACGCTGACCTGCTCGGTCGTGCATCTCTGACCGTGACCGACGAAGCCACGACCCTGGCGCCTCGCGCGACCAGGTCCCAACGCATCAGCGCCGCGTTCACCGCGACGCTGATCGCCGTGCCGTTCGCACTGCTGGTGGGCGTCGGCTGGTTCTGGGCGGCCGGCGGGTTCGCCGACGATCCGGAGCCCGCCACCGGCCCGGTCACCGTCGACCTGTCGGTGAACAACCAGCCGTCGGCGATCGACGCGAAGACCGAGACCGTCTGCCGGGCGCTGCTCGCGAACCTGCCGGTCACGGTCGACGAACACGACAGCCGGCCGGTCGAGCCGGCCTCCGCGTCGGAGCGGGCCGCCGCCTGGGGCGACCCGGCGATCGTGCTGCGCTGCGGGGTCGGCCCGGCCGCGACCACCGCGGGCAGCACCGGACAGGTGGTCGACTTCAACGGTCTGTCCTGGCTGGTCACCGAGGGCAACGACGTGACTTTCCTGCGCGCGCTCAACCTGAGCGTGGCCGTGGACCTGCGGCTGCCCGCCCCGTACAACGTCGGACGCTTCGGCTCGCTGCTGCGGCCGCTCTCGAAACCGATAGTCGACTCGGTGCCGCCGGCACGATGACGCCGGCGGCATCCGCCGCTCAACGCAGGCCGGAACCACGGGCGACCGCGGTGCGCACCAGCCGCCCGACCAACTCGTCGAAGGGCAGCCCGGTGGCCGCCCACATCCGGGGGAACATCGAGATCGGGGTGAACCCCGGCATCGTGTTGACCTCGTTGACGACCAGACCGCCGTCCGGCGTCACGAAGAAGTCGACGCGGGCCAGCCCGGCGCAGCCGAGCGCGGTGAACGCACGGCACGCGGCCTCGCGGAGCTTCTCCTCCACGCCCGCGGGAAGCACCGCCGGGATGTCGAACTCGCACGCGTCGTCGAGGTACTTGGCATCGAAGTCGTACCAGTCGTGATCGGGGCTCACCAGCCGGATCTCGGCCGGAAGCGAAGCCTCCGGCGGGCCGCCGTGCTCGCCCTCCAGCACGCCGCACTCCACCTCGCGGCCGACGACCGCGGCCTCGACGAGCACCTTCGGGTCGACCGCGCGCGCCCTCTCGACCGCCTGGTCGAGCTGCGCCCAGTCGGTGACGCGGGTGATGCCGATGCTCGACCCGGCCCGCGCCGGCTTCACGAACACCGGCAGGCCGAGCCGCTCGCGCTGGTCGAACGTGAGCGTCGCGCCGTCGCGCAGCACGACGTAGTCGCCGACCGCGAGCCCTTCGGCCGCGAGCAGCTTCTTCGTGTACTCCTTGTCCATCGCCGCGGCCGAGGCGAACACGCCCGACCCGACGTAGGGCAGGTCGGCCATCTCGAGCAGGCCCTGGATCGTGCCGTCCTCGCCGTAGGGGCCGTGCAGCACCGGGAAGACGACGTCCACGCCCTCCAGCGCGCCGACGCCCTCCGCGGGGGTGGAGACCACCAGACCGCCGCGCGTCGGGTCGCCGGGCAGGACCACCTCGGTGCCGTCCTTGACCGTCGGCAGCTCGCGGCCGACCGCACGCAGCGCGGCCGGGTCGTCGGGCGCGAGCACCCAACGCCCCTCCGCGGTGATGCCGACCGGGATCACGTCGAACGCGTCCCGGTCGAGGCCGGCCAGCACCGCGCCCCCGCTGACACAGGAGATTGCGTGCTCGGTGCTGCGTCCGCCGAAGATCACGGCGACGCGGAGTCTCTTCGACCCGGGGGTTGGATCGCTCGTCACGCGCCAGACCCTACAGTCCGCTGCCTACCCCGCGTTATCCGCCGAGGGCAGCGGTGAGGTCGGCCACCAGGTCGCCGGTGTCCTCGATTCCACAAGAGATCCGGACGAACCCGTCCGGAACGTCGTCGCCGCCCCACTGCGCCCGCCGGTCGATCCCGGTGCGCACGTCACCGAAACTCGTCACTGCCGACGCGAGCCGCGACGCCGAGAGCATCCGCTCGACGGCCGCCGCGTCCGGGAGCACCGCGGCGAGCACCCCGCCGAACCGGCGCATCTGCTTCACCGCCACCGGGTAGGCCGGGTCCTCCGGCCGCCCCGGGTAGCGCACTCCGCTGACCTCCGGGTGCCCCACCAGCAGTTCCGCGACCGCCAGCGCGTTGGTGGCCTGCCGCTCCAGCCGCACGTCGAGCGTCGCCAGCGAACGCAGCGCCAGCCAGGCCTCGAACGGGCCGGGGATCGCACCGGTCCAGGTGCGCCACTGACGCACGGTCGCTGCGAGCTCGTCGTCGAGCGTGCTGACGTGGCCGAGCAGCAGGTCACCGTGGCCGGAGAGCGCCTTGGTGTCGCTGGCCACGACGAAGTCGGCGCCGAGCTCGAGCGGACGCTGGCCGAGCGGCGTCGCGGTGGTGTTGTCGACCGCGACCAGCGCACCCGCCGCGTGCGCCTCGGCGCACACCGCCGCCAGGTCGCAGACGTCCATGCCGGGGTTGCTCGGTGTCTCCAGGAGCACGAGCGAGGCGCCCTCGAACGGGTACGGGCCGAGCGTCGGCGCCGAACGCACCGTGACCCCGAACGCGGCCAGCCGGTCCGCGGCCAACGAGCGGGTGGCGTAGTAACCGTCGGACGGGACGACGACCGTGTCACCGGCCTTCAGCGTTCCGAACAGGACCGCCGAGATCGCCGCCATCCCCGACGCGAACGCGGTGACGGTCGAGCCGCCCTCGAGCTCGCTCAGCGCTCGTTCCAGGTCACGGAACGTCGGGTTGTCGGGGCGGCCGTAGAAGTCGGGCGCGCCCGGCAGGTGGAACACCGAGGAGAGCACGGGGCCCGGCCGGTGCGGCTCACCGGGGACCGCCGGGCGCTCCCCCGCGTGCGCCGCCGTCGTGCCGTCCCCGGTCACGACCGGTGCTCCGGCTTCGGCTCCCGCCGCATCAGGTACTTCATCGCGACGCTCGGCGCGATGCCCTCGTGGCACACCTGCACGACCTGCTCGGTGATCGGCATCTCCACGCCCGCCGCGGCCGCGAGCTCGAGGATCGACAGGCACGACTTCACGCCCTCGGCGGTCTGCCGGGTGTGCGCGATCGCCTGCTCCAGCGTCTCGCCGCGCCCCAGCCGCTCGCCGAACGTCCGGTTGCGCGACAGCGGCGAGGTGCACGTGGCGACCAGGTCACCGATGCCGGCCAGCCCGGCGAACGTCATCGGGTCTGCGCCCAGCGACACCCCCAGGCGCGCGGTCTCGGCCAGCCCGCGCGTCATCAGCGACGCCTTGGTGTTGTCGCCGAAGCCCATACCCTCGGCCATGCCGCAGGCCAGCGCGATCACGTTCTTGACCGCCCCGCCCAGCTCGACGCCGACGACGTCGGTGTTCGTGTAGACCCGCAGGTAGGACGTGGTGGACGCGCGCTGCAGCAGCTCGGCCCTGGCCAGGTCGGTGGCGGCGACGACGGTGGCGGCGGGCTGCTCGGACGCGATCTCCTTGGCCAGGTTGGGCCCGGACACCACCGCCACCCGGTCGGCCGGCACGCCGGTGACCTCGATGATCACCTCGGTCATCCGCTTGTGGGTGCCGAGCTCGACGCCCTTGGCCAGGCTGACGAGCGTCGCGTCGTCGCCGAGCGCGCCGGCCCAGTGCCGCAGGTTGGCCCGCATGGTCTGCGCCGGTACGGCCAGGATCACCAGGTCCGCGCCGGCGAGCGCCTCCTCGTGGTCGGGCGTCGCGGTCAGCCGGTCGGGCAGGCCGACGCCGGGCAGGTAGTCGCCGTTCTCCCGCCGGGCGTTCATCGCGGCGGCCAACTCGGGACGCCGGGCCCAGAGCGCGACCTCGCAGCCCGCGTCGGCCAGGACCTTGGCGTACGCCGTGCCCCAGGAGCCCGCACCCAGCACCGCGGCCCGCACGGTGTCCGAACCACTCACGACGCCAGCCCCCGCGGTTTCTCGTCGAGCACGTAGAGCGGGCCGGTCGGCGCCGGTTCCCCGCGTAGTTCGGCCAGGTCGTCACGCAGGCGCCGCATGATGACGTCGGTGATCTCCCTGAGCACCATCCCGGTCGGCGGTGCCCCGGCGAAGGCCGACAGGTCGACCGGCGGACCCGCCGACACCGTGACCGGCGTCCGCACCCGCAGCCGCACCTTGCCGGTGCGGTAGTCGTGGAGGCCGTGCGCCCCCCACTGCACGATCGGGATCACCGGCGCGCCGGTGTCGAGGAACAGCCGGGCGGCTCCGGTTTTGCCCTGCATCGGCCAGAGATCGGGGTCGCGAGTAACGGTGCCCTCCGGGTAGATGAGCGGGGCTTCCCCCGCACGGATACGGGCCGTGGCGGTACGCAGTGCGTCCCCCGCGTTGCGGGTGGCCCGGTGGACCGGGATCTGGCCGGACGACCGCAGCACCGTGCCGACCAGCGGGACCCTGAACAGGCTCGACTTGACCAGCACCCGCATCTCGCGCGGCCGGTCGTAGAGGAAATGGGCGATGACCAGCGGGTCGACCATCGACGTGTGGTTGGCGACGAAGATCGCGGGTCCGCTGACCGGGATGTTCTCCCATCCGCGCCAGGTGCGCTTCGTGAAGACGGTCAACAGCGGACGCAGGACGAACTCTGCGAACCGAAGCCAGAATCCCCGGCGCACCGCGGTGCCGCCTCCTCGCCGTACGGGGTCCGGCGGGCCCCAACCTGCAGGAAACCTCACCCTACGCCGCCGCGTGGACGAAACGCGCTGGAACAGTGTGAGGATGGAGACGTGACGGGATGGTCGATCGTGACGCCGGTCAAGCGTCTGGGGCAGGCGAAGAGCCGGCTGCGCGCGACGCTGCCCGCGTCCGCCGCGCTGTTCACCTACACCGCCAGCGGGCCGGATCCGCTGGGCGCGCTCGATCCGCCGGGTGAGCCCGACGACTGGCACGCCGACGTGGCGCTGGCGATGGCACTCGACACGGTCGCGGCGGTGCTCGCCACCCCGGCCGTCGACCGGGTCGTCGTCGTGACCGACGACCGGGTAGCGGTCGCGGCGCTGAGCGCGCTCGGCGCGGTGTGCGTTCCCGATACCCCGCGGTCCGGTCTCAACTCCGCGCTGCGCCACGGTGCGGCGATGGCCGCGCTGCTGACCGGTTCGGACGGCCGCGGTGGGCACGGCACGGCCGCCCTCGGAGCCGACCTGCCCGCCCTGCGCGGCGCCCACCTCGACGCCGTGCTGCGCGCCGTCGAGCGGATGGGGGTGCGCGGCTTCGTGCCGGACGTCGCCGGCACCGGGACCACGCTGCTCGCGGCGCCCCGGGGCGTGCCGCTGGAGCCCGCCTACGGGCCGGGTTCGGCGCTGCTGCACGCCCGCGCGGGAGCGGTCGACCTGACGGCGGCGGGCGAGGTGGGCGCCTCGCTGCGCCAGGACGTCGACACCGCGGCCGACCTCGACGCCGCCCGCGTGCTCGGGCTGGGTCCGCGGACGACCGCTCTCTTCGGTCCGGTGCGCTGCGCCTGCTGAGATCCGCAGGCCAAGGCCTAGAGTGAACATCGTGACGAGCGTTCAGGGCACCGTGCGGCAGTTCGCCCCGGCGACCCGTGAGGGCAGCGTCCTGCTCGACGACGGCAGCGACGTTCCGTTCGGCCCGGACGCGTTCGCGGCCGGCGGCCTCCGATTGTTGCGGCCCGGTCAGCGCGTCCGCTTGGAACGAGACGCCTCGGGCGAGGTCACGCTGGTAACGATCGTCACGTTCACCAGCCTCGGCTGACCGGCGTTCGTGCGTTGTGCACGTGACGTCAGATCAGGATTTCTGGACAGGGACTACCCGACGGCGGGAAGGATGGGACCGTGAGCGCCACGACCGACAGCACCGCGACCGGTAGCAGCAGTAATCGGACCCCTCGGACCCGGGACTCCAGCGGCCGCTTCGTCGCCCGTACCCGGGGCACCGTCGCGCCGGAGGACGCCACCGTCGGCGCCCCGGTGATCGCGGCCGAGCGCAACGGCTCGGCCGCCGTCGTCGAGCCGGTCGGGTCGCCGTCCCGCAACGGCGCTCCGCGGGCGCCGGAGACCCCGATCGCGCCGACGGACCCGAAAGTGGCGGACGCCACGGCCGGAGGACCGCCGGAGCCGGCCTCGGCCAACGGCGTCGCCACCGCCGTGACCTCGGCCGACGCGGCAGCGGTCGCCGGCGCCGGGACCACCACGGCGGGCGTGGAGCCGGCCGACGACAGCGACACCGGGGCCGGGCTCGGACCCCTGGTGGCCGACGCGGCCGGCGAGGCGGCCCCGGTCACCACCGAGGAGCTGACCGAGGAGGTCGAGGAGCTCGGCGAGGACGAGACGCCGCTCGAGGACCAGCCGCTGCCGGAGGGCCGCTTCCTCAACCGCGAGCTGTCCTGGCTCGACTTCAACGCCCGGGTGCTCGCGCTGGGCGAGGACACCACGGTCCCGCTGCTCGAACGGGCCAAGTTCCTGGCGATCTTCGCCTCGAACCTCGACGAGTTTTACATGGTGCGAGTCGCCGGCCTCAAGCGGCGGCGCTCCACCGGCCTCTCGGTGCGCTCGGTGGACGGCCTGTCGACGGGAGACCAGCTTTCGCTGATCGCCCAGCGCGCCGCGGAACTGGTCGAACGGCACGCCCGCTGCTTCTCCGACGACGTCCAGCCCGCGCTGGAGGCCACCGGGATCAAGATCCTGCACTGGGCCGAGCTCTCCGACGACGAGCAGCACCGCCTGCACCGGTTCTTCCGCGAGCTGATCTTCCCGGTGCTGACGCCTCTGGCGGTCGACCCGGCGCACCCGTTCCCGTACATCAGCGGCCTGTCGCTCAACCTGGCCGTCGTGGTCCGCGACCCGGAGAGCGGCCAGGGCTCGGAGCGCTTCGCCCGCGTCAAGGTGCCCGACAACGTGCCGCGGTTCGTCGCCGTCGAGGGCGGTTTCCTCCCCGTCGAGGACCTGATCGCGGTCCACCTGAGCCAGCTCTTCCCCGGCATGCAGGTCGTCGAGCACCACCTCTTCCGCGTCACCCGCAACGCCGACCTCGAGGTGGAGGAGGACCGCGACGAGGACCTCCTGCAGGCCCTCGAGCGCGAGCTGGCCCGGCGCCGGTTCGGCCCGGTCGTCCGGCTCGAGGTCGCGTCGAACGTCAGCGAGCACGTGCTGGAGCTGCTGGTCCGTGAGCTCGACGTGGCCGAGCAGGACGTGCTGCGGGTGCCCGGGCTGCTCGACCTGTCGGGCCTGTTCGCGCTGGCCGGCGTCGACCGTCCGGAGCTCAAGTACGAGCCGTTCGTGCCCGCCACCCACCCGCGCTTCTCCGAGGGCGAGACGCCGCGCAGCGTGTTCGCGACGTTGCGCGAGGGCGACGTGCTGGTGCACCACCCGTACCACTCGTTCGCGACGAGCGTGCAGCGCTTCATCGAGCAGGCCGCCGCCGACCCGAACGTGCTGGCGATCAAGCAGACGCTCTACCGCACCTCCGGCGACTCGCCGATCGTCGACGCGCTGATCGACGCGGCCAGCGCGGGCAAGCAGGTCGTCGTCCTGGTCGAGATCAAGGCGCGCTTCGACGAACAGGCCAACATCTCCTGGGCGAAGGCGCTGGAGCGGGCCGGCTGCCACGTCGTCTACGGCCTGGTCGGCCTGAAGACGCACTGCAAGACGTCGCTGGTGGTGCGTAACGAGAACGGCCGCATCCGCCGGTACGCGCACATCGGCACCGGCAACTACAACCCGAAGACCGCGCGGCTCTACGAGGACCTCGGCCTGTTCACCGCCGACCCCGACGTCGGCCGCGACCTGACCGACCTGTTCAACGTGCTCACCGGCTACTCGCGTCAGACCGACTACCGCACGCTGATGGTGGCCCCGTACGGCGTCCGGCGCGGCATCGTGGAGCGCGTCGAGCGCGAGATCGAGCACGTGCGAGCCGGTCAGCCCGGTCTGGTGCAGCTCAAGGCGAACTCGATCGTCGACGAGGGCATCATCGATTCGCTCTACCGGGCCTCGCGGGCGGGTGTCCGCGTCGACCTGGTGATCCGGGGTATCTGCGCGCTGCGGCCGGGTGTCCCCGGCCTCTCCGAGAACATCCGGGTCCGCTCGATCCTGGGCCGGTTCCTGGAGCACTCCCGCGTGATCCGGTTCGGCAACGGCGCTCCCGGCACCGAGGCCGAGGAGTTCTGGATCGGCTCGGCCGACATGATGCACCGCAACCTCGACCGCCGGGTCGAGGCGATGGTGCGGGTCACCGACGACCAGGCGCGCCGGGCCCTGCGGTCGACGCTCGACACCTCGCTGGCCGCCTCCGCCGCCGCGTTCGAGCTCGGCCCGGACGGAGGGTGGACGCGTCGGCAGGGCACACCCGACCGCCCGCTGCGTGACGTCCAGGAGACGCTTTTGACCCGGATCATCGGCTGAGAAGGCGGGACAGGCATTGCGTGAAGAGGAACTGAAGTTCGGTGTCCACGGCAAGTTCGTGCTCCCGGATCTTTCGGGAGTAGCCGGTCGGGTCGAGCCCCAGGGCCGCCAGGTGCTCACCGCGGTGTACTACGACACCGCTGATCTGCGGCTGGCCCGCCTCGGCATCACGCTGCGCCACCGCACCGGCGAGGACGGGCCGCCCTGGCACCTCAAGCTGCCCAAGGGCGCGACCGCGGCCGGGGCGACGGTCCGCGAGGAGATCGCGGTCGACGGCCCGCCCGACGCTCCCCCGCCGGCGCTGACCACGCTCGTCACCGCCTGGGTCCGCACCGCGCCGCTGGTGGCCGTGGCGACGTTGCGCACCGACCGGGACCGGTACCTGATCCGGGCCGGCAAGAAGATCCTGGCCGAACTGGTCGACGACACCGTCGAGGTCTCCGAGGGGCGCGGGCTGCTGGCCGACGGGTCCGGCGTCCGCACGAGTTTCCGGGAGATCGAGGTCGAGCGGAAGGCCGACGGCAAGAAGGCCGACCAGGCGCTGACCACCGCGGCGGCCGTGCTCGTGGACGCGGGTGCGGCGGCCGGCGCGACGACGCCGAAGCTGGTGCGCGCGCTCGGCCGACGCGCCACCGCACCGCCGGACGTGCCGGTCGCGGGCGAGGTCAACGACTCCTCGTCGGCCGCGGACGCGATCGCGTTCGTACTGCGCCGGTCCGCGCGCCGGCTGCTCGACTACGACGTGCGGGTCCGCCGCGGCGAGCCCGACGCGGTGCACCAGGCGCGGGTGTGCTGCCGTCGGCTGCGGAGCGATCTGCGGACGTTCGGTCCGCTCGTCGACGCGGAGTGGGCCGCGCCGATCGACGCCGAGTTGCGGTGGCTCGCGGCCGCGCTCGGCGGCCCCCGGGACGCCGAAGTGCTGCGCGCCCGGCTACGGTCGACCGCTGACACCGACCCACTCGCGCCGTTGGACCCCGCGGTCATCGCCCGGATCGACTCGATCCTCGGAGATCGGCAGCGGCTGGCGCTGAAGAATCTGGACGCCGCTTTGAGCTCCGACCGTTACCCCGCCCTGTTGGACCTGCTGATCGAGACCGTCCGTGCCCCGGAGACCGTCGACCTCGCCGACCAGCGGGCCGTCTGGGTGCTCCCCGCGATGGTCGAGACGGTCTGGGACAAGCTGGCGCGGAAGGCGGGCAAGCTGACGCTCGAGGATCCCGACGACACCTGGCACGCGTCGCGGATCCGGGCCAAGCGCGCCCGGTACGCGTCCGAGGCGGTGGCTCCGGTGCTCGGGGCGCCGGCCACCCGGCTGGCCAAGGCCTGCGCGCAGGTGCAGGAGGTGCTGGGCGAGCACCAGGACGCCGCGATCGCCGCTGACGAGTGGCGTGACATCGCGCTGGCCCACTCCGACGACACCGAGTTGGTGATCACCTGCGGGCGGCTGTACGAGCGCGAGCGCGCCGCGGTGCACGCGTCCCGGAACCGGTTCGCGCCGGTGTGGGAGAGCGCCGATCGGCCCAAGCTGACGCGTTGGCTGCGGGGATGAGCGCCGCCGACGAGGTCGTCCGCGCGGCGGGCGGCGTCGTCTGGCGTACCGGGGCGGACGGCGTGGAGATCGCCGTCGTCCACCGGCCGCGCTACGACGACTGGTCGCTGCCGAAGGGCAAGCTCGATCCCGACGAACACGTGCTGGCCGCGGCCTGCCGCGAGGTGATCGAGGAGACCGGGCTGCAGCCGGTGGTGGGCCCGCGCCTGCCCTCGACGTCCTACCAGGTCGAACCGCACGGACGGCACCGCACCACCGGCGGACCCGGGCTGGTGCCCAAGGTCGTCGACTACTGGGCGATGCGTGCGGCCGAGGGCGAGTTCACGCGCAACGAAGAGGTCGACGGGCTGGCCTGGCTCACGCCGGAGCAGGCGGCGACGCGGGTCACCCACGCGCACGACGCGGGCGTGATCCGCAGGTTCGGCGCGCTGCCCGAGATCACCGCGACCGTGTTGCTCGTCCGGCACGCGAAGGCCGGTGACAAGAACACCTGGACCGGCCCCGACGCGGACCGCCCGCTCGAGCCCAGCGGACAGGCGCAGGCGGTCTGGCTGGCCGAGCTGCTGCCGTGGTTCCGGCCGGAGCGCGTGCTCTCGGCCACCAAACTGCGCTGCCTGCAGACGATCGAGCCGCTGGCGTCGGCGCTCGGGCAGAAGGTCGTCTCCGACAGCGTCTTCGACGAGGAGTCGTTCGACGATCCCGACGCCGTCGTCGCGCGGTTCCGTGCGCTGGCTACCGAGGGCGGGGTGTCGGTGGTGTGCAGCCAGGGTGGTCTGATCCCCGGCGTCGTCACCGAGTTGGCCGAGGCCGACGACTCGATCGTCGACATCACTCCGGCGGCCCACCGGCGGGGTGCGCTGCGCAGCCGCAAGGGCAGCGTGTGGGTGCTCCATTTCGCCGGTGAGCGCCTGGTGCAGGCCGACTACCTGGCCACGATCCGTCCGGAGAGCAACCCCTAACGACGGGACGGCCGCGGGACCTGGGAGAACGTCGCTTCCCCGCGACGTCTCGTTGGTCCCGCGGCCGGCACCCGGTCGAACGGACCTACTTACTTCTTCTTCTTGCCGGCCGGCTTGACCTTCTTGCCCGCCGACTTGGGCGCGGTGGCCGCCTTCGCCGGAGCCGCCTTCGCGGTCGCGGTCTTGGCCGGCGCGGTCTTCGCGGCCGCGGTCTTCGCCGGGGCCTTCGTCGCGGTCTTGGCCGGTGCGCTCTTCGCCGCCGCGGTCTTGGCCGGCGCCGACTTGACCGCCTTGACCGGAGACGCCTTGGCGGTGGCCTTGGCCGGAGCGGTCTTCGCAGCGACCTTCGTGGCCGTGTTCTTGGCCGCCGTCGCCTTGGTGGCCGCCGTGCGCGTGGTCGCCTTGGTGGTGGCGGCCTTCGTCGCGGCGGTCCGCGTCGCGGTGGTGGCCTTGGCCGCGGTGGTCTTCGCCGCGGTGGTCTTGGTCGCGGTCGCCTTGGCCGCGGTCTTGGCCGGAGCCTTGGCCGCCGCGGTGGTCTTGGTCGCGGTCGCCTTCGCCGCGGTCTTCGCCGGAGCCTTGGCCGCGGTGGCGCGCGACGGGGTGCTCTTGGCCGCGGTCGCCTTGGCCGCGGTCTTCGCCGGAGCCTTCGTCGCGGTGGCGCGCGCCGCCGTGGTCTTGGTGGCGGTCGCGGTGCTCTTGGTCGCACGCGTCGGCGTGCCGTTGACCGAGCGGGTGGACGCGGTACGCGCCGACGCCGGACGAGCGGCACCGTTGCGCGACGCCGTCGTCGCGCGGGCCGTCGTGCCGGTGGTGCGGGTCGCGGCCGCGACCGGAGCGGACGTACTGCCCGACACCGCCGCGATCGACGCCACCGGAGCCTTCGCCAGCTTCTTGGTGCCGGTGACGACATCCTTGAAGCCCTGCCCCGCCTTGAACGCCGGGGTGAACGACTTCTTCACCTTGACGGTCTCACCGGTACGCGGATTGCGCGCGGTCCGTGCGTTGCGGATGCGCTTCTCAAACGTGCCGAAGCCGGTGATGCCGACGCGCTCGCCGCGAGCGACGGCCCGCTGGATCTCCTCGAGCACTCCGTCGAGAGCCTCGGTAGCGGCGCGTTTGTCACCGAGCCGCTGCACGAGTGCCTCGATCAGTTCGGTCTTGTTCACTAGTTCCCCCTCAAAGTGCGCATCCAGGTACGAATGCGCGCAGGCCGGACGCCTCGGCGCGAACGTTAGGCCCGCTTTCGAGAATGCACAATGACCAAAGGAGGACGAATTTCGTTGTGTCGTAACGGTTTCGGGTGTTCTGAGCCCGATTTACGCGTGTAGCGGCCTCTCCGACGGTGAAAAACGAAGCGGCCGGAATCCGTTGACGCGCAACGAATTCCGGCCGCTCGGACCGGCGGAAGCCTTACTGCACGGTCGACAGCGTGCGCGGCAACCAGCCCGGACGCTTCTTCTCGAACTCGTCGACGGCATCTGCGTGGCGCAGCGTCAGGCCGATGTCGTCGAGGCCTTCCAGCAGGCGCCAACGGCTGTAGTCGTCGAACTCGAATTCCTCGACCTGGTCGCCGAAACGCACCTGGCGAGCGCGTAGATCGACCGTGACCTCGGCGGCCGGATCGGCCTCGATCACCTTCCAGAGCGACTCGACGGTCTCTTCCGGCAGAACAACCGTGAGTAGACCGGCCTTGAGCGAGTTACCCCGGAAGATATCGGCGAAGCGCGGCGAGATGACGACCTTGAAGCCGTAGTCCATCAACGCCCAGACCGCGTGTTCCCGCGAGGAACCGGTACCGAACTCGGGCCCCGCGACCAGGATCGTGCCGTTCGTGTATTCGGGCTGATTGAGCACGAACTCGGGATCGCCGCGCCAGGCCGAGAACAGTCCGTCCTCGAAACCAGTACGCGTGACCCGCTTCAGGTACACGGCCGGGATGATCTGATCCGTGTCGACGTTGGACCGGCGCAGCGGAACGGCCCGGCCGGTGTGCGTGGTGAATTGCTCCATGACTTTTCAGCTCCCCACAGCGGCGGTCTCGACCGGCGGCAGATCGGCCGGCGCGGACAGGTGGCCGGTGATCGCGGTGGCCGCGGCCACCAGCGGCGACACCAGGTGCGTCCGGCCGCCCTTGCCCTGCCTGCCCTCGAAGTTGCGGTTCGAGGTGGAGGCCGAGCGCTCCCCCGGCGAGAGCGTGTCGGGGTTCATGCCCAGGCACATCGAGCAACCCGCCTGACGCCACTCGGCCCCGGCCGCGCTGAAGACCTGGTCCAGGCCCTCGGCCTCGGCCTGCTGCTTGACCTGCATCGAACCGGGCACCACGAGCATGCGGACGCCGTTGGCGACCCGCCGCCCGCCGAGCACCGCCGCGGCGGCACGCAGGTCCTCGATCCGGCCGTTGGTGCAGGAACCGAGGAAGACCGTGTCGACCGTGATGTCACGCAGCGGCGTACCGGCGGTGAGGCCCATGTACTCCAGCGCGCGCTCGGCGGCCGTGCGGGCGCCCGGGTCGGTGAACGACGCCGGGTCGGGCACGTTCTCGCCCAGCGGGAGGCCCTGGCCCGGGTTCGTGCCCCAGGTGACGAACGGCGTCAGCGCGCTCGCGTCGATGTCGACCTCGACGTCGAAGGTCGCGCCCTCGTCGGTGGGCAGCGTCTTCCAGTACTCGACCGCGGTGTCCCAGTCCTGGCCCTCCGGTGCGTGGTCACGCCCCTTCAGGTACTCGAACGTGGTCTCGTCGGGCGCGATCATGCCGGCGCGGGCACCGGCCTCGATCGACATGTTGCAGACCGTCATCCGGCCCTCCATGGAGAGCGCCCGGATCGCCTCGCCCCGGTACTCCAGGACGTACCCCTGGCCGCCGCCGGTACCGATCTTGGCGATCACCGCCAGGATGATGTCCTTCGGCGTGACGCCGTCCGTGAGCGCGCCGTTGACGTTGATCGCCATCGTCTTGAACGGCTTGAGCGGCAGCGTCTGGGTGGCGAGCACGTGCTCGACCTCGCTGGTGCCGATGCCGAACGCGAGCGCGCCGAACGCGCCGTGCGTCGACGTGTGGCTGTCGCCGCAGACCACGGTCATGCCCGGCTGGGTGAGCCCCAGCTGCGGGCCGATGACGTGCACGATGCCCTGGCTGGCGTCGCCCATCGGGTGCAGGCGGATGCCGAACTCGGCGCAGTTCTTGCGCAGCGTCTCGACCTGCGTGCGGCTGACCGGGTCGGCGATCGGCTTGTCGATGTCGACGGTGGGGACGTTGTGGTCCTCGGTCGCGATCGTCAGATCGGGACGGCGGACCGGCCGGCCGGCGATTCGAAGACCCTCGAACGCCTGCGGGCTGGTGACCTCGTGCACGAGGTGCAGATCGATGTAGAGCAGATCCGGTTCACCCGGCTGCGAACGCACGACGTGTGCGTCCCAGACTTTCTCCGCGAGCGTTCGGCCCATGTCAGGCTCCCAACTTCATGACTTCCTGCGATGTGGGATGGTAGTTTCGTCTTGTGGGACAGACTATCAGCGGTGTCGGGGTGCTCGACAAGGCCGTGGCGATCCTCGAGGCCACGGTCGACGGCGCCAGCCTGGCCGAGCTCGTCGAACGTTCCGGCTTGCCCAGGGCCACCGCGCACCGGCTCGCGCAGGCACTCGAGGCGCACCGGTTGCTCGTCCGGGACGAGGCCGGGCGCTGGCGGCCCGGCCCGCGGCTGGCCGAACTCGCGAACGCCGCCCCCGACGCACTGCTCACCGCCTCCGCGCCGGTGCTCGCCCAGCTGCGTGACGCGACGGGCGAGAGCGCCCAGCTCTACCTGCGCCGGGCGGACGAGCGGATCTGCGTGGCGGCCGCCGAGCGGTCCAGCGGGCTGCGTGACACCGTGCCGGTGGGCACCGGGCTGCCGATCACGGCCGGGTCCGGTGCGCAGGTGCTGCTGGCCTGGGAGCCGCCGGAGTCGGTGCTGCCGCTGCTGCCCCGGTGCCGGTTCAGCGGGCGGACGCTCGCCGAGGTGCGGCGGCGCGGGTGGGCCTCCAGCGTCGCGGAGCGCGAGCCCGGTGTCGCGTCGGTGTCGGCTCCGGTGCGCGACCGGCAGGGGCGGGTCATCGCGGCGATCTCGATCTCCGGCCCGATAGAGCGTCTGGGCCGCCGCCCCGGCGAACGTCATGCCGTGCAGGTGATCCGAGCCGGGCAGCGCCTCTCCGGGTTGTGAAGCACCACTGGTGAACGACGAAGCCCCGGGCCTGGACAGGCCCGGGGCTTCGTCGTTGGTGCGTCAGCTACGGCGACGGCGGCGGGCCGCCACCAGCAGCGCGGCTCCGGCGGCCAGGATGCCGGCTCCGACGCCGGCGATCTTCGGACCGTCGTCGCGGCCGGTGACCGGGAGCTCCGGCTGGTTCTGGCCGGTCTCCGGCTGCTGCGGCTGGCCCGGAGGCGTCGACTCGGCCGGCTGCTGCGGCTGACCGGGCGGCGTGGACTCGGCGGGCTGCTGCGGCTGCCCCGGAGGCGTCGTCTCCTCGCCCGGGGGCGTGGTCTCGGGCACCTCGGGCGGCGTGGAGGCCTGCGGCTGCACGGGCTGGTTCTCCGGCACCTCGGGGCCGGTGGACGCGCCCGGCTGCACCGCGCCGCCCTCGTTCTCCTCCGCCGGCGGGCTGGCCACGTTGGGGGTCTCGGCCAACCGGACGCCCGATCGCGCCTCGATCGCCGCGCCCGCCTGCGCCTCCGACACGCACTCGACGGCGAGCGGCTGGGTCACCGCGTTCGCGCACTGCTCCGCGTTCGCGGAGGGTCCTCCCGCGAGGACGAACGCCGTCACCGCTGCCCCCACGGTCGCTGCTCCCGCGTACGCGAGGCGGCGGAACCTGGGCTTCATATCAACACCTACCTGTCCACAATCGGGTCGACCCGGTTGGATCCCTCAAACCTGTACATAGCTCTGTCACGGGCCATTTAACAGGATGAATGGGACGCAGATGATGTCTGCGGGCTGGGTGGGGCTTGAAACCATGCTTGTGGCGAAGTCGGATCAATCTTCGCGGCGTGTCACGAATCGACACGCCAACCACCGTCGGGCGGGCGCTCCGGCGCAGCATCCCGGGCCTCCGACGATTTCCCGGCCTACCGGGGGCCGCGTACGGCCGAAGGACTGGTCGAGACGGGGTCGCCAGCCGGGCTGCTCCCCAGGCCGGCAGCGACGGCCCTGCAGGGCTCGGAACGGAGACGGGGTAGCGAACATGACGAAGGCCAGGTCAGAAAGCCGGTTTCCCGGATCTGACCTGGCCTTTCGTACTGCGTAGCCCCGACCGGATTCGAACCGGCGCTACCGCCTTGAGAGGGCGGCGTCCTAGGCCGCTAGACGACGGGGCCCTAGGACAACGTCCGGGACGAACCGAACGCTGTTGAGCTGGGGTACCAGGACTCGAACCTAGACTAACGGAACCAGAAACCGTCGGGCTGCCAATTACCCCATACCCCAATAAAGCTGTGTACTTCCAAGAACTTCGTTGCTGACGTCTGCTTGGCGGTCATCCGCTCGCAACGTCGGTAACTCTAGCCGAGAGTGCGGGCCGGTCCCAAATCGGCCCCCGGCCCGCCTCTCGTCCGGCTCAGGCCGGTACCAGCTCGCGGGCAGCACGCAGCCGCGTCAGCGACCGGTCGCGCCCCAGCAGCTCCATCGACTCGTACAGCGGCGGGGACACCGTCCGGCCGGTGATCGCCGCCCGGACCGGCGCAAACGCCTTGCGGGGCTTGAGGCCGAGCCCGTCGACGAGCGCGGATTTCAGCGCGCCTTCGACGTCGGCCGCGGTCCACGAGGACAGCCCGGACAGGGCGGAGATCGTCGCGTCGAGCACCGGGGCCGCGTCCGCGCCGAGCACCTTCGCCTGCACGTCGGCCTCGACAGTGATGTCTTTCACGAACAGGAACCCGAGCATGCCGGGAGCCTGACCGAGAACCGGCATGCGCTCCTGGATCAGCGGCGCCGCGGCAGCGAGAAGTTCCTGCTCGGAAGGCGTCGGCTCGGGGGCGATCAGCCCGGCTCCGGCCAAGTAGGGCACCAGCCGGGACGCGAAGTCGTCGGGGGCGAGCAGGCGCAGGTGCGCGCCGTTGATCGCCTCGCACTTCCGCCCGTCGAAACGCGCTGGGTTCGGGCTCACGCGCGTGACGTCGAACGCGTCGGCCATCTCGCGCAGCGTGAAGATGTCGCGGTCCTCGGCGATCGACCAGCCGAGCAGCGCCAGGTAGTTGAGCAGCCCCTCGGGCAGGTAGCCCTGCTCGCGGTAGTGCAGCAGGTTGGCCTGCGGGTCGCGCTTGGAGAGCTTCTTGTTGCCCTCCCCCATGACGTACGGCAGGTGACCGAACTCGGGCACCCGCTCGGCCACCCCGACGTCGATGAGCGCGCGGTACAGCGCGATCTGGCGCGGCGTGCTCGGCAGCAGGTCCTCGCCGCGGAGCACGTGGGTGATCCGCATCAGCGCGTCGTCGACCGGGTTCACCAGCGGGTACAGCGGGTCGCCGTTGCCGCGCACGACGACGTAGTCCGGCACCGTGCCCGGGGCGAACGCCACGTCGCCGCGCACCAGGTCGGTCCAGCCGATCGAGTCGTCGGGCATCCGGAACCGCAACACGGGCACGCGGCCGGCCGCCCGCAACTCGTCTTTGGCGGCGTCGGTCAGGTTCCGGTCGTAGTTGTCGTAGCCCAGCTTCGGGTCGCGGCCGGCGGCGCGGTGCCTGGCCTCGATCTCCTCGCCGGACGAGAACGACTCGTAGAGGTACCCCGCGTCCCGGAGTTTGGCGACGACGTCCAGGTAGATCGAGCGGCGCTCCGACTGCCGGTACGGGCCGTGGTCGCCGCCGACCTCGGGGCCTTCGTCCCAGTCCAGGCCGAGCCAGCGCAGCGAGTCCAGCAACTGCTGGTAGGACTCCTCGGAGTCGCGGGAGGCGTCGGTGTCCTCGATCCGGAACACGAACGTCCCGCCGTGGTGCCGGGCGAAGGCCCAGTTGAACAGGCAGGTGCGGACGAGGCCGACGTGCGGGTTACCGGTGGGCGACGGACAGAACCGCACCCGGACCGACGGATCGCGGGACACGCGGGTTCCTTTCATGCGCGGTTGGCGACAGGGTTGGTGAGAGTGCCCAGGCCTTCGATGCGGACGCTCACCGAGTCACCGGCGACGATCGGGCCGACGCCGGCCGGGGTGCCGGTGAGGATCACGTCGCCGGGCAGCAGCGTCATCACGTGCGAGACGTACGACACCAGGGTCGGGACGTCGAAGATCATGTCCTTGGTGCGGCCGTCCTGCTTGACGTCCTGGTTGACCAGCGCCTGGACGCCGACGTCGGCCCAGTTCAGGTCGGTCTCGATCCACGGGCCGAGCGGGCAGAACGAGTCGTAGCCCTTGGCCCGGGTGAACTGGACGTCGTTGCGCTGCTGGTCGCGGGCGGTGACGTCGTTGGCGCAGGTGTAGCCGAAGACCGACTTCAGCGCGTCCTCGCGGGAGACCTGCCGGGCGCCCCGGCCGCCGATCACGATCGCGAGCTCGGCCTCGTGCTCGACCTGCTTGGAGTCGATCGGGAGCCGGATCGGGGCACCGGGGCCGATGATGCTCGTCGGCGGCTTGAGGAACAGCAGCGGCGCGGACGGCACCTCGTTGCCGAGCTCGCTGGCGTGGGCGGCGTAGTTGCGGCCGACGCCGACCACCTTGCTGGGCAGGATCGGCGGGAGGAGTTCCACGTCGGCGAGCGTCCAGCGCTCCCCGGTGTAGCGGATGCCGCTGAACGGCACTCCTTCGAGCTCGGCGATCGTCAGCGCTTCCGGATCGTCGGTTCCGGCCGGCCCTTCCACAGCGCCGAAAGCTCGGCCGCCGGGGTGAGCGAAGAGCGCGATGCGCACGGTTGAACTCCTGGGTGCGAGTGCGGTCGATTGATGCTCGCAACCCTAACCCTGGGGCACACCGGCCCCGACCCACCGCCAAGGGGTCGGGACCGGTGCCCGGTGCGGTCGGGCACCGACCGCACCGTGACCGTCGCCGACGCTTCACGGATCACCCGCCCCCATAGCGGGGCGACCCGTGCAGCCGTGCGTCGGCGCGGCCGTTCGCGGCCGGTCCGGGGGCGGGGCGCACCCCGGACCGGCGCGGGCTCAGAGGGCCCGGTACTCGGCGTAGGCGAAGTCGGCCGGGCGCCGTCCACCGGTCAGGTCCTGGGCCCACAGGCCGAAGAACGCGCCGGTGAACCCCTGCGTGTGCTCGTTCTCGTCGAGGAGCTCCAGTGCGTACTCGTCGGAGAGCACGCTCGCGTCGTGCGTCTCCGGCCACCACTGCAGTTCGCCACCCGGGAGCCCGTGCGCGAACCGCAGCGCCGAACCTTCCAGCTCGACACGCAGCACCACGCCGGCGGCGGGGTCGGCCACCGGAACCGGTACGCCGGTGTTGAGCAGCCGGCCCCGGTTCGAGGCGAGCACGTCGACGCTCGGGCCGTGCGCATCGTGCCAGGTGAGCCGCGCGTACACCCAGTTGAGCGTGTTGTAGTACGCCACGACGCCGGCCATCTGCCGGAACGAGGTCGGTTCGAAGCTCACCTGCGCCTCGAACGTGCTCGACGCGTGCTGCACACGGCGGCCCACCAGGCTCGGGTTACGCAGCGACGACGGCGATTCCCCGCCGTAGAGCCGCAGGTGGCCCGGCCGGTCGGACAGGCTGAGCCACTCCGGCGACGGCGGCCGGCGCAGCGTGCTCCACGGCGTGCCCAGCGCGGGGGCGTCGAAGTCGTCCCGCTCGGGCTCGTCGGGCCACGGGTGCGGCGTCAACGCCGGGGCGGCCACCTGGTCGGCCGGGCGCGCACCCGCGACCCGCGGCCAGCCGTCGGCGCTCCACTCGACCCGCTGGATCGCGGTCTCCCGGCCCAGGACGCAGCGCCCGCGCTCGGTGAGCGGACGCCCGACGAGGTGCGCGAGGAACCACTCGTCGTCGGGCGTCGCGACGAGCGAGCCGTGGCCGGCCTTCTGCAGGGTCAGCGACGGGTCGGGCCAGGACGTCAGCGTCGGCCCGGCCGGGTCGACCTCGTAGGGGCCCTGGATGTCCCGCGATCGGGCCACCGTCACCTGGTGCTTCCAGAACGTGCCGCCCTCGGCGGTGACCAGGTAGTACCAGCCGTCGCGCCGGTAGAGGTGCGGCGCCTCGGTCAGCCCGGCCGACGTCCCGGTGAAGACGACGACCGGCTCGCCGCGCAGCTGCCGCGCCGACCGGTCGTACTCCTGCAGGACGATGCCCGCGAACGTCTCCCGGCCCGGCCGGTAGTCGGCGGACATGCTCAGCATCCAGCTGCGGCCGTCGTCGTCGTGGAACATCGACGCGTCGAAGCCCAGCCCGTGCAGCGTCACCGGTTCCGACCACGGCCCGGTGATGTCCGGCGCGGTCACCAGGTAGTTCGGGGTGTCCCAGAACCCGCCGCCGTACGTCCCGACGTTGGAGTAGACGAGGTGGAACAACCCGTCGGTGTACGAGAGGCACGGTGCCCACACCCCGCCCGAGTCGCGCACACCGCGCATCTGCAGGAACTCCTCGCCGGTGAGCGCGCCACCGAGCGGACGCCAGTTCACCAGGTCACGGGAGTGGTGCAGGGAGACGCCGGGGAACCATTCGAACGTGGAGGTCGCCAGGTAGTAGTCGTCGCCGACGCGGAGGATCGACGGATCCGGGTGGAACCCGGTGAGCACCGGGTTCTGGATCACGGTGGGCGGTGCTTCGACTTCGATGGCCATCGACAAATCCTTTATTTACCGAAACCGGCCGAGAGGCCGCTGAGCAGTTGGCGTCGCCCGAAGAGGTAGAGCGCGAGCACCGGGAGCGCGGAGAGCACCACCGCGGCCAGCAGGCCGGGGACGTCGGTGCCGTACTGGCTCTGGAAGTTCCACAGCCCGAGCGGGAGAACCCGCTGTTCGGAGCTCTGGGTCAGGACGAGGGGGAACAGGATGCCGTTCCACGCGTTGAGGCCCGCGAAGATGCCGATGCTGGCCAGCGCCGGCCGCGACAGCGGCACGACGAGCCGGCGGAAGATCAACGCCTGGCCGGCGCCGTCGACGGTCATCGCCTCGTAGAGCTCGTTCGGCACGTCACGCAGCGCGCTGGTCAGCACGAGCACGGCCATCGGCATCGTGAACGCCGCCGTCGGCAGGACGATCGCGGTGAGGCTGTCGTAGAGGTGCAGGCGCGTGATCAGCAGGAAGATCGGGATGATCACGGCCTGGGCCGGAATCGCCAGCCCGGTCAGGAACAGCGTGAACGCGTAGCGCACCCACCGGCTGCGGCCACGCACGATCGCGTACGCGGTGGGCAGTGCGAGCACCAGCACCAGCACCACGGTCCCGGCCGCCACGATCAGGCTGTTGAGCAGGAACGTGCCGAACCCGAGGTCGATGACGTTCTGGTAATTCTTCAGCGTCGGCGACGTGGGCAGGTCCAGCGGCCCGTCGGAGACGTAGGCCTCCTGGGTGCGGAGGCTCGTGACGACGATGAAGTAGATCGGTACCGCGACGATCAGGAACCAGACCAGCGCGGCGACGCTCGCGGGGATGTTCGCGTTGCGCCTCTTCCGCGGCCGCTTCGGGGGCGCGGTACGGGTCTGCGTCTCCGGCCGGGTGAGAACTTCGGCGCTCACAGGCCCTCCCGATCACTCGTCATCCGGTGGTAGCCGGTCGACCGCACGACGACGACCGAGAGCACGGTGCCGACGATCACCAGCAGCACGGCGAGAACGCTCGCGTAACCCATGTCGAAGGCGATGAAGCCCTCCTGGTACATGTGCAGCGGCAGGACCTTCGTCGCGCCGCCGGGCCCGCCGTTGGTCAGCAGCAGGACCGACTCGAAGACCGTCACGGAGCCGACCAGCATCATCACCGACGACGCGACGATCGTGTTCCGCAGCTGCGGCAGGGTGATCGCGAAGAACTGGCGTACCCGGTCGGCGCCGTCGAGCTCCGCGGCTTCGTAGAGCATCGCCGGGATCTGCCGGGTCGCGGCCTGGTAGAGCAGCGTGTGGAACGGCACGAACTGCCAGGCCACGACGAAGACGATCGTCGGCAGCGCCCGGGTGGAGTCACCGAGGAAGTTGCCGTCGGGGGTGGCGAGGTACTTGCCCCACAACGCCGCCAGCCCGAAGTTCGGGTCGAGCAGCGAGACGAAGACCAGTGCGATCGCGGCGGTGGAGAGCAGCAGCGGCAGGAAGAACACCGTCGACAGAATGGCCCGGAACCGCTGCTGGCCAGCCGACCAGACGCCGATCAGCAGCGCGAGCGGGGTCTGCACGAGCCAGGAGCCGACCGTGAGGAAGAACGTCGTTTTGACCGCCGGCGGGAAATCGTGGTCTTTCAGCAGCGCGGACCAGTTGTCGGCCCCGGTCCACTGCGGCGTGCCCAGCCCGTTCCACGTCGTGAAGCTCAGGTACACCACCACGGCGATCGGGACGATGCCGAACAGTGCGAAGAACACCGCCGCAGGGGCGGCCCAGACGAATCCGGGCCGCTCCCGCTGTGAAACGGTGGTCACTGCGCCGAAGCCATGTCGTCGACGAAGGCCTGGGGGGTCATCTTCTGCAGGAACAGCTTCTGCAGGTTGGCCAGCAGCCGCTTCGCGAGGTCCGGAGCGATCGCCTGGTCCCAGGACTGCGCGAACGACGGCGCGGTCGACACCATCTTGAAGATGTCGGTGTTGAACTCCGCGTTCGGCTTCCCGGCGAGCTTGGCTTCCGCGTTCTTGGTCGCGGGCACCGCGCCGCTCTTGATCAGGTCGTCGATGTAGGCGTCGGACGCCACCGTCGAGGTGAGGTAGTCGATCGCCGCGTCCTTGTTCTTCGACCCCGCGGTCACCGAGAAGTAGTTGCTCGGGTTACCGACCAGGTTGCCGGGCTGACCCTTGCCACCGGCGATGGACGGGAACTGGAACCAGCCGAGGTCCTTCTTGGCGAAGGCCGGGTTGTTGGTCAGCTGGGTCGGGTACTCCCACGTGCCCATCAGGAACATCGCCGACTTACCGGTCGCGAGCAGCTTTCCGGCGCCGGCGTTGTCGTAGTTGATCGACGCGAAGTTCGTGCCGAAGGCGCCCTTCTTGGCCAGGTCCTGGCACATCTGCAGCGCCTCGACGACCGCGGGGTCCTTCCACGCCGCGCCGCCGTTCTTCGCGATCGCGTCCCACTTCTCCGGGCCGCCGATGCGGTCGAGGAAGTACTCGGCGTACATCAGCTCGGTCCAGCCCTGGGAACCGGGCAGCGCGATCGGCGTGACCTTCTTGGACTTGAAGGTGTCGACGAGCGCCAAGAACTCGTCGTAGGTCTTCGGCGGCTGCGCACCGGCCGCGGCGAACACGGCCTTGTTGTAGAAGAAGATCACCGGCTGGGTACCGGTCATCGGCAGGCCGTACTGCTTGCCGTCGATCTTCGCGGTCTCCAGGACGGCCGGCAGGAACGTGTCCACCACTTCCGGCTTCTTCGCCAGCGCGTCGTCGAGCGGGGCGACCTGGCCGGCCTTGACGAACTGCGCGAGGTTTCCGCCGCCCCAGTTGTAGAAGACGTCCGGCGCGTTGGGCGATCCCATCGCGACCTGGATCTTCTGCTTGTAGGCGTCGTTGATGTACGTGGCGAGCGTGGCCTTGGCGTCGCCGTCCTTGTTGTAGCGGTCGACCGAGGCCTTGACGACCGGGTTGAGGCCTGCGTCCTGCAGGGACCAGACCTGCATCTTGCCGGGCGTCGAGCCCGGGCCGGAGCTCCCGCAGCCGGTTAAGGCGAGTACGGCGGCGGTCCCCAGAGCAATTGCGGTTCGGCTGAAAAGCGCGCGTCGGCGCATCTCCGCACCAGTCCTTCCCCACGTCATTGGGTTCGAAAGGTTTCGAGCGGTATGAGGTGCACGGAAGGTAGGAGGAAGCGCTTTCACGGTCAATGAGATTGCAAATCACGATCCGGTAACGTTGTAGTTATTTCGAAAAGTTTCGGCTCTACGCTGCGCAAATGCCAGCACGAACGACCATCGCGGAGATCGCTCGGACCGCCAGCGTCTCGGTGTCGACCGTTTCCAAAGTCCTCAATGGCCACAGCGACGTCGCCGAGGACACCCGGCGGCGCGTCCAGCGGCTGCTCGACGAGCGCGGCTACCGCAAGCGCCGGGCAGCCCACCACCGCGGCCACGGCGCCCTCGTCGACCTGGTGATCAACAACCTCGACAGCGCGTGGGGCCTGGAGATCCTCACCGGCGTGGAGGAGGTGGCCGAGTCGGCCGGGATCGGGCTCGTGGTCAGCGCCGTGCACAGCCGGGCCGCGCTCACCCGTCGCTGGCTCGACTCGTTGTTGGCCCGCGGCTCGCAGGGCGCGATCCTGGTCCTCTCGGACCTCGACCCGGGCACGCGTGAGCAGTTACGACGGCACGGGACGCCGATCGTCGTCATCGACGGCGTCAGCCAGCCGCCGCCGGACGTGGCGTCGGTGGGCGCGACGAACTTCGCCGGCGGTTACGCCGCGACCGAGCACCTGATCGGGCTGGGCCACCGGCGGATCGGGGTGATCGGCGGGCCTGAGCAGCTCGCCTGCACCCGTGCGCGCCTGGCCGGGTACCGGGCCGCACACGAGGCCGCCGGGCTGCCGATACCGCGCGGGGTGCTGCGGTACGGGAACTTCTACCACGACGGCGGCCTGCGCGCGGCGCAGTCGATGCTCGCGCTCGACGACCCGCCGACCGCCATCTTCGCCGGTAGCGACATGCACGCGATGGGCGTCTACGAGGCCGCGCGCCAGTTCGGACGGCACCTCCCCC
This sequence comes from Cryptosporangium arvum DSM 44712, assembly GCF_000585375.1. Classification (NCBI taxonomy): domain Bacteria; kingdom Bacillati; phylum Actinomycetota; class Actinomycetes; order Cryptosporangiales; family Cryptosporangiaceae; genus Cryptosporangium; species Cryptosporangium arvum. Next base: position 7,292,747 of record NZ_KK073874.1, read on the forward strand.
GCGACTTGAGCGTCGTCGGCTTCGACGATCTGAACTTCGCGTCCTGGACCGCGCCCGCGCTCACCACCGTGCGCCAGCCGCTGCACGAGATGGGGGCCACGGCCGCACGCACGCTGCTGCGGCTGATCGGCGGGGAGAGCCTCGACTCGGCCAGCCTCGAGCTCGCGACGAGCCTCGTCGTCCGCGACAGCACGGCTCCCCCGGGAGCGGCCTGACGCGTCGCTACCCTGGAACCATGCGGGTGATGGCGCGGAGCGAGTGGAGTGCGCGCGCCTCCGCCCACGCCGAGACCGTGGACGCGCTCCTGCGTGATCACCTCGACCGGCGGCGGCGCGGGATCAAGCACCCCGTCGAGGACTTCCTGTTCGAGTACTACTCGTACCGCCCGGGGCAGCTCCGCCGGTGGTTCCCCGGGGCCGGCGTGGTGCTCGAGGGCGCGTCACCGGACGAGTTCCCCGGCCACCGCGACGGCACCCTCGACCTGCCCGCGTTCCTCGCCCGCCGGGGCGACACCGTGCGCTGGGTGCGTGACCTGCTGGCCGCGACCGCGTCCCGGCCCGCCCAGCTGGGCTGCTTCGGGATGCACGAGTGGGCGATGGTCTACCGGTCGCCGGAGACCCGTCACGCCTGGCCGCTGCGCTTGGGTGGGGCCGCCACCGACGCGGTGGTGGAGGAGCGCGGCGTGCGCTGCAGCCACTTCGACGCGTTCCGGTTCTTCACCGCGCCCGCGCGCCCGCTGAACGTCCTCCAACCCACGCGGGACGACCAGGTCCGGAACGAGCAGCCGGGCTGCCTGCACGCCACGATGGATCTCTACAAGTGGGCGCACAAGCTGGCCCCGCTGACGCCGGCCGAGCTGATCCTCGACTGCTTCCGGCTGGCGCGCGAGGTCCGCGTGCTCGACATGCGCGCCAGCCCGTACGACTTCGCCGCGCTCGGGTACGAACCGGTGCGCATCGAGACGCCGGAAGGCCGCGCCGAGTACGCGGCCACCCAGCGCGGCTTCGCCGAACGCGGCGCCGCGCTCCGCGCCCGGCTGCTCGACGTGCTGACGCCGGAGATCGTGGCGCACGAGCCGGTCTGACCGGCCCGCGGGTCAGCCGGCGACGACGGCCTGGGAGCGGCGCACGCCGTACTCGATCGCGTCGATGAGCGCCCGGCAGGACGCCTCGATGACGTTCTCGTGCACGCCGACCGTCGTCCACTCGTTCTTGTGGTCGGTGGTGTCGATGAGCACCCGGGTGACCGCGTCGGTGCCGTGCCGCCCGTCGAGGATGCGGACCTTGTAGTCGGCGAGCTCGAGGTCGGCCAGCGACGGGTAGAACGTGGTGAGCGCCTGACGCAACGCGCGGTCGAGCGCGCTGACCGGGCCGTTGCCCTCGGCCGTCGCGATCACCCGCTGGTCGCCCACGGTGACCTTGACCGTCGCCTCGCTGATCACCGCGCCGTCCTCGCGGGACTCGGCCAGCACCCGGTAGGACTCGAGCCGGAAGAACAGCGGCGCCTCGTCGCCCTCCAGCTCCGAGCGCACGAGCAGCTCGAACGACGCGTCCGCCGCCTCGAACGACGAGCCGGACGCCTCCAGCTCCTTGACCCGGTGGACGACCCGGCCCACCGCGTCCGGCTGGTCGGTCAGGTCGATGCCCAGCTCACGGGCCTTCAGCTCGATCGAGGCCCGGCCGGCCATCTCGGTGACGAGGATGCGCATGTCGTTGCCGACGGCCGCCGGCTCCATGTGGTTGTAGAGCTCCGGCGCCACCTTGATCGCGCTGGCGTGCAGGCCGGCCTTGTGCGCGAACGCGCTCGCGCCGACGTAGGGCTGGTGGGTGTCGGGGGCGATGTTCGCGATCTCGGCGATCGCGTGCGACACCCGCACGAGCTCCGGCAGGCATTCGGCCGGCACGACCGGGCGGTTCATCTTCGTCACCAACCCACCGATGACCGCGAACAGGTCCGCGTTGCCCGCGCGCTCCCCGTAGCCGTTCGCGGTGCCCTGCACGTGCGTCGCCCCGGCCTCGACCGCGGCCAGCGTGTTCGCCACCGCGCACGCGGTGTCGTCCTGGGCGTGCATGCCGACGCGGAAGCCGGTGCGGGCGATCACCTCGGACACCACCCGGCCGACGCCCATCGGCAGCATGCCACCGTTGGTGTCGCAGAGCACGCCCACGTCCGCACCGGCCTCGAACGCCGCCTCCAGCACCCGGACGCCGTAGTCGCGGTCGTGGGAGTACCCGTCGAAGAAGTGCTCGCAGTCGAGGAACACCCGGCGGCCCTCGCCGACCAGGTACGCGACCGTGTCGCGCACCATCGCGAGGTTCTCCTCGTACGTGGTCCGCAGCGCGTCGGTCACGTGCCGGACGTCGGACTTCGCCACCAGGCACACGACCGGGGTCCTGGCCGCGAGCAGCGCGGCGACCTGGGCGTCGTCCTGCACCGCGGTGTTCGCCCTGCGGGTGGAGCCGAACGCGACCAGCTGCGCGTGCTTCAGCTCGAGCTCGGAGACCGCCCGCGCGAAGAACTCCGTGTCGGTCGGGAGCGCCCCCGGCCAGCCGCCCTCGATGAACCCGACGCCGACCTCGTCCAGGAGACGCGCCACCGCGAGCTTGTCGGTGGCCGAGTACGAAATGCCCTCGCGCTGCCCACCGTCACGGAGCGTGGTGTCGAAGACGTGGAAGGTGTCATCCATGGCGAAGGCCTCTCATCAGCGGGTTCGGCGGACAAACAAAAAGACCCCCCACTTCGTGGGAGGTCTGCGCGTCAGCGTGGTGCGGGCTGGCGCGCTAGCTGGTAATGCAGAACCCGGTCATGGGTCGATAGTTACACACGGGCGTCGGTCACGGGAGCCCGACTCGCTCGTGCGTCCACATACTGGAAGGAGACCCGGTGTCCCGGCGTCCGCTCATCGGCATCACGTCCTACGTCGAGCAAGCACGCTGGGGCGTGTGGGACTTCCGCGCGTCCCTGATCCCGCACGGTTACGTGGACGCGGTGAAAGCGGCCGGTGGCCGCGCGGTGCTGCTCCCACCGGACCTGGTCGACGACGACGTGCTCGACGCGCTGGACGGGCTGATCGTGTCGGGCGGCGTCGACGTCGACCCGGCGCTCTACGGCGCCGAGCCGCACCCGTCGACCGACGCTCCGCAGGTCGACCGCGACGCCGGCGAGCTGCTGCTGATCCACGGCGCGTTCGCCCGTGACCTGCCGCTGCTGGGCGTGTGCCGGGGCGCGCAGCTGATGGCCGTCGCCCGCGGCGGGACCCTGATCCAGGACCTACCGCTCGGTGTCCACCGCGAGGTGCTCGGCGTCTTCAACCAGCACCCGGTGACGCCGGTCGGAGGTCTGGTCGCGCAGCTCCTCGGCGACGCGGAGTTCAAGGTCAACGCCCACCACCACCAGGCCGTGGACGACCCGGGTTCGCTCGTCGTCACCGCCCGCGCCGAGGACGGGGTCGTCGAGGCGGTGGAGGACCCGGCGATGCGGTTCGCGGTCGGCGTGCAGTGGCACCCGGAGCTTCTCGACGACCCCCGACTTTTCCGTGCTCTCGTCGAGTACTCTGGTTCGAGTATTCGAGACCGGAGGTGAGCGTGGCGCGGCGACGGGTGTCCAATCCCCTGGCTCTCGCGGCGCTGACGCTGCTCCAGGAACGGCCGATGCACCCGTACGAGATGTCCGCGACGCTCCGTGAGCGACGCAAGGACGAGAGCATCAAGCTCAACTACGGGTCGCTCTACTCGGTGATCGAGTCGCTGCAGCGCCACGGGCTGATCGAGGCGCAGGAGACCACCCGCGAGGGACGCCGCCCGGAGCGCACGGTCTACGCGATCACCGAGGCCGGCCACCGCGAGGCCGAAGACTGGCTCAGCGAGCTGGTGAGCCGCCCGGTGAAGGAGTTCACCCAGTTCGAGGCCGCGTTGTCGCTGCTCGGGGCGTTGCCGGTCGGTGACGTCATCCGGCTGCTCCGGGTGCGCCTGGCGTCGCTGACGCTCGAGGCCCGGTCGGCCGCCGCGGTCCAGGACGCGGTCGCCGGCCTCCCACGCGTCTTCATGCTGGAGAACGAGTACGAGGTGGCGCTGCGCGACGCCGAGATCCGGTTCGTCACCGGCCTGCTGCGCGACATCGAGGACGGCACGCTGTCCGGCCTCGACGGCTGGCAGCGGATCCACGAGCTCCGGGCTTCCGGTCTGTCTCCCGACGAGATCGACGCGAAGCTCCGGGAGGAGTTCCCGGCCCTGTCCCCGGAGGTGAGCCCACCGAAATGACGATGACCCCCGGAACGGCGCGCCAACGCCGGCCCGGGGGCCACCCCCAATTCCCCGAGTCGAGCCCGCCGCAGCGGACGCGGACCCCAGGTCGCACCTTCAGGGTACCGCCGCCGCCTCCGACGGCTCGGCTACCGACCCTGAAAGGGTTCGTCATGCCAGTCATCCGAGCGTCGGAGCTCACCAAGAGCTACCGGCGCGTCCGCGCCCTCGACGGCGTCAGCTTCGACGTGGCGTCCGGCACCGTGTTCGCGCTGCTGGGGCCGAACGGCGCCGGCAAGTCCACCACGGTCAAGATCCTCAGCACGCTGAGCAGGCCCGACGGCGGCACCGCGTCGGTCGCGGGCTTCGACGTGCTCCGGCAGCCGGCCGCGGTGCGGGCCGCGATCGGGTACGTCTCCCAGCGCCCCGGCTTCGACCCGATGGCGACCGGGCGCGAGAACCTCGTGCTCACCGCACGGCTGCGCGGGGTGTCCCGCCGGGACGCGGGCCGCCGGGCCACCGAGCTGCTCGACGCGTTCGACCTGTCCGACCACGCCGGCCGGCTCGCCCGCACCTGGTCCGGCGGGATGCAGCGCAAGCTCGACGTCGCGATGGGGCTGGTGCACGAGCCCCGGGTGCTCTACCTGGACGAGCCGACGACCGGACTCGACCCGGAGGCGCGCACCCAGCTCTGGGACACGGTCCTGCGGCTCGTGCGCGGCAGCGGGCTCACAGTCGTGCTCACCACGCACTACCTGGAGGAGGCCGATCAGATGGCCGACCGGCTGGTGATCGTCGACTCCGGACGGGTCGTCGCGGCCGGTGAGCCGGCCGCGCTCAAGGCCGAGCTCGGGGGCGACACCGTCCAGGTCGACCTGCGCTCGGCCGACGACGTGACCCGGGCCGGGCAGGTACTGGAGTCGCTGCCCGGCGTGGTGCACGTCCGCCGCGACGGCGCGCGCCTGCGTGCCCAGGCCCGGGACGCCGCGAGCGTGCTCCCCCGCGCGCTCTCCGGTCTCGGCCGCGAGGACATCGCGGTGGACGCGGCCGGTCTCGCCCGCGCGTCCCTCGACGACGTGTACCTGCGCTACGCCGGACGCGCGTACCAGGCGGTGTCGGCATGACGCTCGCGCTCGCCCAGACCGGGCTGCTCACCGCCCGCTCGTTGCGGACGCTCGGCCGCCAACCCGTCTACCTGGCGTTCTCGCTGGTGCAGCCGTTGCTGTGGCTGCTGCTGTTCGGCAGCGTGTTCACGGCCATCGGCCGACTGCCCGGGTTCGGCGGCTCGTACCTGGAGTTCCTGACGCCCGGCGTCGTCGCGATGACCGCCATGCTCACCGCGAACTGGGCCGGCACCACGTTCGTGCAGGACATCGACCGCGGCGTGATGGACCGCACGTTGAGCTCGCCCACCCGGCGCGGGGCGATCGTCGCCGCGTCGATCGTGCATCAGGGCATCAGCGTGGTGATCCTCGGCGCGCTGGTGTTCGGCGCGGCCTGGCTGGCCGGGGTGCGCTTCCCCGGTAGCTGGGTGGGCGTCCCGGTGGCGCTCGGGCTCGCCGTGCTGCTCGCCGCCGCGTTCACCGCGCTCTCCGACGCACTGGCGGTGCTGGTGCGCTCGCAGGAAGCACTGATCGGGCTGTCGCAGTTCCTCGCGCTGCCGCTGTCGTTCCTGTCGTCGGTGCTGATGGCGCCCGGGTTGATGCCGTCGTGGGTGGCGTCGGCGGCGCGCTGGAACCCGCTCGACTGGGCGGCGGTCGGCAGCCGGGAGGCGCTGTCCGCGTCGCCGGACTGGGGGCTGGTGACCCGGGACGCGGTGCAGCTGGCGGTACTCGCCCTGGTATTCGCGGTCGGGGCGGTCGGAGCGTTCCGCTCGTACCAGCGCGGTTCATGACGGGTGGGGCCCGGCGCTTGACCTACTCGATGGTACGAGTACTACGGTCGTGGCGTCGGGTCCCCGCCGTCGGGCACAGTGACGTTCATGGCTGATGGGGACGAACCGCCGTCGGAAGGAACCGCCATGGGCGCCGAGGCCATCCCGGACTGGATGCGCATTCCCCAGGGGCAATGGACGGCCGACGACTTGGACCTGGTGCCCGAGGAGGTCGGCCGCTGTGAGGTGCTCGACGGAGCACTTATCGTGATGTCCCCCCAGCGCGCTTTTCACTCGGTAGTGATCCGGCGCCTCGCTAACCTTCTCGAGTTCGCCGCCCCGCCCGGGTGGAGCGTCCTCACCGAGATGACGGTCCGCATCGATGACCGCAATCGCCCGGAGCCCGACATCGTCGTGCTGCGGCCGGGGTTCGCTGTCGAGCGGAGTACGACGACATGCTGTCCCCCGGACATCGCGTTGGCAGTCGAAGTCGTCTCGCCGGACTCGGTCCTCCGCGATCGAGTCATCAAACCGGAGAAGTTCGCGGCCGCCGGCATTCCGCAGTACTGGCGCATTGAGGACGAGGCCGGGGCGACGGTTGCTCACCTCTTCGAACTGGACCGTAGAGGCACGTATGTCGAAACGGCGGTCGAGCGCGGAAAGATCCGCCTCGACCAACCGTTCCCGCACTTCCTCGACGTCGACCGGCTGTATCCCTAGAGGGGGGTCACGTAGGCGCCGCTGATCCCGCCGTCGACCAGGAACTCGCTCGCGGTGATGAACGACGAATCGTCCGACGCCAGGAACGCCACCGCGGCCGCGATCTCGGTCGCATCGGCGAACCGCCCCATCGGGATGTGCACCATCCGCCGCGCGGCCCGCTCCGGATCGGACGCGAACAGCTCACGCAGCAACGGGGTGTCCACCGGCCCGGGTGAAACCGAGTTCACCCGGATGCCCTCGCGCGCGAACTGCACCCCGAGCTCCCGCGTCATCGCCAACACCCCGCCCTTCGAAGCGGTGTAGGAGATCTGCGAGGTGGCGGCACCCATCTTCGCCACGAACGACGCGGTGTTGATGATCGAGCCCTTGCCCTGCCGCTGCATCACCGGAATCTGCGCCTTGCAGCACAGGTACACCGACGTCAGGTTCACGTCCTGCACCCGGCGCCAGGCGTCCAGCCCGGTCGTGAGGATCGAGTCGTCGTCCGGCGGGGAGATGCCCGCGTTGTTGAACGCGATGTCCAGCCGTCCGTACGTGTCGACCGCCGCCGCCACCATCGCCGCGACGTCGGCCTCGGACGTCACGTCGGTACGCACGAACGTCCCGCCGACCTCCTTGGCGGCCGCCTCCCCCGCGGTCGGGTCCACGTCCGCCACCACGACCCGCGCGCCCTCGGACGCGAACCGCCGCACGGTCGCCAGCCCGATACCGCTTCCCCCACCGGTGACGATCGCCACGCGGTCAAGCAGTCGTTCCATTCAGTCCTCCGTCGCGATGAACACGTTTTTGACCTCGGTGAACGCGGTGAGCGCGTCCGGTCCGAGTTCCCGCCCCAGCCCGGAGCGCTTGAAGCCGCCGAACGGCGTCGAGTAGCGCACCGAGGAGTTCGAGTTGACGCTCAGGTTGCCCGCCTCGACGCCGCGCGCGACCCGCAGCGCCCGGCCGACGTCCCGGGTCCAGATCGAACCCGACAGCCCGTAGAGCGTGTCGTTGGCGATGCGCACCGCGTCGGCCTCGTCGTCGAACGGGAGCACGGCGACGACCGGACCGAACACCTCCTCGGTCACGATCCGATCGTCCGCCGAGGCCGGCAGCACCACGGTCGGCGGGAACCAGAAGCCCGGCCCGGAGGGCGCCTCACCGGCGAAGGCCACCGGGGCCTCGGCCACGTAACCCGCGACACGGGCGAGCTGCGCCGCGCTCACCAGCGGTCCCATGTCGGTGTCCGGCGCCAGCGGATCGCCGACCCGGAACGCCCGCACCGCGGGCTCCAGGAGCGCGAGGAACTCGTCGAACACCGAGCGCTGCACCAGGATCCGCGACCGCGCGCAGCAGTCCTGCCCCGCGTTGTCGAACACGCCCCCCGGCGCCGCGGTGGCCGCCCGCTCCAGGTCGGCGTCGGCGAACACGATGTTCGCGGACTTCCCGCCGAGCTCGAGCGTCACCCGCTTGATCGACACGGCGCAGGTGGCCATCACGTGCTGCCCCACCGCGGTGGAGCCGGTGAACACGATCTTCGCGACGTCGGGGTGCGTCAGCAGCCGCTCCCCCACCACCCGGCCCGCGCCGGGCAGCACGGTGAACACGCCCTCGGGGATACCGGCCTCCAGAGCCAGTTCCCCGAGCCGGATCGCGGTCAGCGGCGTCAGCTCCGCGGGTTTGAGCACCACCGTGTTCCCCGCCGCCAGCGCGGGCGCGAACCCCCAGCCCGCGATCGGCATCGGGAAGTTCCACGGCACGATGATCCCGACCACGCCTAGCGGTTCGTGGAACGTGACGTTCACGCCGCCCGCGACCGGGATCTGCCGGCCGAAGTTCCGCTCGGGCGCGCCGGCGAAGTACTCGAGGACGTCACGGACGTTCCCGGCTTCCCACCGGGCCGAGCCGATCGGGTGGCCGGCGTTCGCCACCTCCAGCGCGGCGAGTTCCTCGATGTGCGTGTCCACGACCGCGGCGAACCGGCGCAGCAGCCGCGCCCGGTCGGCCGGGGTCACGTCCCGCCAGGCCGGCCAGGCCGCGCGGGCCCGGGCGACCGCCGCGTCCGTGTCCGCGACCGACGCCAGCTGAACGGTCGTGACGGTCTCCGCCGTGGCCGGGTTGACGACCTCGTGCTCGCCGGCGAAATCCAGCGTGTTGGTGCTCACGCAAACGCTCCTAGAGACGCTCGAAGCCGCGGCGCAGCTCCCAGTCGGTGACCGCGGCGTCGAACGCGGCCAGCTCGACGTCCGCGGCGTTGAGGTAGTGATCGACGACCTCGTCGCCGAACGCTTTCCGGGCCAGGGCGGACGCGGCGAACAGCTCGCGTGCCTCGCGCAGCGTCTTCGGCACCCGGGGTGCGTCCGACGTGTACGCGTTGCCGACCAGTTCGGGCTCGAGCTCCAGCTCCTCCTCGACACCGGCCAGCCCCGCCGCGACGATCGCGGCCGACGCCAGGTACGGGTTCACGTCCGCGCCCGGCACCCGGTTCTCGAAGCGCAGCCCGTGCCCGTGCCCGACCACCCGCAGCGAACACGTGCGGTTGTCGTGCCCCCAGGCCACGGCCGTCGGCGCGAACGACCCGTCCGCGTACCGCTTGTACGAGTTGACGTTCGGCGCGAACATCAGCGTCAGCTCACGCATGTACTTCAGCTGCCCCGCGAGGAAACGCTGGAACAGCGTGTCGTCGTCGGCGAAGACCGCGGAACCGTCGAGGCCGCGCAGCGACAGGTGGATGTGGCACGAGTTGCCTTCGCGCTCGTTCACCTTCGCCATGAACGTCAGGCTGACGTTCTCCTGGGCCGCGATCTCCTTCGCGCCGTTCTTGTAGATCACGTGGTGGTCGCACGCGGCGGTCACCTCGTCGTACTTGAACGCGATCTCGTGCTGCCCGGGGTTGCACTCGCCCTTCGCCGACTCGACGGTCAGCCCGGCGCCGGTCATCGCGAGCCGGATCCGGCGGAGTAACGGCTCGATGCGCGCGGTGCCGAGCAGCGAATAGTCGACGTTGTACTGGTTGGCCGGGGTCAGGTTCCGGTAACCGGCGTTCCAGGCCTGCTCGTAGGAGTCCTTGAACACGATGAACTCGAGTTCGGTGCCGGCGTAGGCCTTCCAGCCGTGCTCGGCCAGGCGCGCGGTCTGGCGCCCCAGGATCTGCCGGGGCGACGCCACGACCGGCTTCCCGTCGAGCCACTCCAGGTCGGCGAGCAGGCCGACGCTGCCCGGGTGCCAGGGGATGCGGTGCAGCGTCGAGAGGTCGGGCTGCAGGACGAAGTCGCCGTACCCCGACGACCACGAGCTCATCGCGTACCCGTCGACCGTGTTCATGTCGACGTCCACCGCGAGCAGGTAGTTGCACCCCTCGGCGGCGTGCCCGAGCACGTCGCTCAGGAAGTACCCCGCGTCGAGCCGTTTTCCTTGCAGGCGGCCCTGCATGTCGGTGAAGCCGAGAACCACGGTGTCGATGCTTCCGTCCGCGATCTCGATGCGGAGCTGCTCGAGGTCCAACCGGCCCGCCATGCCCACCTCCGGATTTCGGTCGTTGCTGCGCAACGTAGGACTTGTGTGCCGTCCGCGCAATGGTCCACGTTCAGACCTTTACGTCGACGCAACACGCTCACCGCAGGAACCCTCGCAACAGAGCGGCGGTCGCGTCGCAATGTTCGCGCATGACGGTGTCGGCGCGGGCGGGGTCGCCGGCCGCGATCGCCGCGACCACGTCGGCGTGCTGGGCGTCGGAGTGCGCGATGTTCGTGCGCAGCACCGGGATCAGCTCGAGCAGGCCGGAGAGCCGCGCCTGCACGTCGGCCACCGCCGTGATCAGCGGTTCGTTGCCGGTGACGCTCGCGATCGCCAGGTGGAAGCGGGAGTCGGCGCGGCGCCGGAACCCGTCGTCGGGGGCCTCGGTGGCTTCGGCGAGGCACGCCCGCAGGTGGTCGTGCGCGGCGGCGGACAGGTCGGTGGAGGCCGCGAGCGCCGCCGCGCCGGGCTCGATGATCCGCCGGTAGTCCAGCGCGTGCGTGAGCGCCTCCCCCATCGAGCGCGCGACCGCCTGGGCGTCCCCGCCGCTGGGCCTGCGGTCGCAGACGAATGTTCCGCCCCCGCGCCCCCGGCGTGAGGTCACGAAGCCCGCGTCGGCCAGCGCGGCCAGCGCGTCCCGCAGCGTCATCCGGCTGACGCCGAGCATCGCGGCCAGCTCGCGTTCCGGTGGGAGCCGCTCGGTCACCGCCCCCAGGCGGATCGCGGTGGCCAGCCGCTCGACCGCCACCTCGAACGGGTTGCCGTCCCGGACCGGCCGGAACAGCGTCCGCGCGAGCGCGGCCTCCGCCCCGGACACGGCCGGATCCGGGAACGGCGCGGGATCCGCCCCGGACACGGCCGGATCTCGCTCCGGGGGCGGCGCGGGGGCGGGGATGGTCAGCCTCCGTCCACGCCCGGGATGCGGCCGTTGCGGAACGCGTCGACGAAGTGCCGGTGATCGTCGCGGACCTGGCGCGCGTAGCCCAGGCCGAACGCGACCAGATCGGCCGCGAACTCCTGGTCCCGGTCGCCGACCGCGGCCACGATCGCGTCCTCGGTCTGGAACTTCACCAGGCTCTGCTCGCTGTCGGCGTCGGACACGCAGTGCACCTTCGCGACGGCCTGCCCCAGCTGGTCGAGCAGCGGCATGATGTCGTCGGGCTCGTTCACGTCGGCCCAGTCGATGTCGTTCTCGTACGGCGACAACTCCTGCACGACCTGGCCCACGCCGTCGATCTCGGTCCAGCCCAGCCAGGGGTCGGCGTGCGCCTGCAGCGCCCGCTGCGACACCACCGTGCGGTGGCCGTGGTGCTGGAAGTAGCCCTTGATCTCCGGGTCGTCGATCACCCGGCTCGGCGCGGCGACGTTGCCCTGCTTCATCGAGAGCACGACGTCGTTCTCCAGCGCCTGCGTCGCGCCCTCGACGAGCAGGTTGTAGGCGGGCAGCCCGGCCGAGCCGATACCGAACCCGGAGCGCCCGACGATGTCCTTCACGACGTAGCTGGAGACGTCCTTGCGCTTGCCCTCCGGGATCGTCTCCAGGTACTTGCGGAACGCGCCCTCCACCAGGGCCTTCTCGGTCGACTCGAGCGGCCGGACGCCCGGGCCGTCCCGGAACACCCGGTCGGCGTTGCGGATCGTCGTGGTGCGCTGCAGGAGCGCGATCCGGGTCTGCATCCGCGAGTCGAGCAGGACGTCACGCAGCACGCCGCTGGCGCTGTCGAGCGTCAGCCGGAACTCCTCGTCACCGGCGTGCTCGTGGAAGCGCCGCACGGTGCGCAGGTAGGCGTCGGAGACCGTACGGATCATCCGCTCGATCGTGCCGTCCGACAACGCTTTCCCGAAGCCCAGCAGCGCGAGGCTGGCCGCCAGGCGCTGCAGGTCCCAGGTGTAGTGGCCGACGTAGGCCTCGTCGTAGTCGTTGACGTCGAACACCAGCACCCCGGACGAGTCCATGTACGTGCCGAAGTTCTGGCAGTGCAGATCGCCCTGGATCCAGACCCGCCGACTCCGCTCGTCGGTCCACGGGTCCTCGATGTCGATCCGCGGGTCCGTGACGTCGGCGTAGAAGATGCACGCGCTGCCACGGTAGAACGCGAACGGGTCGGCGGCCATCTTCCGGAACTTGGTCCGGAAGGCGGCCGGCGCGGCCTCGATCAGCGGCTCGAACGTGTCGACCAGGATCGTGATCAGCTGGTCGGACCGTTCGTCCGCGGGGCGGGCCGCGATGGCTTCGACCAGCGCCGTAGCCGGAGTGTCGCTCATGCGCGCAGAATAGACCGCACGGGCCAACCTTTACAGGGTCGTGATCCAGCCGTGCGTGTCCTCGGTACGGCCGTGCTGGAGGTCGAGCAGCGCGGCACGCAGCTTCATCGTGACCTCGCCGGGACCGCCGTCGGCGACCTGGAACTCGCCGTCGCTGCCCTTCACGGTGCCGACCGGCGTGATCACGGCCGCGGTGCCGCACGCGAACGCCTCGGACATCCGCCCGTTCGCGGCGGTCTCGCGCCACTCGTCGGTGGAGATGCGCCGCACCTCGGTGCTGAGGCCCAGTTCACCGGCCAACTGCAGAATGCTGTCCCGGGTGACGCCGGGCAGCAGCGAACCGTTGAGCTCGGGCGTGACGAGCGTGGTGCCGTCGAGGACGAAGTACAGGTTCATCCCGCCCATCTCCTCGATGTACTTGTGCTCGATCGCGTCGAGCCACACCACCTGGTCGCAGCCCTGCGCGGCGGCCTGGGCCTGGGCGACCAGGCTGGCGGCGTAGTTGCCCGCGCACTTCGCCTCGCCGGTGCCACCGGGCGCGGCCCGGGTGTAGTCGGTGGAGAGCCAGACGCTCACCGGCTGCACCCCGCGCGGGAAGTACGCGCCGACCGGGGACGCGATCAGCACGTAGAGGTACTCCAGCGCCGGGCGGACGCCCAGGTACGGGTCGGTCGAGAACATGAACGGCCGCAGGTAGAGGCTGGTCTCGGGCGCGCTGGGCACCCACTTCTCGTCGTGCTGGACGAGCAGCCGGATCGACTCCAGGAACAGCTCCTCGGGAAGCGGCGGCATCGCCAGGCGCGCGGCCGACCGGTTGAACCGGCGGGCGTTCTGCTCCGGCCGGAACAGGCCGAGGCTGCCGTCGGGGTGGCGGTAGACCTTCAGACCCTCGAAGATCTCCTGGCCGTAGTGCAGCGCGGAGGTGGCCGGGTCGAGGCTGATCGGCCCGTACGGCTGCAGCTGCGCGTCGTACCAGCCCTTACCGTCGGCGTACTTGATCGTCACCATGTGGTCGGTGAAGATCCGGCCGAAGCCCGGGTCGGCCATCAGCGCGGCGCGCTCGTCATCGGTACGCGGGTTCGTGGCCGGGACGATCTCGAAATCCAGGGTGCCGCTCATGAGGGTCCTTCCGCATCGCTGGGGTCAGCCCGGCCACGGGCGGGGCTGAGGGTGAATTTACCGGCAGTTCACGCGGCCGGGTTCGTCGGGAACGACGAAGGCCCGGTCACCGCGCTGGCGGTGACCGGGCCTTCGGACGGGTTGGGGCTAGCTCACCCGCTCGGCGATCCGGTCGCCCACCTCGGAGGTCCGGACGGGTACGCCCGGCTCGCGCGCGGCCAGGTCGTCGGCGACGGCGCGTTCCACCCGGGCGGCGGCGTCGGGGTGGCCCAGGTGGTCGAGCAGCAGGGCGACCGACAGGATCGTCGCGGTCGGGTCGGCGACGCCCTTGCCGGTGATGTCGGGTGCGGAGCCGTGCACCGGCTCGAACATCGACGGGAATTCCTTCGTCGGGTTGATGTTGCCGCTGGCGGCCAACCCGATGCCGCCGCTGATCGCGGCCGCGATGTCGGTGAGGATGTCGCCGAACAGGTTGTCGGTGACGACCACGTCGAAGCGCTGCGGCTGGGTCACGAAGAACATGCTCGCGGCGTCGACGTGCTGGTAGTCGGTGGCGACGTCGGGGAACTCCTTGCCCACCTCGGCGAACGTCCGCGACCACAGGTTCCCGGCGTTGACCAGCACGTTCTGCTTGTGGACGAGCGTCAGGTGGCGGCGCGGGCGGCTCTGCGCCCTGGTGTAGGCGTCGCGGATCACGCGCTCGACGCCGCTGCGCGAGTTGAGGCTCTCCTCGGTGGCGACCTCGCGGGCCGTGCCCTTGGCGAGCACACCGCCGGCGCCGACGTAGAGACCCTCGGTGCCCTCACGGACCACGACGAAGTCGATGTCGCCGGGCTTCACGCCGGCCAGCGGGCTCGTCACGCCCTCGTAGAGCCGCGCCGGGCGCAGGTTCACGTAGTGGTCGAACGCGAAGCGCAGCTTGAGCAGCAGTCCCCGCTCGAGCACACCCGGCGGAACGCCCGGGTCGCCGACGGCGCCGAGCAGGATCGCGTCGTGCCGGGACAGTTCGTCCTGCACCGAGTCGGGCAGGACCTCGCCGGTCGCGTGGTAGCGACGCGCACCGAGGTCGTACTCGGTGGTGTTCACGCCGGGGAGCACGGCGCCGAGCACCTTCAGCCCCTCGGCCACCACCTCGGGCCCGATACCGTCTCCGCCGATCACCGCGAGGTTCGTGCTCATGGCGTCACCCTAGCCGAGCGTTCCCACGGATCGGTACCCACGTCTCAGACTCCGGACAGGTCGACCGTATTGGCCGCGTGCGCTCCGATCGCGGCGGCGAGCCGCTGCAGAAGGTCGGCCGGAACCGCCTGGTCGACGGCGAGCGCCATCAGCGACTCCGCTCCGGACAGCGCCCGGGCGACCTGCATTCCGGCGATGTTGACGCCCGCGTCGCCGAGCAGCACCCCGAGCGTCCCGACCACGCCCGGACGGTCGCTGTACTGCAGGAACAACAGGTTGCCGTTGGGTACGAGGTCGATGTCGAACGTGTCGATGCTGGTGATCTTCTGCGCGCCCCGAGGTCCGGCCAGCGTCCCGGACACCGACAGCGTCCGCCCGTCGGCGAGCACCCCCGACACCGTGACGAGGTTGCGGTACTCCGCGCTCTCCTCCGACGTCGTGAGCCCCACCTCGACCCCGCGTTCCTTGGCCAGCAGCGGCGCGTTCACGAACGTCACCGACTCCTCGACGATGTCCGCGAAGACGCCCTTGAGCGCGGCCAGCTCCAGCACGCTGACGTCGTACTCGGCGATGTCACCGCGGACGTCGACGGTGATCGACCGGGCGAGACCGCTGGCCAACGCCGTGAACACGCGCCCGAGCTTCTCGGCCAGCGGCAGCGACGGCCGCACCTCCTCGGCCACCACGCCACCGGCCTGCACGTTCACCGCGTCCGGGACGAACTCGCCGTGCAGCGCCAGCCGGACGCTCCGCGCGACCGCGAGGCCGGCCTTGTCCTGCGCTTCCACGGTGGACGCTCCGAGGTGCGGCGTCGCGACCACGTTCTCCAGCCCGAACAGTGGCGAGTCGGTGCAGGGTTCCTTCGCGTAGACGTCCAGGCCCGCGCCGGCGACGCGACCCTCCTTCAGCGCCGCGTACAGGGCCTGCTCGTCGACCAACCCGCCCCGGGCGGCGTTCACGATGCGCACCGACGGCTTGACCAGGCGCAGCTCCTTCTCGCCGATCAGGCCGAGCGTCTCCGCGGTCTTGGGCAGGTGGATCGAGATGAAGTCGCTCTCGGCGAGCAGCTCCTCCAGGCTCACCAGCCGGACGCCGATCTGCGCGGCCCGCGTGGGCTGCACGTACGGGTCGTAGGCGATCAACCGGGTGCCGAACGCGGCCATCCGCTGGGCGAACAGCACCCCGATGCGCCCCAGCCCGACGACGCCGATCGTCTTGTCGGCCAGCTCGACGCCGGTGTACCGGGACCGCTTCCACTGGCCGTCGCGCAGCGCGGCGTGCGCCGGGGCGACGTTGCGGGCGCAGGCCAGCAGCAGCGCGATCGCCTGCTCGGCGGCCGAGACGATGTTCGACGTCGGAGCGTTGACCACCATCACGCCGCGGGCGGTGGCAGCGGGCACGTCGACGTTGTCGAGGCCGACCCCGGCCCGGGCGACGACCTTCAAGCGCGGCGCGGCGGCCAGCGCGGTCGCGTCGACCTGGGTGGCGCTGCGGACCAGGATCGCGTCCGCCTCGGCCAGCGCCGGGATCAGCGCGGCCCGGTCGGCGCCGTCCACATGGCGTACTTCGAAGTCCCGGGCGAGCACGTCGAGCGCGGACGGAGCGAGTTCCTCGGCGACGAGGACGACAGGCTGGGGCACGTCACGGTCCTCCCGGGCTTCGGTGCGCGATCCCGATAGTAGGTGTGTCGGCTGGTCACACGTCGCTTCGTGACGACGGTCACCAGCGCACGTGGAACAGACGTCAGATCAGCAACAGCAGTTCAACCCGCCGTCCGGAACGCGGGGGTTCGTCGCGTGCGCCAGGCACAATCGAGAAGTGACCCAGGACAGCGTGCGCCGCGAGACCACCAACCGGGGGTGGGCGGCCGCCGGGCTGCTCGGCGCGGTGTTGTCGCTCGGCTGGACCGGAGTGGCGGTGGCCTTCGTGCTTCCGGCCTTCACCGGCTCGCCGCCGGTCACCTGGGGCGACGGTGTCGCGCTGGGCATCGTCGTCGTCGGCGTTCTGTTGTTGGCGGCGATCGCCGCCGTCGGCGCCCGAGGCGCGTGGAAACACGCGTTCTACGGCGAGGAAGAGCAGCCGCGCCGCCTCATGACGGCAGGTCTCTGCACCGTGGTCATCGCGGGCTGGCCCGCCGTGGGCGCCCTCACCCGCGGCGCCGACGGCATCCTCGACCCGACCGGCGCCGGCGCGATCGCCCTGACCGCTCTCGGTGGCGTCACCCTGGTGGTCCTCCACCGGACCCGCACGGCCGGCTGAACCGGGCTCACGATAAGCAGCGCAGGAATGGGACACCCCGAGCAGCACGGGCTTTTCGACGCACCCAAGTCAAAACGCTGACATTACTCTTCGTATTCGACCCGACACATTTTCCTTGACATCCATTCAGGACTGTGTGAGTCTACTTCGGTCAGGTTTGGGGGGGAATTTCACTCGATTCATGACCAAGGGGAAACATGAATTCGACTGACCCCTACCGCAAATTCAGGGTGCAAAACTTCCCGCAAACGAACCTCTCCAATTACCTTCCGGTCGACGGCGTCGAAGTCAAATTGTTGGACGGTTGCAACCGCTCCTGCATTTTCTGCGTCAACGAGGACCACATCGGAAAACGACTCAACCCGATCGACACCGAGCGCTTCGTCCGTTCGGTCATCGAGTGGTCCGAGTCGCCGGACGAACCGGAAAAGCCGGAAGCCATCTACGGCACCGGCGGTGAGCCGCTCATGGCCATGGACCTGGTCGAGGAAGTCTTCGGCCCGTTGGCGAGCAGGGGTCTGACGACTCGGCTGGTGACCAACGGAACGCTGCTCACCCGCGACCGCATCGCCCGGCTCACCGCGATCGGGCTGACCGGCGTCAAGGTCACCTACAACACCATGCAGGAAGACCGGTTGATGGCCCTCATGAAGGGGGCGAAACCCAACGACACGAAACAGCTCCTGGAGAACATCGGCAAGGCCAAAGAGGCTGGTCTCTGGGTTTTCGTGCGCATCGGCATGGGTCAGCACAACGCCGACGAGGCCGCCGCGATCTACCGGGTCATGCGCGATCTCGGGGTCGACGTCGTCCAGATCAAGCCCTGGATTCCCTCCGGCTACGCCGCACAGGCACAGAACGAACTGAGCCTGCGTCCCAGCGCTCTGTACGACCGCTTCGCCGACATCATGATGGAGCTGTACGAGGAACTGGACACGGGCGGCCCGGAACTCACCACCTCGTGCTATCCGCCGGCCCGGCAGTTGGAGTTCACGGTCAAGGATTGCGCGAACGTCGCGAAGATCTACTGTGAGCCCGGCGGCGAGGCCCTGGTGTGCAATTTCGCCGACGAGTACCTCGGGAATTGGTACCCGGAGGAAGGCGGCCTGCTCGGAGTCGTCGCCCGGCGGCGAGAACTGTATCCGCGCATGATGGACGATCACGGTGTCGCTTCCTGCCCGGCCCGGCTGAACTGGTCGACTCCCGGTCCGGTGGTCAGCCCGGCGCCGCAATGGAAACCGGAGCGCCCGCTGATACCGCTGGAAGCCGTGAGAGTGCGGACGGCCGACTGAGTCCGCACATGAAGCGTGATGATGCCGGGCCGAGAATGCTGATCCTGTCGCGAAAGAGTCTGTCGGATCGGCCGGTGAATCAGTGGCTCGAGTGGTCCGAAGCCACCATTGTCACGACCCGGGCGCACTACGTCGACGATTCGAGCGCCTACGACAGAGCATTCACCCGAGTCGTGGCCGTCGACCAGTACACGGCCTGGGCCACTGAGCTCGAGGCCCTGCACGCCGCCCGGCAGACCGGTGCCGACCTCGTGCTGTCCTCCAGCGAGGACGACGTGCTGCGCGCGGCGCGAATTCGCGAGCGGCTCGGCCTTCCGGGCCAGTCCGTGGACTCGGCCCGGGCCTTCCGGGACAAGTTCGTCATGACCGGGACCGTCAGCCGGGCCGGGCTCCGTACTCCTGCGACCTACCGACTCGAGCATCCGCTCGATCTGCTGGACCTGCTGGACCGCCACGGCCGGCTGGTGCTCAAGCCACGGTGGGGAGCAGGCTCGGAGGGGGTACGGATCCTCCGCACCCGAGCGGAAGTCGTCGCTCTATTGAGCTCGGGGCTCTTCCCGGTCGTCGGACGCTCGCCCGAATCGTGGCTCGTCCAAGCCTTCGTCGAGGGAGAGTTCTTCCACGTCGACGGTTTGATGGCCGCGGGCACGGTGCTGCACTGCTGGCCCAGCCGCTACAACGTCGGCAACGCCGAGTCGGTCCTCGACCAGCAGACGCTGTCCAGTGTTCAGCTCGACCCGGAGGACGCGGCGCGGGTGCCGCTGCAGGATTTCACCCGCGCCGTCATCTCGGCTCTGCCCGGTCCCCCGGCGACGACCAGCTTCCATCTGGAGGCGTGGATCGAGCGCGATGGTCTGGCTACCTTCTGCGAGGTGGGTAGTCGGACCGGGGGCGGTGGAGTCGCCGGCGTCTACGAGTCGGCCTTCGGTCTCCACCTGAGCCAGGAGAACCTCCGCGGTCAGGCCGGGCAGTCCGCCGTGGTGGCGGAGCAGGACCGGCTGCCCGCAGGCATCCACGGTTGGACTGCTCTCCCGCGGGGACACGGTCGGTTCCATCCACCGGAGACCTGCCCGGTGGAGGGAGTCCGTTACCGACCCGTGCTGCCGGCCGGGGCTCAGGCGGCCGGCACGCGATACGCGGCCGATGCCAGCGCGTTGGTGCTGGCCGAGGGCCGGACCGCGGCCGAGGTACGGCAACGCCAGCAGGAGGTCGACCACTGGTGGCGGGAGGCCGGGGTATGGAGATGACGACGCGGCGCCGGATCGCGGTGCTGTCCAAAAAATCCCTGGCCGACCACGACTACCCGGGGTGGCTCGCGTCCGCCGACGGCAGGCCGCAGATCGTGCTGTTCGCCGAGGACAGCGATGCGACCCGGGCTCACCTCGCGGAGCGACCGGGCGTCTATCACCGTCACCGGCTCTTCGGGAACTGGAAGGGGAACCGCGCGGTCGACGAGGCTGTTCTCGCTGCTCACGCCGAGCAGCCGATCGACTCCGTCGTCGCGCTGAGCGAATGTGACGTCGTCCGCGCGGCTCAGCTCCGCGATCGTCTCGGGCTCCGCGGCCCCGGTCCCCGCGCTGCCCGTGCCTATCGCGACAAACTTCAGATGAAGACGCTCGCGCGACGCGCCGGCATCGCCGTCCCGGAGTTCGCCGCCGTGGACAGCGTGCTCGACCTCGACGACTTCCTCGCCGCGCACCCGGCCGGGATCGTGGTCAAACCCGTCGACGGCGCCGGGGCCGCCGAGGTACGGACAGTGACCAGCCGCGACGAGCTCGACCGCTGGGCCCGGATGCGGAACTTGTCCGGTGACGATACGGCCGGGCTGATGGTCGAGGAGTACGTCGACGCCCCCATGTTCTGCGTCGACGGGTTGGCCCGGGAAGGCCGGGTCCTGCTCGCGGTGGCGAGTCGGTACACCCGCACCCCGCTCTCGTCCCTGTCGGAGGTCGAACCGCTCGGGTTGCTGACGCTGGACCGGGGGTCGAGAGCCGATCTCGTTCTCCAGCAGACGGCACGGCGCGTCGTCGCCGCCCTTCCGCCGATGAACGGCGTGCACAGCTTCCACTGCGAGCTGTTCTGGCCGCGAGGTGGTCAGCCCTTGCTCTGCGAGATCGCCGCTCGAACCGGCGGCGGGAAGATCAGATGGATGGTCGACCACGTCCTCGGCGTCGATCTCGAAGCCGAAGCGGCCAAGGGGCAGGCGGGTCTCCCGTGGACCGGAGCTCCGAGCTCGGGAACGGGGTCGGTCGCCGGCTTCGTTCTGTTCCCGCGTCCGGGACGCCGCCTCAAACCGCTGCCGAGGGTCTGCCCCGTTCCCGGAGTCGTGGAGGTCCACGAACGTGTCGACCTGTCGGAAACAGAGGAGCGTTCGGCTGCCCACAAGAGCTCGGAATACGTCATTGATGCGACGCTGACCGCGGGCACCCATTCCGAGCTGTCGGCCGTTCACGCCGGCGCGGTCACCTGGATACAGCAGGAATCGGCTTGGTGATCCGCCCAACTCGGCGACGTGGGGAGACGTGTGGATCTGCAGATCGGTGGTCAGGCCTTTCTGGTGACGGGCGGAAGTCAAGGCGTCGGCCGGGCAATCGTGCAGCTCCTCCTGGCGGAGGGGGCGTCCGTGACCGCGTTGGCTCGGCGAGAGCAGCCGCTGCGTGATCTGGCGGACAGTTGCCGGGGTGGACGCCTCTTCACGGTGCAGGCGGACGTCACCGACGAGCGACAGATGTCGGATCAGGTGCAGGCGGCGATCGGCCACTTCGGGAGGCTGGACGGGGTCGTTGCCAACGCGGGCGCCGGTGCACCCGGGCGCCCGCTGTCGTCACCGAACGCCCTGTGGCGCGAACAGTTGGACATCAAAGTCCTTTCCGTTCTCAACACGATCCGGCCGGCCGTCGACGCGCTGACGAGAACGGCGGGTCGGGTCGTGGTCATCAACGGCGTGACCGCGCGCGCCCCCGAGACCGGAATGGCCGCGGTGAGCGCCGGCCGTGCCGCCGTCCTGAACCTGGCCCGGTCCCTGGCCGTGGAGTTGGCCCCGGACAACATCCGGGTGAACACGGTCAACCTCGGAGCGATCCTCACCGAGCGGCAGCGAAGCCGCCACCGGGCCGACGGTTCCGCGACCGCCTTCGAGGACTGGTGCCGCCAGGAGGTCGACCGGCGCGGAATCCTGGTCGGGCGGATGGGACAGCCCGCCGAGGTCGCCCCGGTGGTGGCCCTCCTGCTCAGCGGCCTGTCGGCCTACATCACCGGTACCTCGATCGATGTCGCCGGAGGTAGCGGTGGCTACCTCTGACCGGCGTGTCATCATCGCGCGGCACGGCGAGACCACCTGGTCCGCGGAGGGAAAGTTCACCGGACACCTGGATCCGCCGCTCTCGGCGCTGGGACACCGTCAGGCGCTCGCCCTGAGCCGAGCTCTGCGACCTGAGCCCTTGACGACGATCGTCAGCAGCCCGCTGGTCAGGGCCGTGCAGACCGCCAGGGAGGTGGCCTGGGCCCACGGCCTCCCCCACACCCTCGACGACCGGCTGGTGGAAGAAGACCTCGGCCCGTGGCAGGGGCTCACCCGGCACGAGGTCAGCCGAGCCCGGCCGGAGGCATTCGCGCGCTGGAGCGCCGGAGAGGTCGACCCCTTCGACGGCCGGGAGGGTCTGGCCGCGGTAGCGGCCCGCGCGGCCCCGGCCGTCCGGTCCGCGCTCGCCTCGGTGCCACCGCATCAGGCACTCCTGCTGGTCACCCACTCCAACACGGCGTTGGCGCTGCTGTCGCACCTGCTGCGCGAGCCGCTCCGCGAGAGTTTGCTGCGGCCCGGTCTTCCACCGGGCGGCTTCTGGATCCTGACCGGTGGGCACGGCCACTGGTCGATCGACGGACAGGAAGGAGCGCGGAGTGGAGCTGACCTGGACGAGTCGCGCCTCGGCAACCACGACCGGTCCGGCATTGGTGAGAGAGCAGGGCATCGCGCCGATCAAGCCGTTCCTGACCGGGCGGACGTTGGCCGCTCTGCGCGCTGAAGTCGGCACGCTGTTGACCCGGGTACCGGAACACGGCGAGCAGTTACCGTATTCGTCCGGCGCGGCCACGGCGATCGGCCGCCGACACCTGAACGACGATTTCCCGGCGTTGGCGGAGTTCTTCTCCGCCGACTGGATGCGGACGATCGCCGAGGAGTTCTTCGCCGCCGAGGACTACAGCTTCAATCACGACGTCATCGCGGTGAAAGATCTCCCCGGGACGACGCATGCGGCTCGCACACCGCACTACGACCGAACGCCGAACCTGAAGTTCTTTCTCTATCTGAGCGACGTGGGGAGCGACAACGGCCCGTTCGCCTGCCTCCCCGGTAGCCACCTGCACGCGAAGCGGGTCGAAGACCGGCGCCGGCGCGAACGGGTACTCCCTCGCCAGGACGAAACCCGGGAGCTCCCCGGTGAGCTCACGTCCGGGCTCCTACCCGTACTCGGCCCGGCCGGGACACTGCTGGTCATCGACAGCGACGTGATCCATCGGGGCCTTCCGGTGATCGACGGCTTCCGGCTGGCCGTGCGAGGCCGCTCGTATGCTCCGGAGTACGCACCGAGGTGACGTCCGCGGCGAACCTCCTGGCCGGCTTGATTCCCGGGTCACGCCAACAGCGAGTCCTGGCGTCAGCCCAGTTGTTGAACACGATCGGCAACGGCTTCTACCTCACGTCGATCGCGCTCTACCTCAGTCTGGTCCTGGATCGATCGGTCCTGCAGACCGGTCTGATTCTCAGCGGAGGCGGTGTCCTCGCCCTCGCCGGTGGACCCCTGGTGGGAAAAATCGCCGACCGCTCCGGACCCCGGCGCACCTACGTCATCGTGCTCGGCTGCGGAAGCGCAGCCATGGTCGGGCTGGCCCTGACCGGGTCGGTGTTCCTGTCGATCGGCTTCATCGGTCTGGCCAGCGTGGTCGCCACGGCCGGGCCGGCGGCGCGGGCGCCGCTCGTGAATCGGTACGGCGGAGAGCAGCCGCAGCGGTTCCGCGCCTACCTCCGGTCGACCACGAACGTCGGGTTCGCGGTGGGAGCCGGCCTCGCCGGACTGGGCCTCCACGTGGGCACGCCGACCGCCTATCAGACCCTGATCCTGCTCAACGGACTGTCGTTCCTGCTCAGCGCGGGCCTGGTCCGGCTGCTACCCGCAGACGTGGGAAGGGCGTCCGAGCCCGTCGGATCACGCCGTCGGAGCGGGGCGTTCCGCGATGCTCCGTACCTGGTCCTCGCCGTCATCGACGGCATCCTGTCGATCCAGTACCGGGTGCTGACCATCGCCGTACCGCTGTGGGTGGCCACCACCGGCCGCCCCTACTGGCTGGTCTCGGCCACGCTCGTCATCAACACCGCGATGGTGGCGCTCGGGCAGGTCTGGGTCAGCCGGGGGGTCGTGGACCTCGCCGCCGGAGCCCGGTGCCTGCGTCGGGCCGGCTTCGTCTTTCTGCTCTCCTGCGTTCTGTTTCCGCTGTCCGACCAGCTCCCCGGGTCCGCGGCCACGGTTCTGCTGCTGGTCGCGGCGGTGGTGCACACCCTCGGCGAGCTCTGGCACGCCTCCGGGGCGTTCGAGGTGTCCTTCCGGCTTGCCCCGCCGCACCGCACCGGCGAGTACCTCGGTGTGTTCGGGATGGGCGCCGGTCTGGCCGAGGTGGCGGCGCCGACCCTGCTCTCGTTCCTCTGCATCACCTGGGGAACCCCGGGATGGCTGCTGGTCGGAGGAGTCCTCGCGGCGGCCGGGCTGTGCGCCACCCCGGCCGTTCGCTGGGCTCAGGCGGCTCGCGAGCCGGCCGGTCGGGTCTCCGGGTAGGAACCAGGACGCCCACCGCTCCCGCGGTGGGCGTCCGGATCAACTAGGCCGTCTCGGTGATCGGACGGTCGACCCAGCTCATCAGGCCACGGAGCTTCTGGCCGGTGACCTCGATCGGGTCGGCGGCGTTCTCCTCGCGGAGCTTGTGGAAGTTGGCCCGGCCGTTCTCGTCCTCGGCGATCCAGTTGCGGGCGAACGTCCCGTCCTGGATCTCGGTGAGGATCTGCTTCATGGCCTTCTTCGTCTCGTCGGTGACGACACGCGGGCCCGAGACGTAGCCGCCGTACTCGGCGGTGTCGCTGACCGAGTAGTTCATCCGCGCGATGCCGCCCTCGTACATGAGGTCGACGATCAGCTTCAGCTCGTGCAGGCACTCGAAGTACGCGACCTCCGGCTGGTAGCCGGCCTGGGTCAGCGTCGAGAACCCGGCCTTGACCAGCTCCTCCACGCCACCGCAGAGGACGGCCTGCTCACCGAACAGGTCGGTCTCGGTCTCCTCGGTGAACGTGGTCTTGATCGCGCCGGCGCGGGTGCCGCCGATGCCCTTCGCGTAGCTGAGCGCGAGCGCCAGCGCGTTGCCCGACGCGTCCTGCTCGACGGCGACCAGCACCGGAACGCCCTTGCCGTCCACGAACTGGCGGCGGACGAGGTGACCGGGGCCCTTCGGCGCGATCAGCGCGACGTCGACGCCGGCCGGGGGCTTGATCAGCTCGTACCGGATGTTCAGGCCGTGCCCGAACAGCAGCGCGTCGCCGTCCTTGAGGTTCGGCGCGATGTCGTTGGCGTAGATCGTGCGCTGCGCGGTGTCGGGCGCGAGCACCATGATCACGTCGGCCTCGGCGCTGGCCTCGGCCGGGGTGACGACACGCAGGCCGGCCTCCTCCGCCTTCGGGCGGCTCTTGGAGCCCTCCGGCAGGCCGACGCGCACGTCGACGCCGGAGTCACGGAGGCTGAGGGCGTGGGCGTGCCCCTGGCTGCCGTAGCCGAGCACGGCGACCTTGCGGCCCTGGATGATCGACAGGTCCGCGTCGTCGTCGTAGAAGAGCTCGGCGCGGAGGTTTTCAGAGGCCATGACTAGTACTTCGTCCTTCCGTAGTTAATTCAGATCAAGCGCTGACGCTACGCAACGCCACCGCGGGCGCCGCGATCGACCGGGGGCCCCGACCGATCGCCACCATGCCGGACTGCACCAGTTCCTTGATGCCGTAGGGCTCCAACACGCGGACGAGAGCCTCGAGCTTCTCGGCGGTGCCGGTGGCCTCGACGGTGATCGAGTCGGTGGAGACGTCCACGACGTGCGCGCGGAAGAGCTCGACGGTTTCGAGCACGTGCGAGCGGGTTTGCGGGTCGGTGCGGACCTTGCAGAGCATCAGCTCGCGCTGGACCGACACCGACGTGTCGAGCTCGACGATCTTGATGACGTTGACCAGTTTGTTCAACTGCTTGGTGACCTGCTCGAGGGCCAGGCCCTCCACCGTGACGACCACGGTCATCCGGGAGATGTCGGGGTGCTCGGTGGGCCCGACCGCCAGCGAGTGGATGTTGAACCCGCGCCGGCTGAACAGGCCCGACACCCGGGCCAGGACACCCGGCTTGTTCTCGACCAGGACCGAAAGGGTGTGCTTGCTCATTGTCGTCGTCTCTTCCGATCAGGTCTGGTCCTCGCCCCAGACGGGGCGGACGTCACGGGCGGCCTGGATGTCGTCGTTGCTGGCGCCGGCCGCGACCATCGGCCACACCATGGCGTCCTTGCCGACCACGAAGTCGATGACGACCGGCTGGTCGTCGATCTCCATCGCCTTCTCGATCGTGGCGTCGACGTCACCCGCGGTTTCGCAGCGCAGCCCGGCGCAGCCGAGCGCGTCGGCCAGCTTCACGAAGTCGGGCACGCGCTGCTTGTGGGTCTTCAGGTCGGTGTTGGAGTAACGCTTGTCGTAGAACAGCGTCTGCCACTGCCGCACCATGCCCAGGTTGCCGTTGTTGATGACGGCGACCTTGATCGGGATGCCCTCCAGGGCGCAGGTGGCCAGTTCCTGATTGGTCATCTGGAAGCAGCCGTCGCCGTCGATCGCCCACACGGTGGTGTCGGGCTTACCGACCTTGGCGCCCATGGCGGCGGGGACGGCGTATCCCATCGTCCCGGCGCCGCCGGAGTTCAGCCAGGTGTACGGGTTCTCGTACGAGATGAACTGGCTGGCCCACATCTGGTGCTGGCCCACTCCCGCGGCGAAGATCGTCTCCGGTCCGGAGATCTTCCCCAGCCGCTCGATGACGTACTGGGGTGCCAGCGTGCCATCGGGGTGGTCGTCGTAGCCCAGCGGGTACGTCTCGCGGGTCTTGTTCAGCAGGGCCCACCAGGGGTCCAGGTCCGCGCGGTGACCGGCCTGGTGCTCGGCCTGCAGCGCGACGACCAGCTCGGCGATCACCTCGCGGGCGTCACCGACGATCGGGACGTCCGCGGTGCGGTTCTTGCTGATCTCGGCCGGGTCGATGTCGGCGTGGACGATCGTCGCGTACGGGGCGAAGCTGTCGAGGTTGCCGGTGACGCGGTCGTCGAAGCGGGCGCCCAGCGCGACGATCAGGTCGGCCTTCTGCAGCGAGGTGACCGCCGCGACGGTGCCGTGCATGCCGGGCATGCCCAGGTGCTGCGGGTGGCTGTCGGGGAACGCCCCGCGAGCCATCAGCGTGGTGATCACCGGAGCGCCGGACAGCTCGGCCAGCACCTTCAGCTCCGCCGACGCGCGGGCCTTCAGCACCCCGCCGCCGACGTAGAGCACCGGGCGCTTCGACGAGGTGAGCAGCCGGGCGGCCTCGCGGACCTGCTTGCCGTGCGGGTGCACGGTCGGCCGGTAGCCGGGCAGGTTCAGCTGCGGCGGCCAGTTGAACCGCGTCATCGCCTGCTGGACGTCCTTCGGCACGTCGACCAGGACCGGGCCGGGGCGGCCGGTGGAGGCGAGGTGGAAGGCCTCGGCGATCGTCTGCGGGATCTCTTCGGGGTGCTTGACCAGGAAGTTGTGCTTGGTGATCGGCAGCGTGATGCCGCAGATGTCCGCCTCCTGGAAGGCGTCGGTGCCGATCATCGGGGTGCTGACCTGGCCGGTGATCGCGACCATCGGCACCGAGTCCATGTACGCGTCGGCGATCGGGGTCACCAGGTTCGTCGCGCCCGGGCCGGAGGTGGCCATGCAGACGCCGACCTTGCCGGTGGCCTGCGCGTAGCCCTCGGCCGCGTGGCCTGCGCCCTGCTCGTGCCGGACCAGGATGTGCCGGACGCCCGGGGCGTCGTAGAGCGGGTCGTACGTCGGAAGAATGGTGCCGCCCGGGATGCCGAAGACCACCTCGGCGCCGACCGCCTCCAGGGAGCGGACAAGCGACTGGGCACCCGTGACCGATTCGTGGGCCGGCGGGGTGGCTGGTGCGTTCATGGCATTGGCCTCTTCGTGTAGCGGTGACGCGGTCTCGAGTTCTCGGGCAACAAAAAACCCCTCGTGCCTGCGGCACGGGGGGTGAGCGCGTCGACGTGGTGCGGTGTCGACGCGCTAGCTGAGTACGAGAATTCGGGTGGATCGCACGATCGTCACGGTAGGCCGCTTCCCACCCGACGTCAAACTCATCCCACTCTGTGGTCCACGCGTCGGCGTGGGCCGCCCTCCGTGCCCGGAGGGCGGCCCACACGGTCACTCGTAGTGGTACCGACACTCAGCGATCCGGACCTCCTCATCGACGACCTTGTAGACCAGGCGGTGCTCAAGGGTGATCCGGCGCGCCCAGTATCCGGCGCGGTCGTATTTGAGCGGCTCGGGCCGTCCGATTCCCTCGTTGCCGTTGCGCTTGATGTCGTCCAGCAGGGCGTTGATCCGCTTCACGACCCTGCGGTCCTGCTCTTGCCACCACACGTACTCATCCCAAGCGCGCGTGCTCCAGACAAGCTTCATTCGATGACATCCCTGACGATGCCGCCGCCACTTTCGAGCTCTTCGATCGACTCGAGCAGGCGACGCGCGTTGGCGGGGCTGCGGAACAGGTACAGCGTTTCCTTCATGGACTCGTACTCGTCCAAGGGGACGATGACGACTGGGTCGTGCCCAGAGCGGGTGATCACGATTTCCTCTCGGTCGTTGATCACGGCGTCGAGCACCTCGGCGTACCGCGCACGTGACTCGGAGTAGGACATGGTTCGCATTGGGACCTCCGACGATGCGGTAGCAGTTGTACAAAAAATTGTACGTCCGACCGTCGGACGCAGTCATCATATGGGCACGTACACATGAGTCGCAACCGCGAAAAAGGGGGCCGCTCCAGAACGGAGCGGCCCCCTTTGTACGAGCTAGCTGCAGACGGCGCCGGTGGCGGCGGAGCCGACGAGCTTGGCGTACTTGGACAGGACGCCGGTGTCGTAGGTGGGCGGGAGGGGCTTCCACTCCTGCCGGCGACGCTCCAGCTCGGCCTCGTCGACCAGCAGGTCCAGCGTCTGGGCGTTCAGGTCGAGCCGGATCCGGTCGCCCTCCTGCACCAGCGCGATCGGACCTCCGTGCGCGGCCTCCGGGGCGACGTGCCCGATGCACGGCCCGGTCGTCCCGCCGGAGAACCGGCCGTCGGTGAGCAGCAACACGTCCTTGCCGAGGCCCGCGCCCTTGATCGCGCCGGTCACCGCGAGCATCTCGCGCATGCCGGGGCCACCCTTCGGGCCCTCGTTGCGGATCACGATCACGTCGCCCTTGTTCAGCGTGTTGTGGGTGACCGCGTCCATCGCGCCCTGCTCGCCCTCGAACACCCGCGCGGTGCCCTCGAACACCTCGTACTCGATGCCGGCCGACTTGAGCACGGCACCGTCGGGCGCCAGCGAGCCGCGCAGCACCGTGATGCCACCGACCGGGTGGATCGGGTTCTGCACCGCGTGGATGATCTTGCCGTCCGGGTCCGGCGGAGCGATCTCGGCGAGGTTCTCGGCCAGCGTCCGACCGGTCACGGTCAGGCAGTCGCCGTGCAGCAACCCGGCGTCGAGCAGCGCCTTCATCACGACCGGCACGCCGCCGATCTCGTCGACGTCGGTCATCACGTACTGACCGAACGGCTTCACGTCGGCCAGGTGCGGCGTGCGCCGGCCGATCTCGTTGAAGTCCTCGAGCGTGATGTCGACCTTCGCCTCGTGGGCGATCGCCATCAGGTGCAGCACCGCGTTCGTGGAGCCGCCGAGCGCCTGCACCAGCGTGATCGCGTTCTCGAACGCCTCGCGGGTCATGATCTGACGCGCGGTGATGCCGTTCTTGATCAGGTTGATCACGGCCTCGCCGGACTTCACCGCGTACCCGTCGCGACGACGGTCGGGCGCCGGCGGCGCGGCCGAACCCGGCAGTGACATGCCCAGCGCCTCGGCCGCGCTGGCCATCGTGTTCGCGGTGTACATGCCGCCGCAGGCGCCCTCGCCCGGACAGATCGCTCGCTCGACCCGGTCGACCTCGTCGCGGCTGATGAGCCCGCGGGCGCAGGCCCCGACGGCCTCGAACGCGTCGATGACGGTGACCGTGCGGCCGTCGATCTTGCCGGGCAGCGTCGATCCGGCGTAGAGGAAGACCGACGCCAGGTCGAGGCGCGCGGCGGCCATCAGCATGCCGGGCAGCGACTTGTCGCAGCCGGCCAGCAGGACGCTGCCGTCCAGCCGCTCCGCCTGCATCACGACCTCGACCGAGTCGGCGATGACCTCACGGCTGACCAGCGAGTAGTGCATGCCGACGTGGCCCATCGAGATGCCGTCGGACACCGAGATCGTGCCGAACTCCATCGGGAACCCGCCGGCGGTGCGCACGCCTTCCTTGGAGGCCTTCGCGAGCCGGTCGAGCGAGAGGTTGCACGGCGTGATCTCGTTCCACGAGGACGCGACGCCGATCTGCGGCTTGGCGAAGTCCTCGTCCTTCATGCCGACGGCCCGGAGCATGCCGCGGGCCGCGGCCTTCTCGAGACCGTCGGTCACGTCGGTGCTGCGTGGTTTCAGCGGATGCGTCATACGAGTTCCTCGGCTGGGCCTTCCGGGGAAGGCGCGGGTGAGCGACGGTCGGCGCGGGGCCGACCCGCCGCCGGTGGGGAGCGTCCCGTGACCGGGGCCGGGGTAGCGGCCGTGAGCGGCAGCCGCGGTGACGGCAGCGAGCTCGGCGCCCGGGACGGCGGGGCAGCGCGGTGCCACGAGCCTACGCCGCCCCGGGCGCGCCGGACCTGCGACACTGGAAGGGTGAGCACCCAGACCCCGGCCAAGCCGGTCCGCGTCCGGTTCCGGCAGAGTTTCGCCACCGTCGCCGCGATCCTGCTGATGGCGATCGGGGCGTTCACGATCGCCGGTCAGAGCTGGTGGTACGCGCCGGTGATGGTGGTCCCGCTGGCCGCGCTGTGGTGGGTGATCCGCACCGGTGTCGACGTCGACGCCGAGCACCTCACGATCCGGCGCGCGTTCGGGCGCCGGACGCTGCGCTGGGACGAGATCGAGGGTTTCCTCTCGTCCCGGGGGCGGGTCTCGGTGCAACTGGTCGACGGCGGCACGCTCCGGCTACCCGCGGTGACCCCCGCGACCCTCCCCCGGCTGATCGAGTCGGTCGGGCTCACCACCCCCGGACCCGAACGCGCACAGGAGACCGTCACCGAGGCGTGACCGACGGCGCTGGGAGGTGCCGGTTAGGCTCGGTGCATGTCCGGGCCCACACGGCAACGAGCCTTGCGTCCGCTGGTCGTCGCGGCGACGACCCTGGTACTGGCGCTGGCCGGCTGCTCACTCGGCGCTCCCGACGAGACGGAGAGCGGCGAGTCACCGAACCTGCCGACGCCCAGCGCGTCGCCCACCGCCCCCGGCGGATCCGAGGAGGACGACGGGGTCGGCGTCCAGGTGCTGGTGAAGAACCTCCAGGTGCCGTGGGGGCTCGCCTTCCTCCCCGACGGGAAGGCGCTGGTCACCGAACGCGACACGCGGCGGATCCTGTCGATCACGCCCGGCGGCCGCGCGACCCCGGTGCAGACCATCCAGGACGCCTACTCCGGCGGTGAGGGCGGCCTGCTCGGTATCGCGGTCTCACCGAAGTACGCGACCGACAAGACGGTCTACCTCTATTACACGACACGCACCGACAACCGCATCGCGTCGCTGGTGCTGGGTCAGCAGCCGCAGCCGATCGTCACCGGCATCCCGGTGTCGGGCATCCACAACGGCGGCCGGCTCGCGTTCGGCCCCGACGGCTATCTCTACGCGGGCACCGGCGACGCCTCCGAGCGTGGCCGCGCGCAGGACCTGAAGAGCCTCGGCGGCAAGATCCTGCGGATGACCGGCGCGGGCAAACCGGCGCCGGGCAACCCGTACCCGAATTCGCTGGTGTGGTCCCGGGGCCACCGGAACGTCCAGGGCCTCACCTGGGACTCGAAGAAGCGTCTCTGGGCCACCGAGTTCGGCCAGAACGAGTGGGACGAAGTGAACGTCATCACCAAGGGCGGCAACTACGGCTGGCCGACGGTGGAGGGCATGAGCAACGACAAGCGGTTCACCAAGCCGCTCGTCGCCTGGAAGCCCGACGTGGCCTCGCCAAGCGGCGCGGTCGTCATCGGGTCGAACCTGCTGGTCGCCGCGCTGAAGGGTGAACGGCTCTGGGTGGTGACGCTCGACCCGGAGAAGGGCACGGTCGACGGCACCCCGCGGGCGATGCTGCAGAACCGGTACGGTCGGTTGCGGACGGTGGCCTCCGCCCCGGACGGATCGGTCTGGGTCGCGACGTCCAACCGGGACGGGCGCGGCAACCCCACCGTGGACGACGATCGCATCCTGCGGATCATCCCGCCCGGTTCGAGCGGCGTGGACGTGCTCTAGCGGGTTAGCCGCCCGAGGATTCCGGTAAAGAGAAGACATCGTGGGTTCTGACTCGATTCCGACGCCGCCCGACGACGCCGACGCCACTCCCGTGACGTCGGACGAGAAAGCAGTGACGGAGCCGGACGCGCCGGCGCACGGCAGGCACCGGCTGGCCCGGCTGCGCTCGGTACGCGGGCCGAAGTGGCTGCGTACGGGCGTGCTCGCGTTCCTGATCGCGCTCGTCGGCACGACGCTGGGGCTGCAGCTCGGCGGGCGGGCCGAGGTCGAGATCGGCCCGTTCCAGATGCAGCTGGCCGCGCAGCCGTCGCTGAGCGGCGGCTCACAGCTGCGCATCCCGCCGCTGGGCGCGATCTCGATCCAGAGCCACAGCGGCCCGATCCGGCTGGTCGCGCGGGTCGACGGGCTGAACGAGTCGGAGACCAGGCAGCTGATCGCCGACCCGGCACGCATCGAGGAAGCCACCGACCTCACCACCGGAGACGTCCGCTCGGCGCTGGAGACGCTCGCGCTGCGTGCGATCGGTGCGGGGCTGCTGGGCGCGGTCCTGCTCGGGGCGATCGCGTTCCGCGACGTCCGGCGAACGGCGATCACCGGCGGTATGGCGGTCGTCCTGCTCGCCGGTAGCAGCGGCATCGCGGCCGCGACCCTCAACCCGAACAGCCTGAGCCAGCCCCGCTACGAGGGGCTGCTGACGAACATCCCGGCGCTGATCGGTGACGCGCGGTCGATCTACGACAACTACGGCCAGTACCGGGGTCAGCTCGTCTCGATCCTCACCAACATGAGCAAGGTCTACGAGGCCGTCTCGACGCTGCCGAACTACCAGCCCGACCCCAACACGATCCGCGTGATGCACGTCAGCGACCTGCACAACAACCCCACCGCCTGGCAGGTGATCGGCACGATCGGCAACCAGTTCCAGGTCAACGCGGTGTTCGACACCGGCGACCTGACCGACTGGGGCAGCGCGACCGAGGCCAACCTGTACGCGAGCAACATCGCCGCGCTGAAGGTGCCGTACGTGTTCATCCGCGGCAACCACGACTCGACCGACGTCGCTCGTGCGGTCGCGACGAACCCGAACGCGGTCGTGCTCGACGACACCGTGCGCCAGGTGGCCGGCCTGACCGTTGCCGGCGCCGGCAGCAGCCGGTTCACGCCGGACAAGACCACCGGCGACGACAACGCGGGCAAGGACGTCGAGGCGCAGTCCGGTGACGCGCTCGCGGACACCGTGCAGCGGTACAACCGGGAGAACGAGAAGTCCGTCGACGTCATGATGGTGCACGAACCAGCGGCCGCCGAACCGCTCAAGGACCGCGGGCCGCTGATCCTGGCCGGGCACACCCACGAGCGGAAAGTCGAGGCGCTCGACAAGGACACCCTGCTGATGATCGAGGGGTCGACGGGAGCCGCCGGCCTGCGTGGCCTCCAGGGCGACACGCCGAAGTCGTTCGAGATGACCGTGCTCTACTTCGCGCAGGACGGCGCGCTCAAGGCATACGACGAGATCACCGTGAGCGGGTCGGGGCAGTCGCAGGTGGAGCTGCGCCGGGTCATCGTCGGCCAGCGCAACGCGGTTCCGGCGGCCACGGTCACGGCGACGCCGAGCGGCACCGTGACCGTGACCCCGTCGGCCCCGAACACCCAGCCGGTGATCCCGTCCCCTACCCCGTCGGGCTCGCCGACGGTGACCCCGACGCCGTAGTCACGAGCCTCATCCCCACGTTCGGCTGGTAGGCCCACCAGTACGTGTCCTGCGGGGTGGAGCCCACGGTGACGATCTTGATCCGACCGGCGCCGTCGATCGTCACCCGGCTGGGCGGCCGGGCGTAGGAGCCGACGTGGACGGCGCCGATCGCGGTGAGGTCGTCCGGTTCGCCACGCAGCACGAACAGCTGCGTGACCACGCGCGACCGGCGCTGGAACTCGCAGGCTTCCGCGCTCATCCCGGGCGGGCACGCGTCGTCCTGCAGGCCGGCCGTCGTGCAGCCGAGCGTGACGAGGTAGTCCGGGCGGCCGTCGCGGTCGATGTCCGCGCGGAACGCGTTGAAGTCCATGACCGTGTAGGTCCAGTCGAAGCCGTCGTGGGCGACCGTCGCCCGCCCGTCCCGGAACTCGACGACCGGGCCACCGCAGTTGCCCTTGGTCACGGCGCTCAGGTCCATCCGGGCATCGCGGATCGTGAGTTTCCAGGAGTCGTCGGTCGGGCTCGGGGCTGGTGAGGTGGCCGTGGCTGTGGTCGTGTCCGTGGCCGGGACGACACGCTCGGGTTGCTGGTTCAGGCCGGCGAGGGCCGCGCCGGCCCCGAGGATCACCAGCACCGCGGCCACCGCGCCGACGACGCCGGCCCGGCGGCGCTGGCGCCGAACGGTGGCCCTGGCGGTGCCGGGACCAGGGCCGGCCATCGTCGTCGTGGCGCGGAAAGCGGCGAACCTGTGCCGGAGCGGATCAGTGTTCACGGAGCGCTCCCGTCCGGTCGGTGGAAGAGATTTCGTCGGGGCCGAGTTCGACGGCGAGGCGGCCGCGGGCGCGGTGCAACCACGATTTGACCGTCCCGGCGGGCACCCCTTCCCGGTCGGCGATCTCGTCGATGCCCAGGTCGCCCAGGTAGAACAGGACGACGGCCCGGCGCTGCTGCGGCGGCAACGCGGCCAGTGCGGCGACCAGGTCGAGCCACTCCGGGTCCGGTGGCGGCGCCGGCTCGGCCCGCTGCTGGCGGCGGTGGGCGAACGCGACGCGGATCCGGCGCCAGCGGCTCACCGCGAGCCGGTACGCGACCGTACGCACCCAGGCCACCGGGTCGCCGTAGCCCGACACCCGCGACCAGCGTCGCCAGGCCCGGCAGAACGCCTCCTGGGTGATGTCCTCGGCTTCCGCGCGGTCGCCGAGGTACGCCGCGATCTGAGTGCCTATCGCCGCGAAGTTCGCGGTGTAGAACTCGTCGAACTCGTGTTCCGCAGTCACGCCCCCTTGTCACGCGGCGGACGGCCCGCCGGTTGCGTCCGCGCCGAAGTATTTTCTGCTGGTCCGAACCGGGCCAGTTCCGGCCTCGGTGGCCCGGTGCGCCCGGCGGTTCGCAGGTTAGCGTCGATCACGTGACTACCAGCGTGCTGAGCCTCGACGCCGTCCGGAACCAGTTCACGCCCGACCCGGGCTTCTTCAACACCGCGAGCCTGGGTGCTCCGCCGCGCGCCACGGTCGACGCGGTCCGGGCCGCGATCGACGCCTGGTCCCTCGGGCGGGCGACCGCCGGTGACTTCGACGTCTCGGTCGTGGGCGCGCGGGAGGCGTTCGCCCGTCTCGCCGGGGTGCCGGCGTCGTCGGTGGCGGCCGGTTCCACGGTGTCGCCGCTGGTGGGACTGGTCGCGGCGTCGCTGCCGGCCGGTTCGGAGGTGCTCGTCGCCGACGACGACTTCACGTCGCTGCTGTTCCCGTTCGCCGCGCAGTCCGGGCTTTCCCTCCGCTCGGTGCCGCTGGCGTCGCTGGCGTCGTCGGTGCGTGAGACGACCGCGCTGGTCGCGGTGTCGATGGTGCAGTCGGCCGACGGTCGCCTGGTCGACCTGGACGCGTTGCGCGCCACCGGGGTGCCGGTGCTGCTGGACACCACGCAGTCGACGGGGTGGCTGCCGGTGGACGTCTCGTGGGTCGACTACGTGGTGTGCGGCGCGTACAAGTGGCTGCTGTCGCCACGGGGCAGCGCGTTCCTGATCGTGCGGCCCGACCGGTTGGAGTCGCTGACCCCGCACGCGGCGAACTGGTACGCCGGGGCCGACATCTGGGCGTCGATCTACGGGTTGCCGCTGCGCCTGGCCTCCGACGCCCGGCGGTTCGACACCTCGCCGGCGTGGTTCTCCTGGGTGGGCACGGCGACGTCGCTCGAGCTGCTGGCCTCGCTCGACCCGTACGAGGTGCACGCCCACGACGTCGGGCTGGCGAACACGTTGCGTGCCGGGCTCGGGCTACCGGCGGGCGACTCGGCGATCGTCTCGGTGCCGATGGACGCGGCCGGCCAGGAGCGCCTGCGGGCCGCCGGTGTCCGCACCGCGGTGCGAGCCGGCGCGGTGCGCTTCTCCTGCCACCTCTACACGACGCCGTCCGACGTCGACCTGGCGCTGAACGCGCTGGTCGGCTGACGCCGTGGGGGCCGGCCTCCCGGCCCCCACGGCGTCGCCGCCGTCAGGACAACTTCTGGATGATCAGTTCGCGGACGGTCTTCGCGTCGGCCTGGCCCTTGGTGGCCTTCATGACCGCGCCGACGAGCGCACCGGCCGCCGCGACCTTGCCGCTGCGGATCTTCTCGGCGACGTCGGGGTTGGCCGCGATCGCCTCGTCGACCGCGGCACCGAGCGCCCCGGTGTCGCTGACGACCTCGAGCCCCCTCGACACGACGACCTCTTCCGGCGAACCCTCGCCCGCGAGCACCCCGTCGAGCACCTGACGCGCGAGCTTGTCGTTGATGCGCCCGGCGTCGACCAGCGCCTGAACCTCCGCCACCTGCGACGGGGTGATCGCCAGCGCGTCGAGCTCGGTGCCGGTCTCGTTGGCCTTGCGGGCGAGCTCGCCCATCCACCACTTGCGGGCCGCCTCCGGCGAGGCACCGGCCTCGATCGTGGCCCCGATGAGCTCCACCGCTCCGGCGTTCACCACCGAGGCCCAGTCGTGGTCGGACACGCCCCACGCCTGCTGGATGCGCTTGCGACGCTCGGCCGGCGGCTCCGGAAGCGTCGCGCGCAGCTCCTCGACCCACGCCGGGTCCGGCGCGATCGGCACCAGGTCGGGCTCGGGGAAGTACC
Organism: Cryptosporangium arvum DSM 44712; assembly: GCF_000585375.1. Lineage (NCBI taxonomy): Bacteria > Bacillati > Actinomycetota > Actinomycetes > Cryptosporangiales > Cryptosporangiaceae > Cryptosporangium > Cryptosporangium arvum. The sequence goes on from NZ_KK073874.1 coordinate 7,329,660, forward strand.
GGTAGTCGGTGGCCTCTTCCTTGCTCCGGCCGGACGTGGTCTCCCCGGTGTCCTCGTGGAAGTGACGGGTCTCCTGAGTGATCTTGCCGCCGGCGTCGAGCACCCCGGCCTGGCGGATCATCTCCGAGCGCACCGCCCGCTCCACCGAGCGCAGCGAGTTCACGTTCTTCGTCTCGGTGCGGGTGCCCCAGGGCGCCCCGGGCCGGTTCAGCGACGTGTTCACGTCGCAGCGCATCGAGCCCTGCTCCATGCGCACGTCGGACACGTCGAGACCGCGGATGACGTCACGCAGCGCGGTGACGTACGCCCGGGCGACCTCCGGCGCTCGCTCCCCGGTGCCGACGACCGGCTTGGTCACGATCTCGACCAGCGGGATGCCGGCCCGGTTGTAGTCGACGAGCGAGTGCGTCGCCCCGTGGATACGACCGGTGGCGCCGCCGACGTGCAGCGTCTTACCGGTGTCCTCCTCCATGTGGACGCGCTCGATCTCGACCCGGATCGTCTCGCCGTCCACCTCGACGTCGAGGTAACCGTCGGTGCAGATCGGCTCGTCGTACTGGCTGATCTGGTAGTTCTTCGGCATGTCCGGGTAGAAGTAGTTCTTCCGCGCGAACCGGCACCAGGTGGCGATCGAGCAGTTGAGCGCGAGTCCGATCCGGATCGTCGCCGCCACCGCCGCCGCGTTGACGACCGGCAGCGAGCCCGGCAGGCCCAGGCACACCGGGCAGACCTGCGTGTTCGGCTCGGCGCCGAACACGGTGGCGCAGCCGCACCACATCTTGGTGTTCGTGCCCAGCTCGACGTGCGTCTCGAGCCCGATGACCGGCTCGTAGCGCTCGATGACGTCTACCGTCACTTGGATCCCTCCAGAGCGGGAGCGCGGCCGGCGAGCACACCCAGCGCGGCCTCGACCGCCGCGGCCACCCGGTAACACCGGTCGTCGGCCAGGGCGGGGGCCATGATCTGCAGGCCGACCGGCAGGTCGTGGTCAGCGCCGGGCGCCTTCGCCGTGCCGGCCGGAACCGAGATCGCGGGCAGGCCCGCCAGCGACGCGGGCAGCGTGCACAGGTCGGCCGCGTACATCGCCATCGGGTCGTTGACGCGCTCACCGAGCTTGAACGCCGTCGTCGGCGTCGGTGGGCTGACCAGCACGTCGCAGGTCTCGAACGCGGCCGCGAAGTCGCGGCTGATCAGCGTGCGGACCTTCTGGGCCTGCCCGTAGTAGGCGTCGTAGTAGCCCGAGCTCAACGCGTACGTGCCGATCATGATGCGGCGCTTGACCTCGGCCCCGAACCCGGCCTCCCGGGTGAGCGACATGACCTCTTCGAGGCTGTGGACGCCGTCGTCGCCGACCCGCAGGCCGTACCGGACCGCGTCGAAGCGGGCCAGGTTCGACGACGCCTCGCTCGGCGCGATCAGGTAGTACGCCGCCAGCGCGTAGCCGAAGTTCGGGCAGGAGACCTCGACGACCTTCGCGCCCATCTCCTCGAGCTTCGCGTACGCGTTCCTGGCCGCGGTCTCCACACCGGGCTCGTAACCCTCGCCGCCGAGCTCCTTCACCACGCCGACGGTGAGCCCGGACAGGTCGCCGTGGGCGCCCTCCCTGGCCGCGGCCACGACCGGCGGTACCGGCACGTTCAGGCTGGTGGAGTCGCACGGGTCGTACCCGGCGATGACCTCGTGCAGCAGCGCGGTGTCGAGCACCGTGCGGCCGAACGGGCCGGCCTGGTCGAGCGACGAGGAGAACGCGATCAGGCCGTAGCGCGACACGCCGCCGTAGGTCGGCTTGTGCCCGACGATGCCGGTGACCGCGGCGGGCTGGCGGATCGAGCCGCCGGTGTCGGTGCCGATCGCCAGCGGCGCCTCGAACGCGGCCACCGCGGCGCTGGAGCCGCCCGACGAGCCGCCCGGCGTGCGGGTGAGGTCCCACGGGTTGTGGCTCGCGCCGAACGCGGAGTTCTCGGTGGACGATCCCATCGCGAACTCGTCCATGTTGGCCTTGCCCAGGATGACGATGCCGGCCTCGCGCATCTTGCGCGTGATCGTCGCGTCGTAGGGCGGGATCCACCCCTCGAGGATCTTCGACCCCGAGGTGGTCTGCAGGCCGCGGGTGACGACCACGTCTTTCAGCGCCAGCGGCACCCCGGCCAGCGGGCCGAGCTGCTCGCCGTTCGCCTTCTGCGCGTCGACGGCCTCGGCCGCGGCGATCGCCCCGTCCTCGTCGACGACCAGGAAGGCGTGGACGTCACCGTCGACGCTCGCGATCCGGTCGAGGTGGGCGCGGGTGACCTCGACCGCGGTGACGTCACCGTCCGCGATCTTCGTGGCGAGTTCGGTGGCGGCCAGCTGCGTGAGTTCCGTGTCGGGCACCCTCACTCCTCTTCGGTCAGGATGCGCGGAACGCGGAATCGACCGTCCTCGGCGGCGGGGGCGGCGAGCAGCACCATCTCCCGGTCGATCGACGGCCGGACCTCGTCGGGCCGGAGGACGTTCGTGAGCGGCACCGCGTGGCTGGTCGGCGGGATGTCATCGGCGGCGACCTCGCCGACGCGGGCGACCGCGCCGAGGATCACGTCGAGCTGACCCGCGAACATGTCCAACTCGTCGTCGGTGACCGCGAGCCGGGCGAGCCGGGCGAGGTGCGCTACCTCCTCGCGGGAGATGGCGGGCATGGGAAAGCTTCCCCTCGTATAGAGCAATTCCTTGCGGCATCCTACGGCGCGGGCGGCGACGGCTCACACCGCGTTACGGGCGCGTCAGGCGCGGTCGCCGGCCGCGTCGGTGAGCGCCGGGACGATCGGGACCGTGCCCTCGACCACTTCGAGCGCGAGCCCGGCGGTGAACGGGCGGCGCAGCGACGCGAGCAGGACCTCGGCCACGTCGTCGCGCGAGATGCTCCCGCGCTCCACCTCGACGTCGAGCGCGACCCGGCCGGTGCCGGGCTCGTCGGTGAGCGCGCCGGGCCGGATGATCGTCCACGCGAGCTCGCGCTTCATCAGATCGTGGTCGGCGGCCCGCTTGGCCCGGTGGTAGGCCACGTAGACCTCGTCGGTGCCCTTCGGGAGCTCCCGCTCGACGCCGATCGCCGACACCATCAGGTACCGGGCCACCCCGGCGGCCTCGGCCGCGTCGGCGAGCAGGGCCGCGGCGCCGCGGTCGACGGTGTCTTTGCGGGCGGCTCCGCTGCCCGGCCCGGCGCCGGCGGCGAACACGACCGCGTCCGCACCGCGCACGACCGCCGCGACCTCGTCCACCGAGGCGTTCTCGAGGTCGAGCACGACGGCCTCGGCACCGGCCGCTTCGACGTCGGCGACGTGGTCGGGATTGCGGATGAGCGCGACCGGCTGATCGCCGTCGCCGCTCAGCAGCCGCTCCAGCCGCAGGGCGATCTTCCCGTGTCCACCAGCGATGACTACGCGCATGGCCCAACCGTATCCCCGCGCCGATAAATCCGTCGCGGGTGCGTGGCAGGCTGTGGATATGCCAGGGCCGCTGCGGATTCGTGGCTCGGTCGTCGTTCCGGAGGCCGAGCTCTACTGGCGTTTCTCCCGGTCGAGCGGGCCCGGTGGGCAATCGGTGAACACGGCCGACTCGCGCGTGGAGCTCTCCTGGGACCTGGAGAGCAGCTCGGCGCTGAGCCCGGTGCTCAAGGACCGCGCCCGGGAGCGGCTGGCCGGCCGGCTCGTGGAGGGTGTCGTCACGGTCGCGGCGTCCGAGCATCGCTCCCAGTACCGCAACCGCCTGGCCGCCGAGGAACGCCTCGCCGCCCTGCTGGCCGAGGCGATCGCGCCGCCGCCGCGCCCGCGCCGCCCCACCCGCCCGAGCCGGGGGTCGGTCGAACGACGGCTGAGCGAGAAGGCCCGTCGCTCGCAGACCAAGCGCCTGCGCCGCAACAATGACGACTGATTTATTTATTATCGACCGGTGATTTCCGGGACTTGATCCCGAAGCGGCAAACAAAGAGGATGAGTGTCCGTCAACGGCCCAGACTGTACGGAGCACAGGTGGCCTCCACGCAGCGCGAACGCAACTGATCGTCGCATCCCACGCCGCCGCGGGACACCCTCGGGAATGGTCTTGATATTTTTGGCTGGTCATCACCGGTTGCGAAATCGGCGGAGTGCGATTGTTCGGAAAAATAGCCGGGAAAACTGTCCGCGCTGATTCTTTCGGCGGCGTTCTGGATCGGGGCGGTGGTGCTCGGCGAGGCCGCTCAGTTCACCGCCATCTGGCTCTCGGCGTCGGCGGCGGAGCGGTTCGTCACCCGGCTCCGGGATCATGTGTTCGGCACGTGATCACGCTCTCGCCCGGCACCGTCGACCGGCTGGAGCATGGCGATCTCGTCGCCCGGCCTCACCGAGGACGTCGAGGAGATCGTCGGATCGGGGCCGGTGCGCGGTGTCGTCCGTATTCGGTGTCGTCCGTATTGGGTGTCGGCGCGTTCGGGGCGTCGGTGCGTTCGGGGCGTCGGTGCGTTCGGGGCGTCGGTGCGTTCGTGTTCGGCCGGGTCGGCGCCACCGATGCCGAGATCGTCACCGCCGCGAACGTGTTCGTCCGGAGCCGGCCCGACGGGTACGACACCGTGCTCGGCGGGCGCGGCCGCTTCCTCTCCGGCGGCCAGCGCCAGCGGATCGCGATCGCCCGCGCGCTGGTGCGCGACACCTCGATGCTGGTGCGCGACACCTCGATGCTGGTGCGCGACGAGCCCACGACCGGCCTGGACAGCGAGGCCGTCCGGCGCCTGCTCGGCCCGCTGCGCCGTCTGATGGCCGGCCGGACGACCGTGCTGATCACACACGACCTGCGGCTGGCAACCGAGGCCGATCACGTCGTCGAATTCGTGGCCGGACGAATTTGTTCTAGACCGATCGTTACAGAATCGGCATGATGGGCTGCGTACACGTTGGACAATCGAAGGAACAGCGATGGCGCAGCGCTTCACCGACAAGGTCGTACTGGTCACCGGGGCGAGCTCCGGCATCGGGCGCACCACCGCGCTCGCGTTCGCCCGGGAGGGCGCCACCGTCGTCGTGGCGGGTCGCCGTGCGGCCGCTCTCGACGCCACCGTGGAGGAGATCGCCGCGTCCGGCGGCAAAGCCTCCGCCGTCGTGGCCGACGTCTCCCAGGGCGACGCCATGCGAGCGGCCGTGTCCACCGCCGTGGAGAGGCACGGCGGCCTGCACGTCGCGGTGAACAACGCCGGGATGCTCGGACGGGTGGCCCCGCTGGCCGACCTGGGCGAGGACGACTGGTCGCAGGTACTGGCCACGAACCTCACCGGACTCTGGCTCGCGCTCAAACACGAGGTCACGCACATGCGGGCCCACGGCGGCGGCACGATCGTGAACGTCGCGTCGAACCTCGGCGCCCACGAACGGCGGGCCGGCTTCGGCGCGTACGCCGCAACCAAGGCCGGCGTGAGCGTGCTGACCCGCACAGCGGCGCGCGAGTACCTCGGCGACAACATCCGGATCAACGCGGTGAGCCCGGGCCCCATCGACACACCGATGTCGTTCGGGCCGGGCGAGTCGGTGGCGGACCGGGACGCAAGGCTCGCCGACTCGGTGCCGCTGGGCCGGGCCGGAATGCCGGAGGAGGTGGCGGCAGCGGTGCTGTATCTGGCCTCGGAAGAGGCGGGGTTCACGGTGGGCCATGATTTGGTGCTGGATGGAGGCGTCACCGCCTGAGTGGTGGTGGGGGTCTGGGCTGGTGGGTTCGGGCTTGGCGGGTTCCGGCCCGCCGGACTCGGCCCGCCGAACTCCGGCCCGCCGAACTCCGGCCCGCCGAACTCCGGCCCGCCGAACTCCGGCCCGCCGGCTTCGGGCCCGCCGGCTTCGGGCCCGCCGGACCGACCAGCGCAGAATCCACGGGTCGCGATTCTGCGGGGCGGAAGCCCGGGGCCGGATCTCGCGCGCCGGAAATCGTGCGCTCGAACGCAGCGTGCCTGGTCACTGGCGGATCCGCGCTGAATGGATTTGCGATGAATGGATCCGCTCTGGTCGATCCGCGCTGGTGAGTCGCGCCCCGCTGGGTTCAGCTCCGCTGGTCCGCCCGCCGGACCCGCCTTCTGGGCCGCCATTCGGGTCGCCGCACAGGGTCTCCGCCAGACTTGCCTCGCCCGGCGTATCCCGCCTGGCTTACCCACGGCGGAGCCAGCACATCAGGGCCAGACAACTCAAGGCCCGCCGTGAGTCAGGCGGCCGTAGGTCCCGTACGGAGCACCCGCACATCAGGCCCCAGCACGGAACGCCCGCACGGTTGGCCCAGTGAGCAACTCCGACGCGGCAGGCCTGGGGCGGAAGACCTCGACGCGGTGGGCATTGGGCAGCGCCGACGCGGGCCCCGGGCGGAAGACGCGGGCGGAAGCGCGAGACGAAAGGCCTCCACTTCACGAGCCCTCACGAATAGGCCCGGCACGGGAAAGGCGCAGGGCGAAGGCCTCCACGCTTCACGAGCCCTCACGAATAGGCCCGGTGCGGGAAAGGCCGGCACGGAGAAGGCCGGCACGGAGAAGGCCGGCACGGAGAAGGCCGGCACGGAGAAGGCCGGTGCGGAAGAAGCTCTGCGGGTCAGAGGCGGGCGGGTGCTGGGGTGGGGGTGGAGACGGAGCGGCGGTGCACGGTGTGGACCGTCAAGGCGGTCGCGGCGGCGGCGGCTGCGACGCTCCAGAAGGCTCCGGTCGCGGTCGCCGGCAGCACTCCCATCAGGCCGACCGTCGCCAACACGCGGAACACGACCGCGGGCAGGCGGATCCCAGCCCCGGGCAGGGCGTGCGCGATCACGACCGGGACGGACGTCAACGCCACGATCGCCGCGAGCAGCGCGGCGCCGACCGGCCACACCACGACGCCGGCCGCCAACGCCCCGACCACGGTGAGGACCAAGACCGCACGGTGCCGGGGTGTGGAGCGCAGCAACGCGCCCTCCAGCCCGGCGCCGGGCACGCAGCACAGGAGCACCCACACCATCGGCGCCCCACCACCCCCACCGACCACCGCGGACGCCGCGAGCACGAGCCCCACCAGCACCGCCGCAGCCGCACCGGCCGCCACCAGCGGGCGAGATCGTCGCACCTCGTTTCGCGTCATGGACCCACCCTGCCCGACCGTGTCCACAGACACAGTGGAGCCCCGTGCCGACCCGGGGGTAGACCTAGCTCTACCCCCGCAGCGCCGGTCCGTTTTCACCGTCGTGCTTGCGTGATGCCACCGCCACAACTACGCCCTAGTCCTTGTCGGCTTCTGACGCCTCCTCGGTGGTCTCGGTCTCGGCGTTCGGGTCGCCGATGGTGGCTACCGCTCGGGCGGCGTCGGGGCCGTCAGCGAGCAGAACCTTGAACCCGGCCTCGTCGAGCACCGGCACCTTCAACTGCACGGCCTTGTCGTGCTTGGACCCGGGCGACTCCCCCACCACCACGAAGCCGGTCTTCTTCGAGACCGAGCCCGACACCTTGCCGCCGCGGTTCTGGATCTCCTCCTTGGCCGAGTCACGGCTGAAGTCCTCCAGCGACCCGGTGACCACCACCGTGACACCCTCGAGCGGGCGCGGCCCCTCTTCGACCGCCTCCTCTTCGAGCCGCACGCCGGCCGCGCGCCACTTCTCGACGATCTCGCGGTGCCATTCGATCTCGAACCACTCGTGCACGGCGGTGGCGATCGTCGGGCCGACGCCCTCGGCAGTAACGAGTTCTTCGGCGCTCGCCTCGGCGATGCGGTCGATCGAACGGAACGATCGGGCCAGCGCCTGCGCGGCGGTGGGACCCACGTGCCGGATCGACAGCGCGACGAGCACACGCCAGAGCGGACGCTCCTTCGCCGCCGCGATCTCGACGAACAGCCTCTCGGTGTTCTTGGTGGGCACCGACGGGACCTTCGGCGTGCCCTTCGTGTAAAAGAACGGGACGAGCTCCTCGTCGCCGGTCTTCTTGTTCACTCGCTTGATCGCGACGTCGGCGAGCGCGTCGGGCGTCAGCGCGAAGAGGTCGCCCTCGTCGGCCAGCGGTGGCGTCTCCGGAGCGTCCGGGTGCGTGAGCGCGATCGCCGCCTCGTAACCGAGTGCCTCGATGTCGAGCGCGGACCGGCTGGCCAGGAAGAAGATCCGCTCCCGCAGCTGCGCCGGGCAGGACCGCGAATTCGGGCACCGGATGTCGACGTCGGCTTCCTTCATCGGCCGCAGCTCGGTGCCGCACTCCGGGCAGTGCGTCGGCATGACGAACTCGCGTTCGTCGCCGGTCCGCAAATCGGCGACCGGCCCGACGATCTCCGGGATGACGTCGCCGGCCTTGCGCAGCACGACGGTGTCGCCGATCAGCACGCCCTTACGCTTGACCTCGTTGGCGTTGTGCAGCGTCGCCATCTCCACGGTGGAGCCGGAGACCAGGATCGGTTCCATCACGCCGTACGGGGTGACCCGGCCGGTGCGCCCGACGTTGACGCGGATGTCGAGAAGCTTGGTGTTGACCTCTTCCGGCGGGTACTTGAACGCGATCGCCCAGCGCGGAGCACGCGAGGTGGATCCGAGTCGACGCTGGGCACCGACCTCGTCGACCTTGACCACGACACCGTCGATCTCGTGCTCGACCGAGTGCCGGTTCTCCCCGAAGTTCTCGATGTACGCGCGCACCTCGTCGAGCGTGTCGAGCACCTGGTAGTGCGAGGAGACCGGCAGGCCCCACGCCTTGAGCCGGTCGTAGGCCTGCGACTGCCGGGTGAGAGTGAAGCCCTCGCGGGCGCCGATGCCGTGCACGAGCATCCGCAGCGGCCGCGACGCGGTGACCCGGGGGTCTTTCTGGCGCAGCGAACCGGCCGCCGCGTTGCGCGGGTTGGCGAACGGCGCCTTGCCCGCCTCGACCAGGCTCGCGTTCAGATCACCGAAGGCCTCGACCGGGAAGAAGATCTCTCCCCGTACCTCGACCAGCGCCGGGACGTCGTGGCCGCCGTCGTCGGAGAGCACCGTCGGCACGTCGGCGATCGTCCGGACGTTGAGCGTCACGTCCTCGCCGGTGACGCCGTTGCCGCGGGTCAGTGCCCTGGTCAGGCGGCCGTTCTCGTAGAGCAGGTTGATCGCGAGCCCGTCGATCTTGAGCTCGCAGAGGTAGTGGATGTCGGTGCCGACCTCGCGGTGGACGCGCTCGGCCCACTCGGTGACTTCCTCCTGGCTGAACGCGTTGTCGAGGCTGAGCATCCGCTCCAGGTGGTCGACCGCGGTGAAGTCGGTGGAGAAGGTGCCCCCGACCCGCTGGGTCGGCGACTCGGGGGTCCGCAGGTCGGGATGGGCGTCCTCGATGGCCTCGAGCTCGCGCATCATGCGGTCGTAGTCGGCGTCGGACACCGTGGGCGCGTCGGAGACGTAGTACGCGAACTGGTGACCGAGGATCTCCTCGGCCAGTGCGTCGTGCTGCTTGCGAACCTCCGCCGGTGCGGGGTTCGGCACCTCTGTCTCGTCCACGCTCATGCCTCCGGATCCTTGACCAGGCTGCGACCGGCCTCGCGTACCTGTGTCAGCACAGCTCGCGCACGGTCATCGCCGGCACCGGCGAGCCCGCAGGTGGGCGTGACGACCACCTGCCTCGCCAGCGACGCGGGATCGAACCCCAGCCGCTGCCACAACGTCCGTACCGGCACCACGCTAGTGGCCGGGTCCGACAGTTTCCGTTCCCGCGCGCGGGCGGCAACGCGCTGATCAGCGGTGGTGACGGCCGACACCGGGAGAAGCGCGGGCACCATCCCGGCGAACAGCCCGAGCCCGGCGTCGAGCTCCTCGCCGATCGTGTCGATGGCGCGGGCACTCCACCGGTCGGCGGGGCCGAGCAGCGTCAGGTCGGCCGACACCGCGACGGCCCCGGCCCTCCGGAACAGCCCCCACGGCACGTCCGCGGCACAGCAGTGGAACACGACCGGCACGCCGACCTTCTCCACCAGCGTCGCGAGCACCGACTCCACCGTCGGTTCCTCCGGGCGCCGCAGCATCCCGTACCCGCTCGGTGTCTTGATGTGCCCGGCCAGCACCGCCGGCAGCGTCGGCTCGTCCAGCTGCAGCAGCAGCTCGGCCCCGGGCACCCGCCTGCGGACGTCGGCGAGGTGCGCGATCAGCCCGTCGAGCAACGACTCGGCGAGGTCACGGACGGCGCCGGGGTCCGACACCGCCGCGACCCCGTTGTGCAGCTCGAGCGATGCGGCAAGCGTCCACACGCCCGCCGCCTGGACCTTCAGTGGCCCGGAGTAGCCGTCGGCCTGCTCGGTCAGCGCGTCGAGATCCCGCTCCATCAGGTCGAGCGCCCGGCGCAGGTCGTGGCCGGGCCGGTCGACCAACCGCCACCCGGACGGCTGCAGATCGACCGGCAACTCCACCAGGAGCGAGGCGCCCCGGCCGATCAGGTCCGAACCGGGGCCGCGGTTGGGCAGCTCCGGTAGATACGCCAGGTCGGGCAGCTCGCCCAGTACCGTGCGAACGCTTTCGATCACGTCGGTGCCCGGCATCGATCCGACGCCGGTCGCCGCACCCTCGGGCCACGGATATTCCACGTCGAAACCTTATGCGAGCAGGTGCGCCACGGCGCGCGCGAGCGCTTGGTCGGCCGGCACCTCGACGTGCGGCACCACGCCGGTGCCCTCCCAGTTGCCGCCGGTGCGCGGGCTCACCGACCGGGCCACCGGGATCGTGACCCGCAGATGCGGATGGATCTGGATCCGGTCGACGGGATGCGCACCGCCTCGAGTGGTCTCGCCGATCAGCGTCGCGCGCCCGAGCTCCTTGAGGTCCCAGGCCAGCTCCTCGCCGCCGGAGAACGTGAATGCGCTGGTGAGCACGACGACCGGCAGGTCAGGCCCGAGCCAGGGCCCCGGCACGTGCGACTGGGTCCAGAACTGCCGGGTCTCGTCGGACGCGCGGAAGTAGATGTCGTTGAGCTGCACGGGCTCGGGCCCGAAGAGGTAGCTGCAGACGAACGCGACCATGTCGGGCGACCCGCCCCGGCACCGCCGCAGATCGAGGATCAGACCATCGGCGCCGTGGGCCAGCGTCATCGCCGCCGCCATCGCGGGCCCCGAGATCACCGGCGGCCACAGCAATTCGATCTCGACGTACGCCAAGTTGCCCTCGAGCCGCTCGACCTTCGGAACGCCGCCGGCCCTCCTGGCCGCCTCCCGCGCCTCCACCTCGTACTCGACCGCGTCGTCGGCGTCTTTTTCGCCGGTGGATAGAGGTAACGCCTCGTCGGTGAACTGGAGGCGGAGGTGTTTGTCGCCGTTTATCGACTGCAGGTCTTCGGTGACCAGCGCGGCCAGTTCGGCCGGCGCGAGTTCGTCGCCGTAGCGACCCCGTGCGGCACTCACCGCGTCGGCGGCACGGCGGCCGACCTCGGGAAACACATACTGATCGAGCAGCTCGATGGTGCGGTCGACGATCTCCCCGTTTCGCATGTCCACAGTGAAGCAGCGTCATTGACAAAGCGTCAAGAGATCTTGACACTTGTGGACATGGACGAGCACCTGGAGATCTCCGAGCCCGCTCAGCACAAGGCGCTGGGGCATCCGCTCCGGCACCGATTGCTGATGGCGCTCGGCCAGCAGCCGGCGACGATCAGCCAGCTCTCCCGGACGCTCGAGCAACGGAAGGGCAACATCGCCCATCACATGGACGTGCTGTACACCGCACACCTAGTGGAGATCGCGGAGACCCGCACGGTTCGCGGTGGCACCGAGCACTACTACCGGCGGGCCGCACGAAGGCTGACGTTCCTCGACCCGGACGCCACCCCGATCGTGCTGCGCGCGGTGGCCGACGAACTTGCCGTCTCCGAGGAGATCGGCGGCCGCCTGCGCAACGTGCGGCTCACCGCCGAACAAGCACGCGCCGTCACGAGCGCGATCGAGGAGGTGATCGATGACCTCGAAGACGCCGGTGACGACGCGGAGCGGTACGGCCTGCTGGCCGCGGTCTGGAAACCACAGCCAGCAGGCACGTCGTGATCAGGAGGTGAGGTCGTACACCGTTGTTCCGCCCACGGTCGTGGCCGTGTAGTTCGCCTCCACCCAGGTGGTGATCTGCGTCAGCACGGAGCCAGTTCCGCCGCCCTGTCCGCCGCCGCCGCCCTGTCCGCCCGCGATGAAGTAGCCGATCGTGCCCGCCTTCACCAGGGCCTGGAACTTCGCCAGCGTCGTCGATTCGTCGGTGCCGCTCCAGCCACCGATCGACATCACCGCCTTGCCGGTGCTCAGCTCCAGTGAGGCGGCGGACTGCGAGGAACCGACCGCGGCGGCCCAGGTCGCGTCGGACTTCGCCAGTAGAGCGCTCAACTCCGCGCTCGTCGTGGTGCCGCCTCCTCCACCGGGTCGGCTCCCCGCCGTTGAACCACCACCGTCCCCCGACGACGCCGAGCCCCCCGCCGTGGAGGAACCCGCCGTGGAGGAACCCGCCGTGGAGGAACCCGCGGATGCACTCGAGGTAGAGGAATCCGCGGATGCACTCGACGTAGAGGAACCTGCGGATGCACTCGACGTAGAAGAACCAGCGGATGCACTCGAGCCGGTCGAAGAGCCTCCGGGGCCGCCTGACGGCATCGCGCCCGAGGGCGGAGTGCCGCCGCGATTACCGCCGCCGCCTGGGCCGCCCATCGTGGCGGTCGAGACCGGGCCGGCGGTCGGAGTACTGCCCGAGTGGGCGGTGCCCGCGGTCTGCACGGCGTAGGCGCCGCTTCCGGCCAGCCCGGTCAGTACGCCCGCGAGCAGCGCCACCGTCGCCAGCTTCTTCCATCGACCGGAGAACGCCAGCGCGGCCGCCGCCGCCAGCGCACCGGCCACCACCACGTACCGCAGCGGCGAGTACCAGTCCGCGGTGCGGTTCAGCAGCACATAGCTCCACACCCCGGTCACCCCGACCATCGCCGCGAGCAGAACCCGAGCCACGACCGCACGCCCGCCCACGACCGCACGCCCGCCCGCAACCGCACGCCCGCCCACAACCGCACGCCCGTCCACAACCGCTGCCCGCTCGTGCCACAGCAGACGCCCCGATATCGCCAACGTCGCGACCACCCCGGGTGCCATCGCCACCGTGTAGTACTCGTGCACCGTGCCCTCCATGAACGAGAGCACCAACCCGGTCACCAGCGTCCACCCGCCCCACAAAATCAGCCCGGCCCGGGTGCGGTCGGTGCGCGGACGGCGGATCGTCCAGGCCACCCCGGCCACCAGCGCGATCAGCGAAGCCGGCAGCAGCCACGAGATCTGGCCGCCCATGTTCTCGTTGAACAAACGGAACAATCCCGCCGTCCCGCTGAAGCCGTTCCCGTTGCCCTCACCGCCGGTCAGGCGGCTCAGCCCGTTGTAACCCAGCGCCAGCTCCAGCGCGCTGTTGCCTTCCGAGCCACCGATGTACGGGCGTGACGTCGCCGGCCACAACTCGACGAGCGCGATCCACCAGCCTGCCGACACCACGAGCGCCAAACCGGCGAGCAGGAGCTGTCCGATGCGGCGACGCAGTCGGGGCGGGCCGGCCACCAGGTACACCAGCGCGAAGGCCGGCAGGACGAGGAACGCTTGGAGCATCTTGGTGAGGAAACCGAAGCCCAGCGCCGACCCGGCCAACAGCAGCCAGCCCGTGCGTCCGGACTCCACCGCACGCACCATGGCGTAGCCACCGGCCACCAGCAGCAGCGTCAGCAGAGCGTCCGGGTTGTTGAAGCGGAACATCAGCACGGCGACCGGTGTGAGCGCCAGCGCGGCCCCGGCGAAGAGGCCGGCCGCGTGGCCGAACCACCGTTTCACGGCGGCGTAGAGGAGCCCCACCGCGGCGACGCCCATCAGGGCCTGCGGCACGAGCATGCTCCAGCTGTTGAAGCCGAACAGCCGGCCGGACAGGCCCATCACCCAGAGGGAGGCGGGCGGCTTGTCGACCGTGATGTAGTTCGCGCTGTCCAACGAGCCGAACAACAGGGCCTTCCAGCTCCGCGTACCGGCCTGCACCGCGGCGGCGTAGAACTCGTTGGCATAGCCGGACGCGGAGAGGTTCCAGAGGTAGAGCACGGCCGTGCCGAGCAGCAGCACGAGCACCGAGAGCCGGCGGGCCGGAAACGTCCGGCCCGCAGGCCGGACGGCGCGTAGCGGTTCGGGCCGGGAGAGGGTGGCGGTCATGCCTCGACGATCGGCGGCCGCCCTGATGTGCTCCGGTGAATCCGCTGAGCGGATCCTGTGAACGTCGGAACCGGTCAAGCCGGAGTGGCGACGGCCTTCCGGGCGGAGTCGATCGTGGCCGAGCCGATCACCACGTCGCCCTCGTACAGCACGACGGCCTGGCCGGCCGCGACGCCCCGCGCGGGCGTGTGCAGCCGGACGACCCAGCGCCCGCCGTCGGGGACCGCGGTGGCCGGGAAGGTCTGGCCGTGGGCCCGCAGCTGAGCGACGCACTCGAACGGCTCGGTGCGCTCGCCGTTCGTCCAGACCGGGCGCACACCGACGACCTCGTCGACGTCGAGCGCCTCGGCCGGGCCGACGCGGACGGTGTTCTCGACCGGCGAGATGTCGAGGACGTAGCGGGGCTTGCCGTCGGCGGCCGGCCGGCCCAGCTTGAGGCCACGGCGCTGGCCGATCGTGTACGCGTAGGCACCCTCGTGACTGCCGAGCACCTCACCGGTCTCCGCGTCGACGATGTCACCGGGGGCCTCCCCCAGCGACTTGCGGAGGAAGCCGGCCGTGTCGCCGTCGGGGATGAAGCAGATGTCGTGCGAATCGGGCTTCTCCGCGACGCCGAGCCCGCGGCGGGCGGCCTCGAGCCGGACCTCCGCCTTCGTCGAGTCGCCGAGCGGGAACATCGCGTGGGCGAGCTGGTCGGGCCGCAGCACCGCGAGGACGTAGGACTGGTCCTTGCCGAAATCGACCGAGCGCCGCAGCTCGAGCCCGCTCAACCGGGCGTGGTGGCCGGTCACCACGGCGTCGAAGCCGAGGGCCAGCGCCCGGTCGAGCACGGCTTCGAACTTGATCTTCTCGTTGCACCGCAGACACGGGTTCGGCGTGCGCCCGGCCGCGTACTCGGCCACGAAGTCGTCGACGACGTCGCGGCCGAACTCGTCGGCCATCGCCCAGACGTAGAACGGGATACCGATGACGTCGGCCGCGCGGGCGGCGTCCCGGGAGTCTTCGACCGTGCAGCAGCCACGGGCGCCGAGCCGGTGCTGCTGCGGCGACGGCGAGAGCGCCAGGTGGACGCCGGTGACGTCGTGACCGGCCTCGGCCGCGCGGGCAGCCGCCACCGCGGAGTCGACTCCGCCGGACATCGCCGCCAGGACACGCATCGCTACCGCTCCTCCGAATTGGTTGCTCGATACGAGCGTACCGGGGGCGGCGGACCGCTCAGTCGGGCCGGACCGACCGGGGCCGGACATCGGTGACGAGCCCGTACTCCACCGCGTCGTCCGCGGTGAGGAACCGTCCCCGGCGGAAGTCGCCGACCACGTCGTCCAGGGGCTTGCCGGTGAGTTCGGCCACCCGGGCGTGGAGCGAGTCGACCAGCTTCTGATTGGCCGCGGCCTCACCGGCGAGTTCTCCCGCGGTGCCGGTGATGTTCGGCAGCGACGGGTCCGCGAGGCGGAACCGCGCGTGCGGGTGGGCGTAGCGCTCGGCGACCGCGGTGAGCAGGGCCAGGCTGCCGCCACCGAGCTCGCCGACCACCAGCGCGTGTACCGGGACGACGAGTGCGTCCAGCGTGTCCACCAGTGTCCAGACCGCGGTGAGATCAGCGTTTCCGCTGTTCAGGCGCAGCGCCACCGGTCGCTGGGTGCGGGTGTCGAGCAGCAGCAGCCGGCTCGCGACCCGGCTCGCGACGTCGGCATCGATCGGGCCGTTGATCTGCACGATGCGTTGATCGAGGAGCCGGTCCTCCCAGAGCTCACGGACGTCCTCGGCCGGCGGCTGCGGCGGCGCGGACGGAGGCATCGGCGGGAAGGTCGGCCGCGGCGGCTCCGGGGACGGCGGCTGCGGCGGCTGCCAGTTCGGCGGGCGCCACTCGGGGTTGCCCGGCTCCCAGGGCCGGGGTCGTTCGGGCGGAAACCAGGTTGCGGACGACATACGAATCACCACCGTCGTGAAGGACGTGCGGGTCGGTCGCCCCCGGGCGGGGGCACCGGTGCTGCATACGGACGCTCCGGAGCGGGCGATGTCGGCGCGGGGTCGTCCGGCTCCGAACCCAGCCGCGCCGCCGGCCGCAGCGGCACACCCGGTCCCGGCACACCCGGTCCCGGCACACCCGGTCCCGGCACACCCGGCACCGGCACACCCGGCACCGGCACACCCGGCACCGGCGAACCCCGCTCCGGCGCAACCGGATACGCGACCGGATTCGCCGCCGGGCGCAGATACGGCAGACCGGGCGCATCGAACCGGAGCGCGACATCCAGGCGGCCGCCGAGAGCTTCGGCGTAGCGCTCGAGCGTCGACATCCGCGGGTCGACGTCACCGGCCTCCAGCCGCGCGACCGTCGACTGGGAGGTGCCCATGCGTGCGGCGATCTCGGTCTGCGAGAGCCCCGCGGCGCGGCGGTGGTCAGCGAGCGCGCTCACCGTCTCGCGCCGACGCCGCAGCGCCGCCTCCCGGAACCCCGGCAGCCGGGGCAACTCCTCGCTCATATCAAGAACGGTATCTCTGATATGAGATAAGCGCACTCCGCCGACAGCGAACGGCAACCGCGCGAGGTTCAGGCCTTGCGGACGGCGCCGGCGCGACGAGCGCGCTCCACGACTCCGCCGATTGCGCTGACCAGCGCGTCCACGTCCTCGCTCGTCGACGTGTGCCCCAGCGAGAACCGCAACGAGCCGCGCGCCCGCTCGACCCCCGACCCCATCGCGACGAGCACGTGGCTGGGTTGCGCCACACCGGCCGAGCACGCCGACCCGGTCGAGCACTCGATGCCGCGCGCGTCCAGCAGCATCAGCAGCGCATCGCCCTCGCAGCCGGGGAACGAGAAGTGCGCGTTGCCGGGCAGGCGCGAGGGCCCGGACGCAGGTCCGTTCAGCACCGCGTCGGGCACTTCCTCGAGCAGCCGGGACACGAGCGAGTCCCGGAGTGAGGCCACCCGCGCCGCGTAGGACGCCCGGGCCTTCGTCACGGACTCCACCGCCACCGCGAACGCGACGATCGCCGGCGTATCGAGCGTGCCGGACCGCACGTCCCGCTCCTGGCCGCCGCCGTGCAGCAGCGGCACGCACGGCACGTCCCGGCCGAGCAGCAGGGCCCCGACGCCGAGCGGACCGCCGACCTTGTGCCCGGTGAGCGTCAACGCGTCCACTCCGGACGTACCGAAGTCGACCGGCACCTGGCCGACGGCCTGCACCGCGTCGCTGTGGAACGGTACGCCGGCGGCCCGGCTGATCGCTGCCAGCTCGGTGATCGGCTGCACGGTGCCGACCTCGTTGTTCGCCCACATGACGCTGACCAGCGCGACCGTGTCGCCGTGCCGCTCGAGGGCCTCGGCCAGCACCGACGGGGCCACGCAGCCGGCGTCGTCCACCGGGAGGAACTCGGCCGTGGCGCCCTCGTGCTGGGCCAGCCACTCGACGGCGTCGAGCACCGCGTGGTGTTCGACCGCGGAGGTCAGGACGACCGTGCGACGCGGATCGGCGTCGCGACGCGCCCAGAAGATGCCCTTGACAGCAAGATTGTCACTTTCGGTGCCGCCGCCGGTGAACAGCACCTCGGACGGGCGGGCACCCAGCGCGGCCGCGAGCCGCTCCCGGGCCTCCTCGACCGCGCGACGGGCCCGGCGCCCCGCCGCGTGCAGCGAGGACGGGTTGCCGACAGCGCCCAGCGCACCGGTGAGCGCGGCGACCGCCTCCGGCAGCATCGGCGTGGTCGCCGCGTGATCGAGGTACACCATGACGGCGTTCAGCCTATCCGGCGCGACCGGAGCGCCGGGGCCACCCGGGACGTCACGGCGCGGACCGCAGGCGCAGGCGCGGCGCGACCAGAACACCGACGACGGCGATGCCCACCATCGCGACGTCGATCGCACCGATCGCGGTCGACATCCCGAACGCACCCGCGGTCGCGGCGGCCACCAGCACACCACCGAAGCCGATCGTCAGCGAGCTGGTCAGCGCGTCGGAGATCTGCAGGCTGGCGCTGTTGCGGCCGCGGTCGGCGTCGGTGGAGTTCTCCAGCAGCAGCACCGACAGCGACGGCATCACCAACCCCATGCCGATCCCCCCGAAGATCCAGGCCGGGAACGCCACCCACGCCGAGCCCGGCACCCAGGCCACGACCGCCATCGACGAGCTCGCGATGCCGACGGCGACCATGCCGGTCCCGACCGCCACCGAGCGCGGCAGGTTCGGGTAGCGCCCCTGCAACCAGGACGCGCCCGACCAGCCGAGCGCGCCGAACGTCAGCGGAAGACCGGCGGCGACCGCGCTCCAGCCGTGCACCGAGCTGAGCGTCAGCGGCACCAACGTGTCCACCGCGAAGAACGAACCGGCCGCCAGCCCACGCATCAGCACCACGGCCGGCAGCCCGGCGGCCGCGGACGCCACTCCCACCGGCAGCAGCCGCCGCACGGCCACCACGACCGACACCAGGCCGACCAGCGCGACCGGGATCGCGACGAGGTCCAGCCGCTCCCCGGCCAGCTGCAACAGCACCACGCCGACGCCGGCCAGCAGCGCGTAGGGCCAGCGGGCCGCCGCACCGCCGCGGTAGGCGTTGGACGGCGGCGCCGGAACCGGCGCGGCAGCCGCGGACGGCGCTCGCCGCAGCCCGGGGACGATCAGCAGCGCGCCCAGGATCACCAGCGGTAACAGCCCGAGGAACACCAGTCGCCAGTGGGCGTGCTGGGCCAGCGAACCGGCCACGACCGGGCCGAGCAGCCCCGGCATCACCCAGCCGATCGCGGTCAGCCCGAACACCCGCGGGTGCAGCGACGGCGGGAAGCTGACGCCGATCAGCACGTACATGACGACGATCAGGATGCCGCCGCCGAGCCCCTGCACCAGGCGCCCGACGATCAGCTGCACCATCGTCGTCGCGGTGCCGGCGACCAGCAGGCCCAGCGCGAACGCCACCAGGCCGACCACCATGGGTCTGGTGGGGCCGAGCTTGTCGGCGAGCTCACCGGCCAGCACCATGCCGAGCAGGTTGGCGACCATGAACGCGGAGAACGGCCACGCGTAGTAGGCCATGCCGTCGAGCGACTCGACGACGATCGGCATCGCGGTGACGACCGACATCGCCTCGAACGCCACGATCGAGACGATCAGCAGCAGGCCGATGCTGGTGCCGCGGTACTGCTTGCCGAAGACGGAGACCGG
This sequence comes from Cryptosporangium arvum DSM 44712, assembly GCF_000585375.1. Classification (NCBI taxonomy): domain Bacteria; kingdom Bacillati; phylum Actinomycetota; class Actinomycetes; order Cryptosporangiales; family Cryptosporangiaceae; genus Cryptosporangium; species Cryptosporangium arvum. Next base: position 7,348,951 of record NZ_KK073874.1, read on the forward strand.
CTCAGGTCGTGCGTCAGTAATCGAGTCGGTCACCCGGTGAACGTTACGACGTGGAAACGATGAATTTTCCGAACTGTTCGCACGATCACTCGACAAACCCTCGATCAGGTCGCTCATGACCTGACGCTATGACCTCAACCGCGCTTCACATCAAGACGGCCGGGCCCCCCACGGGGAACCCGGCCGTCCGAGCGCGGAAGGCTCAGCCCTTGCGCTTGCGTACCTCTTCGGCGGCCTGCGGGGCCACCGCGAACAGGTCACCGACCACGCCGTAGTCGGCGAGCTCGAAGATCGGCGCCTCGGCGTCCTTGTTGACCGCGACGATCGTCTTCGAGGTCTGCATGCCGGCCCGGTGCTGGATCGCGCCGGAGATGCCGAGCGCGACGTAGAGCTGCGGCGACACGGTCTTCCCGGTCTGCCCGACCTGGAACTGGTGCGGGTAGAAGCCGGAGTCGACCGCGGCCCGGGACGCACCCACCGCGGCACCCAGCGAGTCGGCCAGATCCTCGACGACCTTGAAGTTGTCGGCGGAACCGACGCCCCGGCCGCCCGACACGACGATGTTCGCGTCGGTGAGCTCCGGGCGGGAGCCGCTGGACTCCACCACCCGGTCCAGGATCTTCGCCTTGGTGGCGGCCTCGTCCAGCGAGACGTCCACGGCGACGAGTTCGCCCGCGGCCGGGGCAGCGGCCGCGTCGACCGCGCCGCCCTTCAGCACGAGGATCGGCGTCCCCGACGTGACCTGCGACTTCACGATCCACTGCCCGGCGAAGATCGCCTGCGTCGCGACCCCGTCCGCGCCCAGGTCGACGACGTCGTAGAGCAGACCGGACTCGAGCTTCACGGCCAGCCGGCCGGCGATCTCCTTGCCCTCCGCGGTCGCCGCGATCAGGATCGCCGCCGGACTGGCCGAGGCAGCCAGCGACGCCAGGATCGACGCCTTCGGCGCCACCAGGTACGACAGCACGTCCTCGGACTCGGCCGCGTAGATCTTCGCCGCGCCGTACTCCTTCAGCGTGTCCGCGTAACCGGCCGCGGTGCCCGGCGTGCCGACCACGACGGCCGACGGCTCGCCGAGGGCGCGCGCCGCGGTGAGCAGCTCGAGCGAGATCTTCTTGACGGCGCCGTCGACGTGCTCGACGAGAACCAGAACTTCAGCCATGAGTTGGGTCCTCCTCAGACGATCTTCTCGGCGGCCAGGTACGCGACCAGCTTGGAGCCGGCGTCGCCCTCGTCGGTGACCTTCTCACCGGCGGCGCGCGGCGGACGCGGAGCGGCGTCCACGACCTTCGACGTCGCGGCACCCAGGCCCACCTCGGCCGCGTCCACCCCGAGGTCCGCGAGGGACTTCGTGTCGACCGGCTTCTTCTTCGCGGCCATGATGCCCTTGAACGAGGGGTACCGCGGCTCGTTGATCGTGTCCCAGACGCTCACGATCGCCGGGGTCTGCGCCTCGACGACCTGGTAGCCGTCCTCCAGCTGACGCTCGATGGTGAGCGTGGTGCCGTCGACGGTGAGCTTGCGGGCACCGGTGAGCCCGGCGACGCCGAGCCGCTCCGAGAGCATCGACGCCATCGCGGCGGCGCGCCCGTCGGTCGACTCCGCCCCGGCGATCACGAGGTCCCACTCCAGCCCCTTGAGCGCCGAAGCGAGCACCTTGGAGGTGGCGAGGGAGTCCGACCCGTGCAGCGCGGGGTCGTTCACGTGCACCGCGCCGTCGGGACCCATCGAGAGCGCCTTGCGGATCGACTCGGTGGCCTTGTCCGGTCCCATCGTCAGGATGGTGACGGTGCCGCCGACGGCTTCCTTGACCTTGAGCGCCTCTTCGATCGCGTACTCGTCCATCTCGTTGATGACGAGATTGGCCGAGTCGCGTTCCACGGTCTTGTCGTCTGCGCGCAGCGACCGTTCGGTACCGGAGTCCGGAACCTGCTTGACCAGTACGACGATGTTCATGGGTCTGTTCAGACCTCCTGCTCAGATCGTCCTCGGACTCGTGCGTCCGCGCGCACGCTGGGTAAAACAGTCACCGTTGATGTTACCCGCCGGTAGAATCGCCTGCACCCGGCGTTCACCACGGAGCTTGTTAGCCATATCACCACGTCTGGGGACATCAGTCAGCATGGCGCCGGTCACGGTCGGCGGTCTCCACGCGTGCACTAATGTCCGCGCGGTGGAGTTGACGCTGACGCGCCCCGTTGATTCGGCCGAGAACTACTGGTTCCGGCGGCACGAAGTCGCCTACCTCGCGGCCCGCCCGTGGCTCCGCGGCGCCACCGTGCTGGAGACCGCGGGCGAGGGGCACGGCGCGGGCATCCTGGCCCGGGTCGCCCGCGAGGTGATCACGACCGGGTCGAACGTGGCCGACCACAGCGTCGACGTGGTGGTGAGCCTGCAGCTTCCCCCGGACGTCACCGAGTGCGCGCGGGTGCTGCGCCCGGCCGGCACGCTCATCGTGAGCACGCCGACCCGTCCGGGCGGAGCCGACGAGCTCACCGCCGGCCTCGCACCGCACTTCCGCGTCGACCGCCTGTACGGGGTCCGCCACCGGGGACGGCTCCGCCGGCTCGACCGCCGGTTCGCCGACGGGTTCGCGGCCGAGGTCGCCTCGCCCGCGGCCACCTGGCACCCCGCCCTGCGCCGCGAGGTGGTCCGGGTCACCCACCGCGACTTCACCTTCACCGAGGACGACGTGGACACCAGCCTCGACCTGTTCGCCGTCGCGATCGCCCGCTGACGTGGACGCCCGGCTACGCGCGCTCGCGGACCTGGACGTGGCCGGCACCCGCGAGGGAGCCGGCCGGCACGAGTACGACGGCATCGCCCAGGACCTCTCCCCCGACGCGATCCGGCGAGCGCTGCACGCCGTCGGGAACGGCCCCACGTACGACGACCCGCACGACGAGGCGCACGTGGCCGCGTTCGAGCGGAGCGCCCGGGTGAGCTACGCGGAGCTCCAGCTCCACCGCCGCAACCCGGTCCCGCACCTCAACAACCTCGACCTGGCCTGCTACGACCGCGACTACGCCCCGGCCGAGGAGCGGGCCGCCGCCAAGGCCCGTCACCTCGCCGCCTGGCCGGACGCGATCGACGCGAGCATATCCGCGCTGGACGCGGTGCCGCCGGACGTCGCCGACGCGTGCCTTCCCGGCGCGATCGGCCTGGCCGCCGGGCTCGACCCGGACGAGCACGCCGGGCCGCTGGCCGCGCACGCCCGGCTGGTCGAGCACCTGCGGACGAAGACCGACGCCCCGGTCGAGCTCGGCGCACCCGCCCTCACCGCCCTGCTGAGCAGCGCCGAGGCGCTCGACGTCGACCTGGGTGCGCTCGCCGCCGACGGCGAGCGCGAACTGGCACGCATGCGTGCGCTGCTCGACGACGCCTGCGCACGCATCGCTCCCGGTCGGACCACGGCCACCACGGTCGCCGAGCTGCTCGCCGACCATCCCGACGCCACCGGCGTGCTCGCCGAGGCCCAGGCGCTGACCCACGAGGTGATCGCCTGGAGCAACGCGTCCGGGTTGATGCCCGACACCGACGGCGAGTGCCTGGTCGGGCCGGCGCCGGAGTCGCGGCAGTGGGCGATGGCCATGATGGACTGGGCCGCGCCCTACGAGCGCGACGCGCCGTCCTGGTACCACGTGACGCCGCCGGACCCGTCGTGGCCGCGTTCGGAGCAGGACGAGTGGCTCTCGGTGTTCAACCGGTCGAGCCTGCCCGCGATCACCGTGCACGAGGTGGCTCCCGGCCACTACACCCACGGCCGGGCGCTGCGCCGCCTCGACTCCGACGTCCGGCGTCTGCTGCTCTCCGGCGCGTTCGTCGAGGGCTGGGCGCACTACGTCGAAGAGCTGGCGCTGGAGGAGGGCTTCCGGGAGGGCGACCCGCGCTTCCAGGCCGGCGTCGCGCTGGAGGCGCTGGTGCGCGTCGTCCGCCTGCTCTGCGCGATCGGTCTGCACAGCGGCGCGATGACGGTGGCGGACGCCACCGCCCGGTTCACCGCCGACGCGTTCCTGTCCGGGCCGGCCGCGGTCTCCGAGGCCCGGCGCGGCACGTTCGACCCCACCTACGGCCGCTACACCTGGGGAAAGCTCGTCCTGCGCGATCTCCGCGAGCGCGCCGGGACCACGCCGCGGCGCTTCCACGAGGAACTGCTCGCGCTCGGCGCGCCGCCGCTCGGCCTCGCTTGCGCGATCGTGCCAGGCTCCTGACCATGGGATCGATCACGACCGGCCAATTCATCTCCCTCGACGGCGTCATCGAGGCGCCGGAGACCTGGCACTTCCCGTACTTCGACGACGAGATGGGCGCCGCGGTCGGCGCGCTGATGGACAACGACGCGATGTTGCTCGGCCGCCGCACCTACGACGGTTTCGCCGAGTACTGGCCGAAGGCCGACGCCAACGACCCGATGACCGCGCAGATGAACGCCGCGCGCAAGTACGTCGTCTCGAACACGCTCACCACGGCCTCGTGGGAGAACTCGACGATCATCAGCGGCGACGAGGCAGCCGTCGCCGCCGAGCTGACGAAGCTGAAGGCCGACCAGCGGCTCGGCATCACCGGCAGCGCGGGCCTGGTCCAGTGGTTGCTGCAGCACTCGCTCGTCGACGAGCTGCACCTGCTGGTGCACCCGATCATCGTCGGCAAGGGGCAGAAGCTGTTCTCCGACGGCGCCTCGGTGCCCCTGAAGCTGCTCTCGTCCACGACGTTCGGCACCGGCGTCGTGCACGCGGTCTACGGCCCGGCCGACCAGCGGGTGTCCGGCCGGCCATGAGAGCGGGACACGTGGCACGAGTGTCGGCGTAGGCCCGGGAAGCTGTCGGGCCAGGAGACCGTGCCCTAGAGCGCCTTTCGCCGGGCGGTCAGGAAGTCGCGCTCGGCGGGGTTGTCCGCCAGGGCGATCGCCGCGTCGTACGCGCTCGCGGCCTCGCCCGGCCGGCCCAGGCGTCGCAGCAGGTCGGCCCGGGTGGCGTGCCAGGCGTGGTAGGGCACCAGGTCGAGCGCGTCGACCTCGGCCAGCGCCGCCGCCGGACCGTCGACCTCGGCCAGCGCGACCGCCCGGTTCAGCGCCACCACCGACGACGGCGCCACGATCGTCAGCTGGTCGTAGAGCGCGAGCACCTGGCGCCAGTCGGTCGCCGGTCCGTCGGTGTGCACGGCGTTGATCGCGGCCAGGATCTGGTAGTGACCGGGGCGCTGCCGGCGCAGGCATTCGCGGACCAGCTCGTGGCCCTCGGCGATCAGCGGCCGCGCCCACCGGCCACGGTCCTGCTCGGCCAGCGGCACCAGCGTCCCGCCGTCGAACCGGGCCGGCCGCCGCGCGTCGGTGAGCAGCAGCAGCGCGAGCAGCCCGAGGACCTCCGGCTCGTCGGGCAGGAGCCGGCGCAGCAGCCGGGCGAGCCGGATCGCCTCGTCGCAGAGTTCCTCGCGCACCGGGACGTCGCCCGTCGTGGCGAAGTAGCCCTGGTTGAAGACCAGGTAGATGACCGCGGCCACGGAGCTCACCCGGGCCGGGAGGTCGTGCGCGAACGGCACGCCGAACGGGATGCGCGCGGCCTTGATCTTGCGCTTGGCCCGGGTCAGGCGCTGCGCCATCGTCGTCTCCGGGGTGACGAACGCCGCCGCGATCTCGGCCATCGACAGCCCGGCGACCAGGCGGAGCGTGAGCGCGACCCGGGCCTCGACGGCCAGCGCCGGGTGACAGCACATGAAGATCAGGCGCAGCCGGTCGTCGTCGACCGCGCCGAGCGGATCGGTGGATTCCGGCGTCAGCACCAGGGCCTCCTTCTGCCGGGCGTCGCGGACCGACTCGCGCCGGATCCGGTCGATCGCCCGGTTGGCCGCCGTCGTGACGAGCCAGCCGCCGGGGTTCGGCGGCAACCCGTCCCGGCGCCAGCTCCGTACCGCGACGAGGAGCGCCTCACCGGTCGCCTCCTCGGCCAGGTCGAGGTCGCCGAACCGCCGGACGAGCGTGGCGACGACGCGCCCGTACTCGGCCCGGACGATTCGGTCGACCTCGGCGTCGATGACCGTCATTCGCCCTGGAAGGGCCGCACCTCGACCGGGCTGGCACAGGCTTTGGACGCCTTGGAGGCCCAGTTCAGCGCCTCGTCGAGGTTCGCGGCCTCGATGACCCAGAAGCCGCCGAGCACCTCCTTGGTCTCCGCGTACGGCCCGTCCACGAGCACGGTCTCCGCGCCGGTGCCGTCCACCAGCGTCGCGGTGTCACGCGGCATCAGACCGCCGCCGAACACCCACTTCCCGGCCCCGGTGATCTCCTTGTTGAACGCGTCGACCGCGGCGAACTGCGCCTGCATCTCGTCGGGGTCCACCTCGGGGTATCCGCCGGTGTGGTGGACCGAAAGCATGTACTGGGGCATCGTGTTCACTCCTCGATCTGTTCTTTGCCGTCCACCACGGTGTATCCGGCGGTGGCGTACGGTACCGGCTCCAGCGTCAGCGCGGTGACCCCCTTCGACGTGGTCTCGGCGCTCACCGTGCGGAACCCGGTCGGGGGTCCGTCCGCTCCGAACAGCCGCTTGCCGTCACCGACCACCAACGGGAAGACCATGATCCGGTAGACGTCGATCAAGCCGGCGTCGTGCAGTGCGCGGGCGAGTCGCGCGCAGCCGTGCAGCTGCAGCTCCTGGCCCGGCTGCTTCTTCAGGTCGCGGATCGCGGCCAGGAAGTCGCCGCTGAGGATCGTCGAGTTGTTCCAGGTGGCCTCGGTGAGCGTGTTCGACACGACGTACTTCGGCCGCGTGTTGAGCGACGCCGCGACCCCGTTCTCCGGGTCGGTCACCTGCGGCCAGAAGGCGGCCATGATCTCGTAGGTGAGGCGGCCGTAGAGCAGGGCCTCGGTCTGCTGGAAGTAGCCGTCGACGAAGCGGCCGAGGTCGTCGTCGAAGAGCGGCGCCACCCAGCCACCGCGGGTGAACCCGCCGGAGGTGTCCTCGTCGGGGGCTCCGGGGCTCTGGACGACCCCGTCGAGGGTCATGAACATGTTGACGCTGAGCTTCACCGCGCGCTCCGTTCGTAGGGTGCCTTCACCCTCCCCACGAAGCGCGCGGCCGCCCTACGACACCACGCCGGAAAAAACTTTTCAGGCGAGGTTCGACGACCGGGGATAGGCGTCCGCCGGGTCGGTGAGCACGTTGACCAGATAGGGCACACCGGCGTCGAAGGCGCGGCGGAGTGCGGGGCCGAGGTCACCCGGCTTCTCCACGGTCTCCCCCGCACCACCGAGCGCGCGGACCACGTCGTCGTAGCGGAGGCCCGGCTGCAGGTCGGCCGCGACGTCGTACCCGTAGACGGCCTGCATCGGGTGCTTCTCCAGCCCCCACACCCCGTTGTTGCCCACGACCATGACCACCGGCAGCTGCTGGCGCACCAGCGACTCGACGTCCATCAGCGAGAACCCGGCCGCTCCGTCGCCGAACAGCACGCAGATCTGCGCGTCCGGCCGCGCCACCCGGGCGCCGATCGCGTACCCGGCGCCGGTGCCGAGGCACCCGTACGGCCCCGGGTCGAGCCAGCAGCCCGGCGTGTACGAGTCGAGGTAGCGCCCGCCGTACGAGACGAAGTCACCGCCGTCGCAGATCACGACCGCGTCCCGGTCGAGCACCTGGCGCAGCTCACCGTAGATCCGGGCCGGCTTGATCGGGTCGGTGTCGGCACGCAGCAGGTCGAGGTCCTTCGCCCGGGCGGCGTTCTCGAGCTCACGCAGCGACGCGATCCAGTCCTCGTGGTCGGTGCGCGCGCCGGTGTGGTCCGCGAACGCGGTGAGGATCGTGGCCAGGTCACCGACCGGCGCCGCGGCCGTGGTGACGTGCCCGGCGCGCTGCGTCGGCGAGTCGACGACGTGCACGACCTGCGCGTCGCCGAACGTGCCGAAACCGAGCCGGAAGTCCAGCGGCGTGCCGATCACGACGACGACGTCGGCGGACTTGAACGCCGCTCCGCGGGCCCGGGCGAACGCCAGCGGGTGGTCGGCGGGGATGCAGCCGCGGCCCTGGCCGTTGCTGATCACCGGCACGCGCAACGCCTCCGCCGCCGCCACCAGCGCGAGCTCGGCCGAGCCCGCGTAGACGTCGGAGCCGGCGACGAGCACCGGCCGCCGGGCCGACGCGATCAGGTCGGCCGCCCGGGCGACCTCGGACGGATCGGCCTCCAGCAGCACCGGCACCTCCGGCGGCTCGATCCGGGACGTCGCCCGGTCGAACACCACGTCCATCGGCAGGTCGAGGAAGACCGGGCCGCGGTGCGGGCGCAGCGCCAGGTCGGCGGCGGTACCGACGTCGGCGGCCAGCGCATTGACGTCGGTCACCGTGGCCGCGTGCTTCGTGATCGGCGCCAGCACCGGGACGTGGTCGAACTCCTGCAGCGAGCCGGCGCCCCAGCGCATCTGCGGGGCCCGGCCGCCGAGCACGACCACCGGCGACCCGTTGAACTTCGCCGACGTGACCCCGGAGATCCCGTTGGTGACGCCGGGCCCCGCGGTCAGCACCGCGAGCCCGGGACGGCGGGTGAGCTTCGCGGTCGCCTCGGCCGCGAAGACCGCACTCTGCTCGTGCCGGACGTCGATGAGCGGGAAGCCGGTGGTGTGCGCCGCGTCGTACAGCGGGAACACGTGCCCGCCGGAGAGCGTGAACATCGCGCTGACCCCGCGGGCCCGCAGCGCGGCCAGGGCGAGTTCGCCGCCGTGGCCCTCCATCTCGGTACCGGTTTCGCTCATGGTTGCCGACCCTACTTGTCGGTAACCGCGGGCGTCAGCGAATCGTCCGCCAGAACTGCTCGATGGCGGCCGCGTCGCTGCTGGTCGCGTAGATCTCGCCGGAGACGGGCTTCCCGGGGACGTCCCAGTACGAGTAGCGGTTGTTGTCGCTGGTGTTGTGTCCGGTGATGTAGTTGCCCTGGCGCACCTGCTTGTCGTCGGTCCAGAACGTGTCCCCGTCGACGACGAGCGAGTCGTCGGAGAAGCCGGTGCGCGCCGACTGGGCGTACGAGTCGCGGTCGGTGAGCGTCTTGTAGCGCAGGAAGTAGACCTGGTAGTTCGAGCTGTAGAGGCACTTCACCGCCTCGGCCGCGTTGTTGCCGGCCGGGATCGTCGACGTGATCACCTCGCAGCGGTCGGACTCGCCGGCCGCGCGCCGGGCGAACTCACGCAGGTCGGGGTCCTTGAACTGGGCGAGCTGCGCGGGGTCGGTCGGGGAGACCGACGGGGCCGGCGACCGGCTCGGCGGGGCCGCGGTCGCGGTCGGGGTGGGATTCGGCTCGTCGGACAGCAGCGCCCAGGCGCCGATCGACCCGGCGATGACCAGCAGCACGACGGCACCGGCCACGATGCCGAGGATCAGGCCGGTGCGGCTCTTCTTCGGCGGCGGCACCGGCGGGTACCCGCCGTAGCCGGCGGCCGGGTAACCGGAGGTCGGCGCACCGGGATACCCGGAGGTCGGTGCACCCGGGTAACCGGACGTGGGCGCGCCCGGGTAGCCGGACGTCGGGTACCCGGACGTCGGGTACCCGGACGTCGGCGCGCCCGGCGGGTAGCCCGACGTGGGGGCGTTCGGGTAGCCCGGCGGTAACGGGCCCGGTTGCGCCGGCTGACCGGTGGTGGGGTCGTAGGCGGGCTGGTACGTGCCCGGTTGCGCGTAGGGATCGCCGTAGCCCCCGCCGTTGGGGTCGTAGCCGCCTGGTTGCTGCTGCCACCCTTGCGGGTCCTGTGGGTACGTCATCCCGCTCTCCTCCACCGGTACCGTGCGCACACGCTCGGCGCCGTCAGGGTAGGCGACACCTGTGAATCAGGGCACCGGGGGTCGGAAAACCGACCGCTCCGGGTTCGCTCACCGCCGTCGGTGGATACCTGAGAGCGGTGAGCTCGACACCCCTCGCCGAATCACGGCCGCGCCCCGGCACCACGTTCCCGTCCGCCGCAGGCCGGTTCCGGCGCTGCTCCGAACTCGACGTCCTCCGGTTGCTCGCCGCCCTCTCGGTCGTCGGGTTCCACTGGTTGTTCCGCTCGGCCACCGGCTCCGACCCGCTGGCCACCACCGGTTTCGAGGGCGTCGCCGAGTACTTCCGCTACGGCTACCTCGGCGTCGACGTGTTCTTCGTCATCAGTGGCTTCGTGATCCTGCGCAGCGCGTGGGGCCGCTCCCCCGGGGTGTTCCTGCTCAACCGCGCCGGGCGTCTCTACCCGGCGTTCTGGGCGGCGTGCACGCTGACCGCGCTGGCGGTGACCGTGCTGCCCGGCGACCGGCACGCGGTGACGTTCGGCCAGTGGGCCGCGAACCTCACGATGGGCAGCGAGGCGTTCGGTGTCACGTACGTCGACGGGGTGTACTGGACGCTCCTGGTCGAGTTGGCGTTCTACGGGCTGGTCGCGATCGGGGCGGCGTTCGGGCTGACCGCGAACCGCGTGCTGGCCGGGGCCGGGATCTGGCTCGCGATCTCGGTCGCGCACCACTACGCGCCGATGTCGACGGGCTGGGGCCGGCTGTTCGTGCCGGAGTGGGCGCCGTACTTCGTCGCCGGGGTCGGGTTCGCGCTGCTGGCCACCGACGGGCCCGGGACCGACCTGTCCCGCCGCCAGCGCTGGGCCGCCGTCGTGCTGACCGTGCTCTCGTGCGTGTGGGCCGTGCGGCTCGGGGTGTCGTTCGCCGGGTCGCTGACCGCGAAGTACGACGTCGAATTCTCCGGCGTGGTCGTCGCGTCGGTGCTGCTGGCGACGTTCGCGGTGTTCGTTCTGCTGGTCAACGGCGTCACCGTGCCGGGAGCGGCGCGGGTGGCGTTCCTGGGCGCGCTGACCTACCCGCTCTACCTGGTGCACGAGAACATCGGCTACTCGCTGCTGACCCTCGGCAACGAGCGGCTCGGGCTGAACCGCTGGGTCGTGCTGGTGATCGTCGCGGCGCTGGTCGTGGCGCTGGCCTCGGCGCTGCACCGGTTCGTCGAGGACCCGGCCGGCCGCCGGGTGTCCGGCTGGACCAAGCGTCTGGCCAAGCGCCGCCGGCAGCACACCCGGCGGCCCAGCCTCCCGGACCTCTGGCGACGCACCTGGCGCGCCGTTCCCACCGCCGCCCCGCGACGCACCGGGCACACCCTGCCCGCGGTCGCCCCGGTCAGCCCCGCACTACCCGGCTCGGCGGCGCTGCGGCCGGGGCCCGAGGGCGCGGCCGCGCCCGAGCCGCGGGAGCTGGCGGCCTACGCCGGGTTCACGGCGGTGAGCCGGACGCTCTAGGCGCCGGTGAACTTCGCCTTGCCCGGACCGCTGGCGAGGAACGACTCCATGCCGATGCGCTTGTCCTCGGTGGCGAACAGACCGGCGAACAAGTGGCTCTCCAGCCGCAGCCCGGTCTCCAGGTCGACGTCGAGGCCACCGTCGATCGCGGCCTTCGCGGCACGCAACGCGTAGGCCGGCCCGTTCACGAACGTCGACGCCCACTCGACCGACGCCGCGTACACGTCCTCGGCCGGTACGACCTTGTCGACGAGCCCGATCGCGAGCGCCTCGGCGGCGTCCACGAAGCGGCCGGAGTAGATCAGGTCCTTGGCCTTCGACGGGCCGACCAGACGCGTCAGCCGCTGGGTGCCACCCGCGCCGGGGATGATGCCGAGCAGGATCTCCGGCTGGCCGAGCTTCGCGTTCTCCCCCGCCACCCGGAAGTCCGCGGTGAGCGCCAGCTCGCACCCGCCGCCGAGCGCGTACCCGGTGACCGCGGCGATGACCGGCTTCGGGATGCGCGCGACCGCGCTCAGCGACCCGGTGAGCGCCTCGGCCCGCGACACCATCTGGGTGTAGGAGGTCTCGGCGAACTCCTTGATGTCCGCACCGGCCGCGAACACCTTCGGCCCGCCGTAGAGCACGACCGCCCGGACGTCGTCGCGGCGCGTCGCCTCCTCGGCCGCGGCGCGCAGCTCACCCTGCACCTGGGTGTTGAGCGCGTTCATCTTCGGCCGGTCGAGCCGGATCGTGCCGACCCCATCCGCCACCTCGAGGTTCACGAACTCACCGGTCATCCGCTCCGACCACCCTTCGACGACGCCGTTCGCCGCAGCCTACCGGCGGGTAGCCATCCGGGTCTCAGGCCGTGAGCGAGAGCACGGTCACCGTGTCGGACTCCCGGTTGGTCACGTAGCCGGTGCGCCCGTCCGGAGAGACCGCGACCACGTACGGGTCGACGCCCAGCTTGATCGACGCCGTCTGCTTCATCGTCGTCGTGTCGAGCACGGTGAGCGTGTCGTCGCCGGTCACCGCGAAGTACGCGTGCTTGCCGTCGGCGGAGACCGCGACGCAGCGCGGGTTCGTGCCGACCTTCGCGTCCGGACCGATCCTCTTCCTGGTCTTCGTGTCGATCACCGACGTCGTGCCGTCGTCGTAGTTGGCGGTGTAGACGCGGCTGCGGTCGGGGCTGGCCGCCACGCTGTGCGGTGCCGCGCCGACCGGGATCGTGGCCGCCACCGAGGTCTTCTTCGTGTCGACGACCGACACCTGGTTCGACTCGTGGTTGGCCACGTAGGCGGTGCTCCCGGCGAACGCCACCGAGTGCGGACGCGGGGCCACCGCCAGCCTGCTCGCCAACTTGTTCGTCGCGGTGTCGATGACCAGCACCACTTCGCGGTCGTGGTCGGGCACGTAGAGCAGCGACCCGTCCGGCGACACCGCGAGCGCGTAGGGGTGCGAGTCGGTCGCCTGCTCGACCGCGATGCTCGTGACCACCGTGGACTTCACGGTGTCGATCACCACGATCGCGTTGCCGCCACCGTTGTCGTTGTGGGTCGACACGTAGAGCCGGTCCAGGGTGGGGCTGGCCGCGACGTACTGCGGCTGGTTGGGCGTCCGGATGACCCGGGTCGCCCGGTGGTCCTCGTTGTCGACCACCGACACCGAGCGTTCGTTGCTGTTGGCGATGTAGACGCGCCTGCCGTCCCGCGAGAACGCGATGCCCTGGGGGCCGTTGCCGACCTTCACCTGCGCGAGGACGGTCGGCTTCGCGACGCTGGCCGGGATGCTGGGGCCCGGGGCCGCGGACGCCGACGGGGTCCGCGACGGGGCGGCCGTGACCGCGCGGTCGGGGCCGTCGGGGCGGAGGATCCAGAAGCCCGCGCCGCCGGCGAGCACCACCAGGGCGACGAGCCCGGCGACGAGCGCGATGCGGCGGGGACGGTCGGGCGCGGCCGGCGGCTCGGGGTCGCGGCGGTGGCTCACCAGCGTGGGTGGCGAATCCCGCTGCGCGATCGCCTCGGCGCGGGCCCCCGACGGGCTCTCGACCACGGTGGGCTCGACGAGGGCGGGTTCGACCACCGTGGGTTCGACCACCGTGGGCTCGGCCCGACGCGGCGAGGGCCCGGGTTCGGACGACACCGGCCGTAACGCCAGCGCCTCCTCCAAGCTCTCCCCCGACGGCGGCACGGGCCCGGCCGCCGGCGGTGTCGCCTCGCCGGACGCTTCCGGCGGGCCGGACGGCCGCGGCGGGAGGCTCGCCGGCCGGGTCGCCGCGGCGCCGGGCGGCTCGGCCGCCACCGGCGGAACCGCACCGGCGGGAGGCCCGGAGGGCGTGCCCTTGACCACCGTCGGGGTGTCGTCGGCCGGTTCGCTGACGTAGCGGTCGCGGACACCGGCGACCTTCCCCGGCCGGTCGGCCAGGCGGAACGGAATCTGCGCGGCCAGCCCGAACGCGTCACGCAGCTGCCCGACGAGCGCACCGCAACTGTCGGGCCGCGCGCTCGGCTCCTTCGCCATCGCCGACTGGATCACCGCGTCGACCGCGGGCGGCACGTCCGCGAGCACCTCCGACAGCACCGGCGGCGGCGAGCTGATGTGCGCCCACAGCATCGCCACGTAGTCGTCCCGCGCGAACGGCGCCGCGCCGGTCAGCACGTGGTACAGCACGCACCCCAGCGAGTACACGTCGGCGCGGTGGTCGACGGCCTGGCTGGCGATCTGCTCCGGCGCGACGTACGCGATCGTGCCGAGGAACTGGCCCGCGGTGGTGAGGCCGGTGACGTCGGCGCTGCGCTTGGTGAGCCCGAAGTCGGTGAGGTAGATGTGCCGCGCGACGAGGTTCATGTCGCCGTCGTCGCTGTCCTGGCCGGTGAGCAGGATGTTGCCCGGCTTCACGTCGCGGTGCACGAGCTGGCGCGCGTGGGCCGCGTCGAGCGCGGCGCCCACGGCCGTGAAGATCGTGATCGTCTCGTCCGGCGTCAGGCGGCCCCGGCGGCTCAGCACCGTGTCGAGGTCCTCGCCGTCGACGAAACGCATCGCCGTCCACAGCATCCCGTCGAGCTCGCCGGCCTGGTAGATCGGCAGCACGTTCGGGTGGTCGAGGGAGGCCGCGAGCTCGCTCTCCCGGGTGAACCGCGCCCGGAACGTCGTGTCGGCCGCGAGCTCGGGCGCGATCAGCTTGAGCGCGACCGGGCGCCCGAGGCGTCGGTCACGTGCTTTGTAGACGACAGCCATCCCGCCGCGGGCGATGAACGACTCGACGCGGTACCCGTCGACGTCCTCGCCGATGTCGAGGACCATCTGGTCGTGCCGGCCCATGGGTGTGCGCTCCCCGAAGATCTCCCGGTGTCCACTGTAAAGGGGTCACGCGGTAGCCGATCAAAGGGTTCTGTCACATTTCCGCCAGAACCGCACCCCGTTACTGTGCGCGAGCAGCGTACCGGTCGTCGACACGGTCGAGGCGGAGGGCCAGGCCGAACGTGCTCGACAGCGTCCGCGCGGTGAGCGCCTCAGCCAGCGGCCCGGCCGCGACGACCTTGCCCCCGCGCAGCAGCAGCGCGTGGGTGATGCCCGGCGGGATCTCCTCGACGTGGTGCGTGACCAGCACCAGCGCGGGCGAAGCGGGGTCGCTGGCCAGGATCGAGAGCCGGCGTACGAGGTCTTCCCGGCCGCCCAGGTCGAGCCCGGCGGCCGGCTCGTCGAGCATCAGCACCTCGGGGTCGGTCATCAGCGCACGGGCGATCTGGACGCGTTTGCGCTCGCCCTCACTCAGCGTCCCGTAGAGCCGGGACGCCAGGTGCTCGACGCCGAACTGGGCCAGCAGCGAGCGGCCGCGGTCGGCGTCCAGACCGTCGTACTGCTCGGTGAAGCGGCCCACGACGGCGTACGCGGCCGTGACCACCACGTCGGCGACCGTCTCGTCGGACGGGATCCGCTCGGCCAGCGACGCCGACGAGAGCCCGATCCGCGGCCGGAGCTCGAAGACGTCCACCTTGCCGAGCTGCTCACCGAGGATCGCGACCCGGCCGCGGGTGGGGTGCAGACGCGCGGCCGCGACCGAGAGCAGCGTGGTCTTGCCGGCGCCGTTCGGGCCGAGCACCACCCAGCGCTCGTCCTCCCGGACCTGCCAGTCGATCTCGTCCAGCAGGTCGTTGCCCGAGCGCGTGACCGTGACCCCGGCCAGGTCGAGCACCGCGTCCGGGTCGGGCTCGGGGTAGGTCCGCGGCGCCGGGGCGGCCGGCTTCGGCTTCGGACGCGACGCGGGCGTCGGCAGCGCCGAATCAGGCAGGACCGAGACGCCGCGGGTCACGGAGAAGACCGGGGAGACGGAGGGCACGCTCGCGCGGCCGACGGCGGAGGGACGAGAAGCGTCAGGCACGTACCCATCCAACAACACGCGGGCCAACCACGGACGTCCTCCCCCGCCCCGGCGCGCCGCTTGGTACCCAGGAGAACCAGGCGCTGGGCTACATCTCGGGAGGTCTCGGTACGGTTTCCCCGCGCAACCCCCTAATCTGTGCACAACAGGCTGCTTGGGGGTGCCATGAGCGTCGATGTCGATGGTCCCTGGCCCGGTCATCCGTTTCCGCTCGGAGCGACCTGGGACGGCGACGGCGTCAACTTCTCGCTGTGGAGTCCGCACGCGATCGGCGTCGACCTCTGTCTCTTCGACGAGGCCGGCCACGAGCGGAGGCTCCTGCTCGAGGAGAGCACCTACCACGTCTGGCACGGCTACGTGCCCGACGTGGGGCCGGGTCAGCGGTACGGCTTCCGGGTGCACGGCCCGTGGAACCCGCTCGGCGGGCACCGGTTCAACCCGGCCAAGCTGCTGATGGACCCGTACGCACGGGCCTACTCCGGCCAGGTCGACTACGACCCGTCCCTCTACGGCCACACCGGCGACGCCGCCCGCGGCTGGCCCGACCCGCGCGACTCCGCACCGCACACGCTGCGCTCGGTCGTGCTGGCCCGCTCCACCGGCCTCTCCCACACCCGGCCCCGGGTGCCCTGGGAGGACACGGTCATCTACGAGCTGCACGTGCGCGGCTTCACGATGCGCCACCCGGAGGTGCCCGAGCACCTGCGGGGCACCTACTCCGGCCTGGCCCACCCCGCCGTCATCGACCACCTGGTGAAGCTCGGGGTGACCAGCGTCGAGCTGCTGCCGGTGCACCACATGGTCACCGAGCCGACGATCGCCGCCCGAGGCCTCCCGAACTACTGGGGCTACAACACGCTCGGCTACTTCGCCCCCGACTCCCGCTTCTCCTCCCGGGGCGACGCAGGCGGCCAGGTCGAGGAGTTCCGCGACATGGTGGCCGCGCTGCACGCGGCCGGTATCGAGGTCATCCTCGACGTCGTCTACAACCACACCGCCGAGGGCGGGGCGGACGGGCCGACGCTGAGCTTCCGCGGCATCGACAACCGCGGGTACTACCGGCTCGCCCAGGACGACGGCAGCCGTTACGTCGACTACACCGGCTGCGGCAACACGCTCGACGCCCGGCAACCGGCGATGCTGCAGATGCTGATGGACTCGCTGCGTTACTGGGCGCTGGACATGGGCGTCGACGGCTTCCGGTTCGACCTCGCGTCGGCGCTGGCCCGGTCCATGCACGACGTCGACCAGCTCTCGGCGTTCATGGCGGTCATCCACCAGGACCCGGTCGTCAACCAGCTCAAGCTGATCGCCGAACCGTGGGACGTCGGCGCCGGCGGGTACCAGGTGGGCAACTTCCCTCCGCTGTGGACGGAGTGGAACGGGCGCTACCGCGACGCCGTACGCGACCTCTGGCGCGGCGCCGGCGGCCTCGGCGAGCTCGGGTACCGGCTCTCCGGCTCGTCGGACCTGTACCAGGACGACGGCCGCCGCCCGTTCGCGTCGATCAACTTCATCACCGCGCACGACGGCTTCACGATGCGTGATCTGTTCACCTACAACCACAAGCACAACGAGGCCAACCGCGAGGAGAACCGGGACGGCACCGACGACAACCGGTCCTGGAACTGCGGGGTCGAGGGCGAGACCGACGACGGCGCGGTGCTCGCGCTGCGCAACCGGCAGATCCGCAACGCGCTGGCGACGCTCGTGCTCTCGGCCGGCGTACCGATGCTCACCGCCGGCGACGAGATGCGCCGCACCCAGCACGGCAACAACAACGCCTACTGCCAGGACAGCGAGATCTCCTGGATGGACTGGAAGCTCGATCCGGAAGCGGAGAGCCTGCTCGCGTTCACGTCCCGGCTGATCGCGCTGCGGGGCAAGGCGCCGGTGTTCCGGCAGCGCTCGTTCTTCGTCGGCGCGCCGAACGACGTCGAGAACCCGGTGAGCGACCTGGCCTGGTTCCGGCCGGACGGCGGCCTGATGGGCCCGGACGACTGGAACCGCCACGACGCCCGGACGCTCGGCATGTTCCTCAACGGCGACCAGATCCGGAACCGGACGCTGCGTGGCGAGCGCATCGTCGACGACTCGTACCTGCTCTGGATCCACGCCGCCGACGGTGACCTCGAGGTGCGCCTGCCCGGACCGCCCTGGGCCGAGCGGTACCAGGTCGTGTTCGACACCGCCCGGCCCGACCTGCCCGACGGCAGCGAGACGCTCGACGGCGGCACGTCCCGCCCGCTCTCGGCCTGGTCGACGGTGCTGCTGCGGGCGACGTCGGGCTAGTTGGTGCTGGCGGTGCCCAGCGCGACGCCGAGGATGAAGATCAGGAAGAGGATTCCGCCCCCGACGAGTAACCAGAGGGCCGTGGTACGTCCGAAGAAGCCACGGTTCTCGGTGGTGATCTCGCGGTAGCCGTCGGACGTGTTGCCGGCCGGTGGTTCACGCAGCGCGACCCGGCGGGGACCGCGACCGAAACCGCCGCCGAAGCCGCCGAGCCCGGTGGGCGGGCCGCCGTCGACGAGCGTCTCGTCGGTCGCGCGGGCCGGCGCCGGGCCGGTGACGCTCTCCAACTCGCCGAAGATCGTCGCTTCCCGCTTGCGCAGCACGGTCAGCTCGCCGTTGAGCGCCCACAGCGCACCGAACGCGTGCCAGGCGGCGATGCCGACGATCGGGAGCGCGACGACGGTCAGCGCGCTGAACAGCATGCCGACCCCGCGGTCGCCGGACGTGAACGACACCGCCGCGAGGCCGGCGACGACGATCAGGCCGACGAACGCCAGCCCGAAGCCGAGCAGCCCGAACACGTCGATCGCGGAGCGCATCCGCGCCTTGACCTGGTCGATTCGGGTGTGGACGACCCGCAGTTCGTCCTCGAGGCCGGACAGACCCCGCCCGTCCGCCGCGGACTCGGGGGAGCCCGCGGCGGACCGCTCGGTACCGCCTGCTATCGCCATGCGTGAATTATGATCCAGAACTGATTCAGGCGGTCGTCACTAGCCCGAGCTCCACCGGATCCGTCAGCAACTCGTGGGTCGGGAGTACCCGCACGGTGTAGCCGAACGGCCCGGCCTGCTCCAGCGGGATGTCGGCCTCGTACCGGTAGGTGTCACCGCCGTTGCCCAGCGAACGCATCGGAACGGTGTGGACGTCGTGCAGGACGTCGTCCAGATCGACCGTTCCGTAGCAGGCCTGCACCGCCACCGCGTCCGGGCTCAACCCGCCGAGGTTCACCTCGGCCCGGATGTTCACCGACGCGCCTAGTTCGGGCGTGTCGCCGATCCCGGACGACTCCACGTGCGCCACCTTGACGCCGGTCCAGTGGTCGGCGACCCGGCCACGCCACTCGGCCAGCTCACGCGCGCCCGCGTAGTCGTTCGCGAGCACCCGGGCCGAGCCGCGCGCCGCCGGTGCGTAGAGCCGCTCGACGTACTCGGCCACCATCCGCTCCGCGGTGAGCTTCGGGCCGAGCGAGCTGAGCGTGTGACGCACCATCTCCAGCCAGCGGGCCGGAACGCCGTCCTCGCCGCGGTCGTAGAACAGCGTCCGGACGTGGGTGGTCAGCAGGTCGTAGAACGCCGCCGCCTCCAGGTCGTCGCGCCGGTCGGGGTCGATGACGCCGTCGGCGGTGGGGATCGCCCACCCGTTCTCACCGTCGAACATCTCGTCCCACCAGCCGTCCCGGATGGACAGGTTGAGACCGCCGTTGAGCGACGCCTTCATGCCGGACGTGCCGCAGGCCTCCAGCGGGCGCAGCGGGTTGTTCAACCAGACGTCGCAGCCCCAGTACAGGTACCGGGCCATGCCGATGTCGTAGTCGGGCAGGAACACGATCCGGTTGCGGACGGCCGGGTCGTCGGTGAAGCGCACCATCTGCTGGATCAGCATCTTGCCGCCCTCGTCGGCGGGGTGGCTCTTGCCGGCGATCACGAACTGCACCGGGCGGTCCTGGTCGAGCAGCAGCGCGCGCAGCCGCTCGGGGTCGCGCAGCATGAGCGTGAGCCGCTTGTAGGACGGCACCCGGCGGGCGAAGCCGATCGTCAGCACGTCGGGGTCGAAGACCTGTTCGATCCAGCCGAGCTCGGCGTCGGTGTGCCCGCGGCGCAGCGACGACTCACGCAGGCGGCGGCGGACCTCGCCGACCAGCTTCGCGCGGAGCGTCCGCCGGGTGGACCAGATGTCCTTGCCGGGCGCCTGGCCGATCGCGGCCCAGAGGTCGTCGTCGATCCGGCCGGTGCCCAGCTCCGCGGTCTCGCGCGCCACCCACGTCGGCGCGTGGACGCCGTTGGTGACCGAGGTGATCGGCACCTCGCCCGACTCGAACCCGGGCCACAGGTTGTTGAACATCTCCCGGCTGACGATCCCGTGGAGCTTGCTCACGCCGTTGGCGCGCTGGCCCAGGCGCAGACCCATGTGGGCCATGTTGAACACGCCCGGGTCGTCCTCGGCGCCGAGCGCCAGCAGCCGGTCGATCGGCACGCCGGGCACGTCGGCGAGCACGCCGGCGCCGAACACGTGCGCGATCAGGTCGCGGGAGAAGCGGTCGATGCCGGCCGGCACCGGGGTGTGGGTCGTGAAGACGGTACCCGCGCGCACGGCGTGCAGCGCCTGGTCGAACGTCAGTCCGGACCCCTGGACGAGCTCGCGGATGCGCTCAACGCCGAGGAAGCCGGCGTGGCCCTCGTTGGTGTGGAACACCTCGGGAGCGGGCTCCCCGGTCAGCGCAGCGTAGGCACGCAGCGCCCGGACGCCACCGACCCCGAGCAGGATCTCCTGCAGCAGCCGGTGGTCGGCGCCGCCGCCGTACAGGCGGTCGGTGACGCCCCGCTCGGCCGGGCCGTTGTCCTCGATGTCGGAGTCGAGCAGCAGCAGCGGAACGCGGCCGACCTGCGCCTTCCAGACATGCGCGTGCAGCACCCGGTGCTCGGGCAGGTTCACCGAGACACGCAGCGGCAACCCGTCGGCGTCCGCGAGCCGCTGCAGCGGCAGGCCGTGCGGGTCCAGCGGCGGGTAGTGCTCGGCCTGCCAACCGTCGGCGGTGAGCGACTGACTGAAGTATCCGGATCGATACAGCAGCCCGACGCCGACGATCGGCGCGCCGAGGTCGCTCGCGGCTTTGAGGTGGTCGCCGGCCAGGATGCCGAGGCCGCCGGAATACTGCGGCAGCACCTCGGTGATGCCGAACTCGGGCGAGAAGTACGCGATCGAGGTCGGCAGCGGCTCGCCGGAGTCGGCTCCTTCACGCGCCCGCTCCTGGTACCAGCGCGGCTCGGTGAGGTAGCGCTGCAGGTCGGCGTGGGCCTCGTTCAGGCGCGCCAGGAAGCCGTCGTCGGCCGCCAGCGCCTCCAGGCGATGGCCCGAGACCTCACCCAGCAGCCGCACCGGATCCTGCCTGACCTGGTCCCATAGCTTCGCGTCCACGGAGGCGAACAAGTCGACCGTGGGCGGATTCCACGACCACCGCAGGTTCATCACGAGTTCGCCCAGCGGGGCCAGTGGTTCGGGCAGCTTGGCCCGCACGGTAAAACGACGTAGGGCTCTCACGGCCCGCACCCTACAGACGCCGGGGTTGGTTCCCGTGTCACGGGCGCGAACATTGCCTCCGTGTCCCGCAAGTATTTTTACTTCGGGGCGGCTATACCTCCACAGGGACTCTCACGCATCGTGCACAGGGGACCCTGGGTCGGGGGCACCTGACCGTAACCGCGACCGTCCCTCTGACTCGATACGGTAGGCCTTGATGACCGGACGCTTCGCGATCGAAGACATCACCCCCGTCGTGGCCGCGGGTTTGTATCCCGCCCGCGCCGTCGTGGGTGAACTCATGCCCGTCTCCGCCACGGTCTTCCGTGAAGGCCACGACGCGGTCGGGGCGAACGTGGTGTGGACCGCCCCCGATGGGCGTCGAACACCGTTCGCTCCGATGGTGCGGGGTGAGAACGATCGGTGGCACGCGTCGGTGGTTCCGGACAGCCCGGGCCGCTGGACGTTCGTCGTCGAGGCCTGGGGCGATCCCTACGAGACGTGGCACCACGCCGTCGAGGTGAAGATCGCCGCCGGACAGTCCGCGGTGGAGCTCGCCAACGACCTGGAGACCGGCGCGCGGCTGCTGCTCAAGGCCGGCCGGTTCGCCCCCCGCCAGCGGCGCGACGAGCTGTTCGAGGCCGCCGCGGCGCTGCGCGACACCACCAGGCCGCTGGCCGAGCGGGTCGAGCAGGGCCTGGCGCTCGCCGACGTCATGCGCGAGCGGCCGGTCCGCGACCTGGTGACCCGCTCCCCCGCGTTCAGCGTCTGGGTGGACCGGGAGCGCGCGCTCTACGGCGCCTGGTACGAGTTCTTTCCCCGCTCGGAGGGCGCGGTCGTCCCCGAGGCCGGTTCGGACGCCGTCGGCGCGCCGACGCACGGCACGTTCCGCACCGCGGCCCGCCGCCTGCCGGCGATCGCCGACATGAACTTCGACGTCGTCTACCTGCCGCCGATCCACCCGATCGGCCGGGTCAACCGCAAGGGCAAGAACAACACGCTGACGCCGGGCCCGGAGGACGTCGGCTCGCCGTGGGCGATCGGCTCGGCCGAGGGCGGGCACGACGCGATCCACCCGCAGCTGGGCACGTTCGAGGACTTCGACGCGTTCGTCGCCCGCACCCGCGAGCTGGGCATGGAGGTCGCGCTCGACCTCGCCCTGCAGTGCGCGCCGGACCACCCGTGGGTCACCGAGCACCCGGAGTGGTTCACGACGCTGCCCGACGGCACGATCGCCTACGCGGAGAACCCGCCGAAGAAGTACCAGGACATCTACCCGCTCAACTTCGACAACGACCGGAACGGCATCTACGCCGAGATGCTCCGCGTCGTACTGCTCTGGGTCTCGCACGGCGTGAAGATCTTCCGGGTCGACAACCCCCACACGAAGCCGACCGACTTCTGGCACTGGCTGATCTGGGAGGTCAAGAAGGTCGATCCGGACGTGCTGTTCCTAGCCGAGGCCTTCACCCGCCCGGCGATGATGCACCACCTGGCGAAGATCGGCTTCACCCAGTCGTACACCTACTTCACCTGGCGCACGGCCAAGTGGGAGATCGAGGAGTACGGCCGCGAGCTGGTCGAGTCCGGGCACTACATGCGCCCGAACTTTTTCGTGAACACCCCCGACATCCTGCACGCGTCGCTGCAGTACGGCGGTCCGGCGATGTTCGCGATCCGCGCGGTGCTGGCGAGCATGATGTCGCCCACCTGGGGGGTCTACTCCGGCTACGAGCTCTACGAGCACGTCGCGGTGCGCCCTGGTTCCGAGGAGTACCTGGACTCGGAGAAGTACCAGCTGCGTCCCCGCGACTGGAAGCAGGCCGAAGCGGAGGGGCGTACGCTGGCTCCGTTCCTGGGTCGGCTCAACGAGTTGCGCCGTGCCCACCCGGCGCTGCACCGGCTCACGAACCTCCGCTTCCACCACGTCGACAACGAAGCGCTGCTCTGTTTCTCCAAGCAATCGGGGGACGACACCGTCCTCGTGGTGTGCACGCTCGACCCGCACAACACCCACTGGGGCAACACAGCGCTCGACATGCCGGAGCTCGGGTTCGACTGGCACGAGCGGTTCCGGGTAGTCGATGAGCTCACCGGGGCAAGTTTCGATTGGGGACAGCACAACGCTGTCCGCCTCGACCCGTACCAGCAGGTCGCGCACGTGTTCTCGATCCACCGCCAGACGTCCTGAGGGCGCACATGACCATTTCACTGCCTCACCCGCCCAGACTGCGGGCCCACACGCCGGACCGGTCCGTCGAGACCGCCGCGGCGCACCCGCACACCGCTGACGGGCATCTCGTCGAACCCCAGTCCGAGAGCTTCAAGCACGCGCGGCAACTGCCGCTCGATCCGGACTGGTACAAGCGCGCGGTCTTCTACGAAGCGCTCGTGCGGGCCTTCTCCGACTCCGACGGGGACGGCACCGGCGACCTGGACGGTCTGACCGCCAAGCTGGACTACCTGGCCTGGCTCGGCATCGACTGCATCTGGCTGCCACCGTTCTACGACTCGCCCCTGCGCGACGGCGGCTACGACATCAGCGACTTCCGAGCCGTGCTGCCGGAGTTCGGGACGGTCGAGAACTTCGTGACGCTGCTGGACGAGGCGCACAAGCGCGGGATCCGCATCATCACCGACCTGGTCATGAACCACACCTCGGACCAGCACCTCTGGTTCCAGGAGTCGCGGCGGGACCCCGAGGGTCCGTACGGCGACTTCTACGTGTGGAGCGACGACGACTCGAAGTACGCCGACGCGCGGATCATCTTCATCGACACCGAGTCGTCGAACTGGACCTACGACCCGGTCCGCGGGCAGTTCTACTGGCACCGGTTCTTCAGCCACCAGCCCGACCTGAACTTCGAGAACGAGGCCGTCCAGGAGGCCATGCTCGACGTCCTGCGGTTCTGGCTGGACCTCGGCATCGACGGTTTCCGCCTGGACGCCGTGCCCTACCTCTTCGAGGAGGAGGGCACCAACTGCGAGAACTTGCCGCGCACCCACGAGTTCCTCAAGCGGTGCCGCAAGGTCGTCGAGGACGAGTACCCGGGGCGCGTGCTGCTCGCCGAGGCCAACCAGTGGCCGGCCGACGTCGTCGAGTACTTCGGGGACGCGTCCGTCGGCGGCGACGAATGCCACATGGCGTTCCACTTCCCGCTGATGCCGCGCATCTTCATGGCGGTGCGCCGCCAGTCCCGCTTCCCGATCTCGGAGATCCTGGCCCAGACGCCGGAGATCCCCGACGGCGCGCAGTGGGGCATCTTCCTGCGTAACCACGACGAGCTGACGCTCGAGATGGTGACCGACGAAGAGCGCGACTACATGTACACCGAGTACGCCAAGGACCCGCGGATGCGCGCGAACGTCGGCATCCGCCGCCGGCTCGCCCCGCTGCTCGACAACGACCGCAACCAGATCGAGCTGTTCACCGCGATGCTGCTCTCGCTGCCCGGTTCGCCGGTGCTGTACTACGGCGACGAGATCGGGATGGGCGACAACATCTGGCTCGGTGACCGCGACGGCGTCCGGACGCCGATGCAGTGGACGCCGGACCGCAACGCGGGCTTCTCGGTCTGCGACCCGGGCCGGATCTACCTGCCGGTGATCATGGACCCGATCTACGGCTACCAGGTCACGAACGTCGAGGCCCAGCTCGGCGCGAGCGCGTCGCTGCTGCACTGGACGCGGCGGATGATCGAGATCCGGCAGCAGCACCAGGCGTTCCCGCTCGGCTCGTTCACCGACCTCGGTGGATCGAACCCGACGGTGTTGGCCTATGTTCGTGAATACGTCGGCGCCGACGGGGAACACGACATAGTGATATGCGTAAACAACCTGTCGCGGTTCCCGCAACCGGTCGAACTCGACCTCGGGCGGTTCCGCGGCTGCACGCCGGTGGAGCTCACCGGCCGGGTGCACTTCCCGCCGATCGGCGAGCTGCCGTATCTGCTGACCCTCCCCGGCCACGGGTTCTACTGGTTCCAGCTCACCCCGCACGAAGAGCGCGGCTGAGCTGATCAACGCACGACGGCGTCGGGTCGGTGGGGTCCGGCCCGACGCCGAGCATTGCCGTACGCGTGCTGCTTTACCGGGAGGAGTCGCATGACAACGATGGTCACGCACGCCGAGGCGCTCACCGGTCTGCTCTCCACGTGGCTGCCCAAACAGCGGTGGTTCGGTGACAAGCAGAGCGAGATCGACGACGTGCGTGTGGTCTCGGCCGCGCTGTGGTTCGAGGACGCCGCCGCGCGTCTGGAACACGTCGTGGTCGGGGTCGCGTCCGGCGGCCGGGTCGAGCGTTACCAGCTGCTCGTCGGCCTCCGCGCGGAGCTGCCGGAGCGGCTCGAGCACGCGCGCATCGGCGACGTCGAACCCGGCCTCACCGCCTACGACGCCGCCCACGACCACGAGCTCACCGGCGAGGTCCGCGACCTGATCGCCGCGGACGCCGACCGGGAAGGCGTCCGGTTCCGGCACGAGCCGGGCGTCGAGATCCAGACCGACCTCGCCAGCCGGCCGATCTCGGCCGAGCAGAGCAACACGTCGGTCGTCTTCGGCGGCGAATACATCATGAAGCTGTTCCGGAAGCTCGACCGCGGGGTCAGCCCCGACCTCGAGCTGCACCGGGCGCTGCGCAGCGTCGGCAGCGAGCACATCGCCGACCTCTACGGCGCGATCGAGGGCGAACTGCAGGACGCTCCGGTCACCTATGGCCTGCTGCAGAAGTTCTTCGCGAACACCGCCGACGGGTGGGCGATGGCCACCGCATCGGTGCGTGACCTGATCAACGAGCCCGAGACGCCGCTGGAGGAGCTCGGCAGCGACTTCTCCACCGAGGCCTGCCGGCTCGGCCAGGCGGTCGCCGCCGTGCACGCCGACCTGGTCACCGCGCTCGGCACCGAGGTCGTGGCGGTCGACCGGCTCGACAGCGTCGTGGCCGGGATGAACGCACGCCTGGACGCGGTGCTGCGCCGGGTGAGCGGGCTGGCGCCGTTCGAGCCCGGCATCCGCCGGGTGTTCGCCGAGGTGGCCAGCCACGGCGAGCCGGTCATCGTCCAGCGCATCCACGGCGACCTGCACCTGGGCCAGGTGCTGCGCACCCTGCAGAACTGGGTGCTCATCGACTTCGAGGGCGAGCCGGCCCGGCCGCTGCCGGAGCGGGTGGCGAAGATGTCTCCGCTGCGTGACGTCGCCGGGATGCTGCGGTCGTTCGACTACGCCGCGCACCACCTGCTCGTCGGGCACGTCGAGTCGGAGGAGATCGCGCCGATCGTCGACGCGCGCGTGGTGGAGTGGGCCGACCGCAACCGGGCCGCCTTCATCGAGGGCTACTCCAAGGACGGCGTCACGCTCGCCGACCCGGAGGCCAACCCGGCCCTGCTCCGCGCGCTGGAGCTGGACAAGGCCGTCTACGAGGTGGCCTACGAGTACGACAACCGGCCGAGCTGGGTCGACATCCCGCTGCGCTCGATCGCCCGGCTGGCGACTACCTGACCATTCCACCGGGAAACCAAGGGGCCATGAGCATCCATCCCGAGCTGTCCGTGAGCCGTACCGAACTGGATCAGTTGATCCGCGGCGAGCACCACAACCCGCACGGGATCCTCGGCGTCCACCGCCTGGAGAACGGCAGCTGGGTCGTGCGGACGCTGCGGCCGGAAGCCGCCGTCGTCACGCTGGTCTCCGGCGACGAACGCCGGGAGATGACCCGCATCCACGACGGCGGCGTCTTCGCCGTGGACTTCGACGAGCAGCCGGCCGACTACCGGCTCGAGGTGAGCTACGAGCACGGTCCCGGTCACGGCGCACACCTCGTCGACGACCCGTACCGCTGGCTGCCGACGCTCGGCGAGGTCGACCTGCACCTGATCGGCGAGGGCCGCCACGAGCGGCTCTGGGACGTGCTGGGTGCGCACGTGCAGCACTACGCGACGCCCAGCGGGCCGGTCACCGGCGTCAGCTTCGCGGTCTGGGCGCCCAACGCCCGTGGCGTGCGGGTCACCGGCGACTTCACGTTCTGGGACGGCCGCGGCCTGCCGATGCGCTCGATGGGCTCCAGCGGGGTCTGGGAGCTGTTCGTGCCCGACGTGACGGTCGGGGCGCGCTACAAGTTCCAGATCCTCGGCCCCGACGGGCACTGGCGCGAGAAGGCCGACCCGCTGGCGTTCGCCACCGAGGTGCCGCCGGCCACCGCCAGCGTCGTCACCGAGTCGTCGTTCGAGTGGAGCGACGCGGAGTGGGTGGCCGAGCGCGACCGGGGCGGCTGGCACGCCAAGCCGGTGAGCATCTACGAGGTGCACCTCGGCTCGTGGAAACAGGGCCTCTCCTACCGTCAGCTGGCCGACGAGCTCGTCGACTACGTCACCGAGACCGGCTTCACCCACGTGGAGTTCCTGCCGGTCGCCGAACACCCGTTCGGCGGCTCCTGGGGCTACCAGGTCACCGGCTTCTACGCGCCCACCTCCCGCTTCGGCGTCCCGGACGACTTCCGCTACCTCGTCGACCGGCTGCACGCCGCCGGGATCGGCGTCCTGGTCGACTGGGTGCCCGCGCACTTCCCGAAGGACGCCTTCGCGCTGGCCCGCTTCGACGGGACGCCGCTCTACGAGCCGGCCGACCCCCGCCGCGGCGAGCACCCCGACTGGGGCACGTACGTGTTCGACGTCGGCCGCAACGAGGTGCGCAACTTCCTCGTGGCCAACGCGCTCTTCTGGCTGGAGGAGTTCCACGTCGACGGCCTGCGTGTCGACGCCGTGGCCTCGATGCTCTACCTCGACTACTCCCGCAAGGACGGGGAGTGGCTGCCGAACGAGTACGGCGGCCGGGAGAACCTCGACTCGGTGAAGTTCCTGCAGGAGCTCAACGCCACCGTCTACCGGTACCACCCCGGCACGATGATGGTGGCCGAGGAGTCGACGTCCTGGCCGGGCGTCAGCCGCCCGACCCACGTCGGCGGGCTGGGCTTCGGGTTCAAGTGGAACATGGGCTGGATGCACGACACGCTCGAGTACCTGAGCCGGGACCCGATCCACCGCCAGTACCACCACCACCAGATGACGTTCTCGCTGGTGTACGCGTGGAGCGAGAACTTCGTGCTCCCGCTGTCGCACGACGAGGTCGTGCACGGCAAGGGGTCGCTCTACGGGAAGATGCCGGGTGACCGCTGGCGCAAGCTCGCCCAGCTGCGTGCCCTCTACGCCTACATGTGGGCCCACCCGGGCAAGCAGCTGCTGTTCATGGGCGGCGAGCTGGCCCAGGAGTCGGAGTGGTCGCAGGACCGGTCGCTGGACTGGTGGCTGCTCGACAACGCCGACCACGCCGGCGTCCAGAAGCTCGTCGGTGACCTGAACCGGGTCTACAAGGACACCCCCGCGCTCTACACCCAGGACGTCGACCCGGCCGGGTTCTCCTGGATCGACGCGAACGACGCGGCCGGCAACGTCTTCTCGTTCCTGCGCTACGGCGCCGACGGGTCGACGCTGGCCTGCATCGCGAACTTCGCCGGCCACCCGCACCACGACTACCGGATCGGCCTGCCCCGGGCCGGCACCTGGGAAGAGGTCGTCAACACCGACGCCGGCGTGTACGGCGGCTCGGGGGTGGGCAACCTCGGCGCGGTCGAGGCCGAGGAGCGCCCCTGGCACGGCGAGCCGTCCTCGGCGGTCGTCACGCTGCCGCCGCTCGGCGTCATCTGGCTCCGCCCCACCGGTGCCGCGGCCGAGCCGGTGGCGCTGCCCGCGCAGGTCAGCGAGCCGGCCGACGTCCCGGCGGTGACCGGTCCGCCACGGGTGGTACGGACCGAGCCGGTGTCCGGCGCCGCGGCCGAGAGCGGCCCGGGTGCCGCCGCCGGGCGCGACCCCGGGGTCGAACCCACGTCCGAGGAGGACTAGTTCGGGTGAGCCGGTTGCAGACGTCCCCTACCTACACGGCATGATCACAGTCGATGCCACACGATCGGATCCACCACGGCTTCCAGTGCCGTCATGTCAATATCGCCTTGCCCGAGGGGCCGGGCCAGGACCGGATACCGGACCTGCTACGGGCAGCCGCGGCGACCATCGAGGAGATGGAGACCGACGGCCCAATCGGCGTGATGGACGTGTTGCTGCACTACGACCTCGAGGCCGGCGCCAACCGTCCGCACGTCACGCTCTACTACTACTTCCCTGAGGAAGACGAGGAACTGCTGTAGGTCGACCGCGTCTACACACCCACGAGACTCGTGTGTAGACGCGGTCGGCAGAATGGCCGCATGCTGATCGACCGCACGGAGATCGAGCGGGTCTTACCGGGCTACGAGATCGGCGGCCAGATCGGGCGCGGCGGTTTCGGCCTGGTGTTCACGGCCCGCCACCGGCGTCTCGACACGATCAGAGCCGTGAAGGTCATCGCGACCGCCGAGGTCGACGAGCTCGAGCTGAGCCGCCGCTTCCTCGCCGAGGCGCAGATGATGACCGAGCTCGACCATCCCCACCTGGTCCGGGTGTTCGAATACGCCGAGGACGGCCCGCTGCACCTGCTGGTCATGGAGTACCTGGCCGGTGGCACACTCACCCAGCGGCTCCGCACGACCGTGCACCCCCGGGAGGCCTGCGCGTGGGGGCTGGCGCTCGCCGACGCCCTGCAGGCCGTGCACGACCGCGGCGTCGCCCACCGCGACATCAAACCCGACAACGTGCTGTTCACCGCGGCCGGCGCCCCGAAGCTCGCCGACTTCGGCATCGCGAAGGTGATGGAGGGCACCGCGATGCCCACCAGCGGCCTGCTCGGCACGCCGCTCTACATGGCTCCCGAGCAGTTCCTCGGCGCCCCGGTGGGGCCACGCACCGACGTGTACTCGCTGGCCGCCACCCTCTACCGGACGCTGTCGGGCCGCGCGCCGTTCGGCCCCGACCTGTCGCTCGCCGCGATCGTGCGGCACCAGCTGGAGATGCCACCGGCCCCGTTGGAGGACACTCCCCCGGCGATCGCCGCGGTCGTCGTCCGTGCGCTGGCCAAGGACCCCGCCGATCGCCCCGCGTCCGCGCACGCGTTCGCGGTCGAGCTGGCGCGGGCCGCGCGCGAGGACTTCGGATCCGGCTGGATCGCCGCGGCGGGGGTGCCGCTGCGCGTCGCCCCGGAGCTGCTGCTCGACGAGCCGACGCCGCCGGAGCCGGTCACCGAGGTGGTCCAGGAACCGCCCACGGTGGCCGTCGGAGGCGCGAGGAGGTCGCGGCGGCGCCTCTGGCAGCTGGTGGCCGCCGGGGTCGCCCTCGTCGCGCTGGTGCTGACCGCGGGCTACGCCGGTGCGCTGATCGCCGACCGCGGCGAGGTTCCGGTGACCGCTCCGCGACCGGCGTCGGCGAGCCCGACCCCGAAGGTGGCCACGATCGCCAAGCTGGTGCACACGTTCACCGGCCACACCGACTCGGTGTACGGGGTCGTCTACGACGGGGCCCACAACCGGCTGGTGTCGGCCGGGAACGACCGGTCGGTCCGCTACTGGAACCTCACCACCGGCGCCGCGGCCGGCCCGGCCCGCCCGGGCCAGCACGAGTCGGTGCTGGGCCTGGCGGCCAGCTCCGACGGGCGGGTACTGGCCTCGGGCAACGGTGACCACACCGTGCAGCTGTGGGATCCGGACACCGGGCGGCCCCGCGGCCGGCCGCTGACCGGCCACACCGACCAGGTGAACTCGGTGGCGGTCACCGCGGACGGCCGCCGGGTGGCGTCGGGGGGCGGTGACCACACCGTGCGGATCTGGGACCCGGCGACCCGCCGGCCGGTCGGCAAACCGCTCGTCGGTCACACGAAGCCGGTCGTCTGGGTGGCGTTCAGCCCCGACGGCACGCTGCTGGCCTCGGCCGGCGCCGATCGCACGGTCCGGCTCTGGGACGTCGCCACCGGCACCCAGGTCGGGGCGCCGCTGCTGGGCCACACCGACGAGGTGCTGACGGTCGCGTTCAGCCCCGACGGCAAGCGCCTGGCCAGCGGCGGCCGGGACACCACGGTCCGGCTCTGGGACGTGGAGACCCACCAACAGATCGGTGCCGCGATCAACGGGCACACGACGAAGGTGACCACGGTGGCGTTCAGCCCCGACGGTTCACTGCTCGCCTCGGCCGGCGGCGACGTCGCACTCGGGCTGTGGGATCCGCACACCGGAGCACCGATCAGCCTGGTCGCCACCGACCACCGCGACACGATCTTCGCGATGGCGTTCAGCCCCGACGGCAGGCAGCTGGCCACCGCCAGCGCGGACGACACCGTGAAGCTCTGGGAGCTGACCTAGGCCTTCCACCAGCTGTAGGACTTCAGGTACGGGTCGGGGGCGATCGGGCGGCCGGAGTTGCGCAGCTCGTCGATCAGGCCGTCGGCCGAGATCACGCCGATCCGCGCGGTCCGGGAGACGTGGTGGGTGTCGCCGTCGACGGTCACCCGGCCCTCCGGCGCGTCGTACGACAGCCCGCTCAGCGCGGTGCGGACGTCGACCACGTCGGTCGAGCCCGCCTTCGCGACCGCTTTCGCCCAGAGGTGGACGCCGACGTACGCGGCCTCCATCGGGTCGGACGTCACCTTGTCGTCGCCGAACTTGGCTTTGTAGGCCTGGACGAACTTCGCGTTCGGGCCGCCGCTCGTCGTCTGGAAGTAGTTGCGGGCCACCAGGTGGCCGGCCAGGACCTCCGGGCCGATCGTGCGGACCTCCTCCTCGGTGACCGTGAGCGACAGCACCGGGAGGGCGGACGAGGTGAACTTGGCCCGGTTGAGCGCGGCGAAGAACGCGGCGTTGCTGTCGCCGGTCAGCGTGTTCACTATCGCGTGCGGCTGGGCCGACTTGATCTTCGCGACGATCGCGGCGAAGTCGGCGCTCCCCAGCGCCCGGTACTGCTCACCGACGATCGTCAGCCCGTTGGCCGCGGCGAAGCTCTTGATCTCCTTGTTCGCCGTCCGCGGGAAGAGGTCGTCGCTGCCGACCAGGAAGATCCGCCGGCTGCCCTGCGCCTTCAGGTAGTCCATGGCCGGGACGACCTGCTGGTTGGCGGTCGCCCCGGTGTACACGACGTTCGCCGAGCTCTCCAGCCCCTCGTAGGGCGCCGGGAAGAAGAGCAGCGCCTCGTGCTCGGCCAGCGTCGGGAGCACGGCCTTGCGGCTCGTCGACGACCACCCGCCGAACACGACCGGCACGTGGTTCCACTTCACCAGTTCCTTGGCCTTCTTGGCGAAGCGGACCGGGTCCGAGCCGCTGTCCATCACGATCGGGTCGATCTTCTTCCGCGTGCCGTCGACGGTGATGCCGCCGGCCGCGTTGATCTCCTCGATCGCCATCTTCTCGGCGTTGACGAGCGCGGTCTCGCTGATCGCCGT
Source organism: Cryptosporangium arvum DSM 44712 (assembly GCF_000585375.1). Lineage (NCBI taxonomy): Bacteria > Bacillati > Actinomycetota > Actinomycetes > Cryptosporangiales > Cryptosporangiaceae > Cryptosporangium > Cryptosporangium arvum. The sequence continues at coordinate 7,381,431 of NZ_KK073874.1, forward strand.
CGTCCCGGTGAGCGAGTGCAGCAGACCGACCCGGACCGTGCTCGAGGACACCGCGACCGGGGGCTCGCTCGCGCACCCGGCCAGCGCGAGGACGGCGACGACCAGAACCGCGAGCGGACGACGCATGTCAGCCGGCATGCGCCGCGGACGCCCGGACCACGGTCCGGATCTGACGCAACACGACGGTGAGCGTCGCGAGGTCCGACGGCGCGTCCTCCGCGAGCAGTCCCAGCGTGGTCAGCGCCCGGCTGATGTTGTCGGCGTTCGCGTCCGCCCAGCGGCTCACCCTCTCCTCGGCCGGCAGGTCGCCCGGCACGCGACGCAGCACTTCCCGGGTGAGGCTGTCCAGCGTGCTGTACAGGTCGTAGCGCAGGGCCAGCCGGGCCAGCGCCTGCCAGCGGTCGGCCCGGGGCAGCGCCGAGATGCGGTCGAGCATCTCGTCGATCCGGAAGCGCTCGGACAGCGTGTAGTACAGCGTCGCGACCTCACGCCGGGGCAGCTCGGTGTGGCGCGCCAGCTCGACGACGTCGAGCAGGCCGAAGCCGTAGAGCGTGGACGTGACCCGGTCGGCCAGGTCGGTGGGCACACCTTCGCTCTCCAGCTCGGACGCGAAGCTGCGGTAGCGCTCCGCCTCCCGGCCGAGCATGAGCCCGCCCATCTCCGCGGTCAGCTCGGACATGCCCGGCTTCAGCCGCTCGATGTCGGCCTCGACGTCGATCGTCCCGCTGCGGCTCTGCAGCAGCCAGCGGACGCCACGGTCGAGCACCCGGCGGGCCTGCACCATCACCGCGGTCTGGGCGGTGGCCGGCACGCTCGCGTCCAGTTCGTTCGCGGCCTTCCAGAGCTTGTCGAGGCCGAACACGTCCCGGATCACCGCGTAGGCGCGGACGATGTCGGCCTGGGTGGCCCCGGTCTCCTCCATCGCGCGGTAGACGAACGAGATGCCACCGTGGTTGACGACCTCGTTGACGACCGCCGTCGTGATGATCTCGCGGTGCAGCGGGTGCTTCTCGGCGTACAGCGCGTACTTCTCACGCAGCGGGGTCGGGAAGTAGTCACGCAGGATCGGCCGGCACCACGGGTCGTCCGGCACACCGCCGGCGAGGACGTCGTCGGCGAGCGTGATCTTCACGTAGGCCAGCAGCACCGACAGCTCGGGCGAGGTGAGCGACTCCCGGCTCGCCGCGGTCTCGTCGTCGGGCAGGAACTCCAGCGCCCGGTTCAGGCGGCCGGTGCGCTCGAGCTCCGACATCAGCCGGCGGTGCACGCCGAACAGCCGCGGCGCGAGGTGCCGGGCCAGCGACAGGGCCTCGTTCTGGCTGTAGTTGTCGGCCAGCACGAGGTGGGCGACCTCGTCGGTCATCTCGGCGAGCAGCGCGTTGCGGTCCGCGGTGTCCAGCTCGCCGGCGTGCACGGCCTGGTCGAGCAGGATCTTGATGTTGACCTCGTGGTCGGAGGTGTCGACGCCGGCCGAGTTGTCGATCGCGTCGGTGTTGACCCGCCCGCCCGCCAGCGCGTACTCGATCCGGCCGCGCTGGGTCAGGCCGAGGTTGCCGCCCTCCCCCACGACCCGGACGCGCAGCTGCTTGCCGTCGACCCGGACCGCGTCGTTCGACTTGTCCCCGGCGTCCGCGTGCGTCTCGTCCGACGCCTTGACGTACGTCCCGATGCCGCCGTTCCAGAGCAGATCGACGGGCGCGAGCAGGATCGCCTTCATCAGCTCGTTCGGGCTGAGTTTCTGCGCGGTCTCCGGCAGCCCCAGCGCGGTACGCATCTCCGGCGTGAGCACGATCGCCTTGGCGGTGCGCGGGAACACGCCACCACCGGCGGAGATCAGCGAAGCGTCGTACTCGGCCCAGCTCGAGCGGGGCAGGTCGAACAGGCGCCGCCGCTCGGCGAAACCGATCGCCGCGTCCGGGGTGGGGTCGACGAAGATGTGACGGTGGTCGAACGCGGCCACCAGCCGGATGTGCTCGGAGAGCAGCATGCCGTTGCCGAACACGTCGCCGGACATGTCGCCGACGCCGACCACCGTGAACTCCTCCGCCTGGGTGTCCAGGCCGAGCTCGCGGAAGTGCCGCTTCACCGACTCCCAGGCACCGCGGGCGGTGATGCCCATCGCCTTGTGGTCGTAGCCCACCGAGCCACCGGACGCGAACGCGTCGCCGAGCCAGAAGCCGTACTCGGCGGCCACCTCGTTGGCGATGTCGGAGAACGTCGCGGTGCCCTTGTCGGCGGCGACGACCAGATAGGAGTCGTCCCCGTCGTGCCGGACGACGTCGGGCGGCGGCACCACCGTGCGGCCGTCGCGCAGGTTGTCGGTGACGTCGAGCAGGCCGCGGATGAACGTGCGGTAGCACTCGATGCCCTCGGCCATCAGCGCGTCCCGGTCGCCACCCGGCGGCGGGTTCTTCACCACGAACCCGCCCTTGGAACCCACCGGCACGATCACGGTGTTCTTGACCATCTGCGCCTTGACCAGGCCGAGGATCTCGGTGCGGAAGTCCTCGCGCCGGTCGGACCAGCGCAGGCCACCGCGGGCGACGGCACCGAAGCGCAGGTGCACGCCCTCGACGCGCGGCGAGTACACGAAGATCTCGAACGCCGGCCGCGGTGCGGGCAGGTCGGGCACGGCCCGTGGGTCGATCTTGAAGCTCAGGTACGGCTTGTGCCGACCGGTGCGGCCGCGCTGGAAGTGGTTGGTGCGCAGCGTCGCGCTGATCAGCGTCAGCACGCTGCGCAGGATGCGGTCGGCGTCCAGGCTCTGCACCGCGTCGAGGGCTTCGTCGAGCGTGGTCTTGAGCGCGTCCGCGGCCGCCGCGCGCGCACCGGCGTCGCCCCGGAAGTTCGGGTCGAAGCGGGCCGTGAACAGGTCGACCAGCTGACGCGCGATCGTCGGGTGCTCGGCCAGCACCCGCTCGACGTACTCCTGCGACCAGCGGCTCCCGGCCTGGCGCAGGTACTTCGCGTAGGCGCGCAGGACGACGACCTCGTCCCAGGCCAGACCGGCCGAGACGACGAGCGCGTTGAACCCGTCCACCTCGCACTCGCCCCGCCAGCAGGCGGCGAACGCGTTCTCCATCGCCGAATGCACCCGGCGGATGTCGACCGGGCCGGGCGCGGCGAGCGGGCCGGACTCGGTGATCGCGCGGCCGACCGGGCCGCCGACGTGCGGGGCGTCGTTGCCCGAGCGCACCCGCAGCCCGAAGTCGTACACCCAGGTGGGTCGGTCGTCGGTGCGCTGCACCCGGTACGGGCGCTCGTCCACCACCTCGACGCCGAGCGAGTGCAGCACCGGCAGCACGTCGGAGAGCGCCATCGCGTCGCCCAGGCGGTACACGGTGAAGCGGAGCCCGCGGTCGGCGGAGCGGTAGAGGCTGACGCCGAGGTCGCCGTCCTCCTCCAGCACCTCGATGCGCGACAGGTCCTCGACGGCCTCGGCCGGCGTGTGCTCGGCCTGGTAGGCGGCGTTGAACGCGGTGCCGTAGCGGCGCAGCAGGCGGGTGGCCTGCTCCTCGCCGATCTCCCGGCGGATCTCGGCCGCGAACTCGTCGTCCCAGCTGCGGGTGGCGAAGCCCAGCCGCTGCTGCAGCGCGTCGACGTCGATCGGGCCGACCGACGTATTGGGGTCGGTGCGCACCACGAACTTCACCCGGGCGAGCACCGACTCGGTGACCCGGGTGGTGTAGTCGACGCCGACGCCGTGCAGGGCGTCCATCAGGATGTCCTGCATGCGCAGCCGGTTCTGCGTGGTGTAGCGGTCCCGCGGCAGGTAGACGACGCAGGAGATGAACCGCCCGTAGGCGTCGCGCCGGACGAACAGGCGCAGCCGGCGCCGGCCGCCGAGCCGCAGCACGGCCATCACGGTGTCGAACAGCTCGCTGGTGGCGATCTGGAACAGCTCGTCACGCGGGTAGGTCTCGAGGATCTGGAGCAGGTCCTTGCCGGAGTGGCTGCTGCGGGAGAGCCCGGAGCGCGCCAGCACCTCGTCGACCTTGCGCGAGATCACCGGCAGCGAGCGGACGCTGTCCAGGTAGGCCGCGGACGAGAACAGACCGAGGAAACGGCGTTCCCCGGTGACGTTGCCCTCGGCGTCGAACGTCTTGAACCCGACGTAGTCCAGGTAGGCCGGTCGGTGGACGGTCGAGCGCGAGTTGGCCTTGGTGATGATCAGCAGCCGCTTCTCGAGGATCTTGTCGCGCACCTCGGGGGCCATGTCGGCCAGGCGCCGCTCCCGGCCCGAGGTCTCGCGCAGGATCCCCAGACCGGTGCCGTCCACCGGGACCAGGCTGCGGTCGTCGTCGGCGGGCTCCAGGCGGTACTCGCGGTAGCCCAGGAACGTGAAGTTGTCGTCGGCCAGCCAGCGCAGCAGCTCGCGGGCGTCGGTGACGTCCTTGTCGGGCACCGGGAGCGTCTTGTGGGTGAGCCCGTCGGCGATCGTGAGCGCGCGGGCGCGCATCTCCTCCCAGTCGCTGACCGCGGCCCGGACGTCGGCGAGCACGCGGGCCAGATCGGTCTGCAGCGCCTCTTCGGCGCCGCGGTGCGAACGCCTGTCGATCTCGATGTGCATCCACGACTCGACGACCTCGCCCGCGACCGGGGAGTCGGGGTCACCCGAGGGGCGGACGTCGGTGAGCGTGCCGTCCTCGTCGCGCACGACGACCATCTGCGGGTGCACGAGCAGGTGGACGCCGAGCTCGTGGCGGGCCAGCTCGGCGGTGACCGAGTCGACCAGGAACGGCATGTCGTCGGTGACCAGCTCGATGACCGTGTGCCCGCCGCACCAGCCGGTGCGGCCGCTGGGCGTGAGCACCCGGAGGTTCAACCGGCCGGGGAGCCGGACGGCGGCCAGCTCGCGGTGCGACTCGGCGGCGGCCACCAGGTCGCCCGGCGAGCGGTTGAGCAGCTCCTCGGCCGGCACGTACCGGTAGTAGACCGGCAGCGCGGCCGCGACGAACGGGTCCTCGACGCCGCCGGCCGCCTTCGCGATCAACGCGTCTTTGCTGTTCTCGACCTCATCCACCGAGGCCAGCAGGTCGCCTTCCGGAACGGGTCCGGTCAGCCCCAGCTGCGGGTCGACGATTGGCTCCAAGCCGGAGTCCTCCGTTTGCCGGGCGGACAGCGCACGCCGCTCCATTTACCGCTCCTCCGTTGGCCGCGACACTGCGGTTCCACCGCCGGATCGCACGCGGGACGGTGACGCCCGGTTACGCAGCGGTGCCAGCGGCCACCCTAACCCGTGGCGACATCCCGTTCGGGTCCGCAGGTGGGTGGAGAAAAGCGGCGAGGGGGCCATTTCTGGCCCCCTCGGTACCTCAGAACAGCGCGTTCGTCAGGTCGCGGCGCGCCTTGTTCACCACCGGATCGTCCGGCGGCGCGATCGCGAACAACTCGAGCAGGTGGGTGCGGACCCTGTTCCGGTCGTCGCCGGACGTCCGCCGCACCAGCGCGACCAGGCGGGCGAACGCCTGGTCGGCCAGGCCGGAGACGAACTCGACGTCGGCGGCCAGGGTCTGGGCGTCGATGTCGGCCGGGGCCGCCTCGGCTTTGGCCAGCACCTCGCGGCCGTCGGTGACGCCCTCCAGGCGGCGCATCAGCGCGATCTGGGCCAGGCCGCTGGTGGCGTTCCCGTCACCGGGCGTCTCGGCCAGCATCGCCTTGTACGCCGCCTCGGCGCCGTCGAGGTCGCCCGCCTGGAGCTTGTCGTCGGCGTCGGCCAGCCGCGGGTCGGCGGGGAGTTCCGCTTCGCCGCCGGCGGCCTTGACGACCGCGGCGAGCCACTGCCGGAGGTTGGCCTCCGGCTGCACGCCGGCGAACGCGTCGACCGGCTGGCCGTTCACGATCGCCATCACGAACGGAATGCTCTGGACGCGGAACGCCTGCGCCAGGCGCGGGTTGGCATCGATGTCGATCTTGGCCAGGATCCAGGCCCCGTCGGCCTCACCCGCGAGCTTTTCGAGCACGGGTGAGAGTTGCTTGCAGGGCTGACACCACTCGGCCCAGAAGTCGATGACCACCGGCGTCTGCAGGGAGCGCTGGAGGATCTCGTTCTGGAACGTCGCCTCGGTGACGTCGATGACGTAGGGCGAGCTGCCGGCCGCGGCCGGCGTCGGGGCTCCCGCCGGTTCGCCACCGGCCGGCGCAGCCGCGGGCGTACTGGAACGCAGTGCGGAGAGATCGACGGCGCCGGCCAGCGAGGCGGCCGTCATGCGGGGATTCGGCTGTCGCATGAGTTCTAGTCTTCCACTCCCGCGGCGGTTCTCAGACGCCCGCGGGCTCCAACGTGCGATCAGCGGCCTTCTTCGCGGCCCAACGCTCGAAGAACAGGGTGCCGAACGGCGGGATCGACGCGATCAGACCGACGAGCGTCGCGCGGACGCTCCAGCCCGCCACCGGCCGCGTGAGCAGCACGGACACCAGGTAGAGGATGAACAGGGCGCCGTGGATGGGCCCGAAGATCTTGACCCCGATCTCGTTCTCCACCACGAGGTACTTGAAGACCATGCCGATCAGCAGGCCGGTCCAGGACACGGCCTCGGCGAACGCCGCCAAGCGAAAGAATCGGAACGTGTTCGGCACCGTCGGGCTCCACTCCTGCCGGGTCTTTGTCGACACAGCGTAGACGAGTGGCGCGCGAGGCGGTAAGGCGACCCTCAGGCGGGTACGGAAGCCCGGCGGCCGACGGCCGGGCGGACCCGGTAGACGCCCGGGCCGATGCGCTCGGAACGCCGCCGCATCGCCGCGGCGAGCGGGCTCGGCCACCGGGTCCGGTCGGACCAGACGACCGCGGACAGGTCGGCGCCGCGGAGATCGGCCTCGGACAGCACGGCGCCGCTCAGGTTCGCGCCGGTGAGGTCGGCCCCGGACAGGTCGGCCCCGGCCAGCACCGCGTCGTCCAGAACGGCACGGCGCAGGTTCGCGTCGGTGAAGCGGGCCCGGCGGAACGTCGCCGTCGACGCGTCGGCACCCGGCAGTTTCGCGCCGTCGAAGCGGGCGCCGTCGGCGTCGGCACCGACGAGGTGGGCGGTGCCCAGATCGGCCTCGCGCAGATCGGCCCCGGCCAGGTCGGCCGCCACCAGATCGGCGCGCCGCAACCGGGCGCGGACCAGATCGGCGTCGGCGAGGCGGGTCGAGCGCAGGTTGGCGTCGCTCAGGTCGGCCTCGCGGAGCGACGCGCCGCGCAGGTCGGCGCGGGCCAGACAGATCTCACGCAGGTCGACGCCGGACAGCGCGGCCTTCTCGAGCTCGGCGTCGCGCAGGTCGGCACCGCGCAGGTCGACCCCGTCGAGCTGACCGGCGCGCAGGTCGGCGTCGGACGGGAGCAGGCGTACGTCGAGGGCGGTACCCACCTCGACGACCATCGTGGTGACCTGACGATCGACCCAGCCGGCCTGGGCCTCGGGAAACGCGGAGTCGAACAGCTCCCGGCTCAGCTCACGGAAACTTCCCCGGGCGGGACCATGGTCCATGAGCCCTCCTCTAACGGGAGTTCGCCATCGCGGGCTGCGGGCAGATGGGACACCGTCCCTGGCGTGCCATCTTGTTCAAGAGTAGCGCGGATGCGCGAACCGCTCGACGGATCGCGAGTTCTCCGGACACATTGGGTTTCACGATGTCGGTGTCGAGCACCCGAGCGACCACGATCTCCCAGTGCGCCTGGGCGGCGCGCCAGCCGACCGCGTGGATGGCGACGAACGTCGGCACGAATTCGGTGGGGACGCCGGGCCAGCCGTCCGGAACGGGCACGAAACTGCGCCGCGTTCCTTCGGTTCCGGCCAGCTCGGCCAGGAGCGGGATCAGTTCACTCATCGCCGAGTTCCCGCAGGATGTCGCGGAGCTCGTCCTTGGAGATCTGCGGGAACTGCTCGTCGAGCGGCCGGGAGCGGCGGGAGGCGATCGAGTCGCTCACGACGTAACCGGCGACCGCGCCCGCGACGCCCGGCATGACCAGCCACCCGGCGACCGAGAGGAACCAGGCCAGCACCGGCGCGCTGGTGTCGGCCGGCGACTCGATGCCGAGGCTCACGTCGTAGGCGTCCCGCCAGCCGACGACGAACCCGGTGACGACGTAGAGCACGACGAGCCCGGCCAGTACCGGAGCACCGCGGAAGAATAACCAGTACCGCAGGTTGCGCTGATGGCCCCGGGAACGCCACCAGCGGCGCACCAGGTCGCGCCGTCGTTCGCGCACGACGACGGGAACCGGGAGAGGGAAGTCCGCCGGGAGGTCGGCGCCCGGTGACCGAGCCATACCGACAAACTACGGTGTGCGGCCCTCGCCGCGCTTCTCAGTTGCTCGTCTCGGCGAGCAGACGGTCCGCGGCCGTGAAGGGGTCCGCCGCTCCGGTGGCCACCTGCTCGGCGAGGGTGTCCAGCGCCGCACCGCCGCGCACCTCGCCGATCCGGGCGCGGAGGGCGGCCACGGCGATCGCTTCGATCTCGCGGGCGGCCCGGAGACGGCGGCGGTCGCGCAGTTCGCCGGTGCGCTCGAGGTGGTCCCGGTGGGCGTCGATCGCCGCGACCACGTCGTCGATGCCCTCACCGCGCGCGGCCACGGTTTTCACGATCGGCGGACGCCACGGCCCGTGCTCACCCGCCAGCGCGAGCGCGCCGCGCAGGTCCCGCACGGTGGTCGCCGCGCCCGCGCGGTCGGCCTTGTTGACGACGTAGACGTCCGCGATCTCCAGGATGCCGGCCTTCGCGGCCTGGATGCCGTCGCCCATCCCCGGCGCGAGCAGCACGATCGTCGTGTCGGCGAGCGACGCGATCTCGATCTCGGCCTGCCCGACGCCGACCGTCTCGACCAGCACCACGTCGAACCCGGCGCCGTCGAGCACCCGGATCGCCTGCGGCGTGCCCCAGGACAGCCCGCCCAGGTGCCCCCGGGACGCCATCGACCGGATGAAGACGCCGGGGTCGGTGGCGTGCTGCTCCATCCGGATCCGGTCCCCGAGCAGCGCGCCGCCGGAGAACGGCGACGACGGGTCCACCGCGAGAACGCCGACCGTCTTCCCGCGCGCGCGGAGCGCCCCGACGAGCGCGTTGGTGCTCGTCGATTTCCCGACGCCGGGCGAGCCGGTCAGCCCCACGACGCAGGCCCGGCCGGTGTGCGGTGCGAGCGCCGCCGCGACCTCGCGCAGTGCGGGCCCGGCGTTCTCGACCATGCTCACCAGCCGTGCCACCGCCCGGGGAACGCCGTCGCGGGCCTGCGCGACGAGTTCCCCGACGTCCGCGGCCGTCGTGGCCGCCCGGCGAACGGAGATCAAGCCTTCGGGACCCGCACGATGAGCGCGTCGCCCTGGCCGCCGCCGCCGCAGAGCGCCGCCGCACCCACGCCGCCACCGCGCCGCTGCAGCTCCAACGCCAGGTGCAGCGCGATCCGGGTGCCGGACATCCCGATCGGGTGCCCCAGCGCGATCGCCCCGCCGTTGACGTTGACCTTGGCGTCGATCTCCTCGGCGGAGAGCCCGAGCGCACGGGCCGAGTGCACACCGACGGCGGCGAACGCCTCGTTGATCTCGATCAGGTCGAGGTCGGCGACGGTCAGGCCCTCCTTGCCGAGCGCGTGCTGGATCGCGTTCGACGGCTGCGGCAGCAGCGAGTTGTCGGGCCCGGCGACGTTGCCGTGGGCACCGATCTCGGCCAGCCAGGTCAGCCCCAGCTCCTCGGCCTTGGCCTTGCTCATCACGACGACCGCCGCCGCGCCGTCGGAGATCTGCGACGACGAGCCCGCGGTGATCGTCCCGTCCTTGGCGAACGCGGCACGCAGCTTGCCCAGCGTCTGGGTGGTGGTGTCGGCACGCACGCCCTCGTCGGTGGCGAAGCTGATCGGGTCGCCCTTGCGCTGCGGGATCTCCACCGGCGTGATCTCGGCGTCGAACACGCCGTTCTTCGCCGCGGCCGCGGCGCGCTGGTGGCTGCGCGCGCTGAACGCGTCCTGGTCCTCGCGGGTCAGCCCGGCGAGGCCGGCGAACTTCTCGGTGGACTCGCCCATCGCGATCTTCTCGAACGAGTCGGTCAGACCGTCGTGGGCCATCGAGTCGAGCACCTCGATCGAGCCGTACTTGTATCCCGCGCGCGACTTCGGCAGCAGGTGCGGCGCGTTGGTCATCGACTCCATGCCGCCTGCCACCACGACGTCGAACTCGCCGGCGCGGATGAGCTGGTCGGCCAGCGCGATCGCGTCGATGCCCGAGAGGCACACCTTGTTGATCGTGATCGACGGGACCGACTGCGGGATGCCGGCCTTGATCGCCGCCGGGCGGGCCGGGTTCTGACCGGCGCCGGCCTGCAGCACCTGCCCCATGATCACGTACTGCACCTGCTCGGGCGTGACCCCGGCGCGCTCGAGCGCGGCCTTGATCGCCACCGCGCCGAGGTCGGAGGCGGCGAAGTCCTTCAACGAGCCCTGGAGCCGTCCCATGGGGGTCCGCGCGCCGGCGACGATTACCGAGGTCATGGGATACGCCTCCGATAAGTAACGATTACGGGGATGTCACGTCACCATACCGATGGGTAGCTTGGTTCGACCCGTGAGAGACGCCACAGCTTTTCGCAGGTCGCATGCGTACCTTCGCGGTCACGCTGAGAGGAGGCCACCGATGGCCATTCGCCGGATCGACCACGTCGGTATCGCCGTTCCGGACCTGGACGAGGCGCTCGCGTTCTACCGGGACAACTTCGGCCTGGTCGCCGAGCACGAGGAGATCAACGAGGAGCAGGGCGTCCGGGAAGCGATGCTGGTGCCGGCCGGCGGCGACCCGTCGACCGCCCGGCTGCAGCTCCTCGCGCCGCTGCGCCCGGACTCCGCGATCGGCAAGTTCCTCGACCGGTCCGGGCCGGGCATCCAGCAGATGGCGTACACGGTCGACGACGTCGAGGAGACGAGCGCCGAACTGCGGGCCAAGGGCCTGCGCCTGCTCTACGACGCCCCGCGCCGCGGCACCGCGGGCTCACGCATCAACTTCGTCCACCCCAAGGACGCCGGCGGCGTCCTGGTCGAACTCGTCGAGCCCGGTGGACTGGGTCACAGCTGAACTTTCTGAATCGCTACTGGTAAGTAACATCGGCCGCCACCGACCCCCCGTGATCTTGGAGGCGCCGACCGTGAAGCAGATCCTCGAAGCGATCCTGTCTGACGAGCTGGACGCCGTAGGCGGTCTCGAGGTGCCGGAGTCCTACCGCGGCGTGGTGGTCCGGAAAGACGAAGTGGACATGTTCGCCGGGCGCGCCACCCGCGACAAGGACCCGCGCGAGTCGCTGCACGTCCAGGAGGTGGCGACGCCGGAGCTCGGACCGGGCGAGGCGCTCGTCGCCGTGATGGCCAGCGCGGTCAACTACAACACCGTCTGGACGTCGATCTTCGAACCGCTCTCGACGTTCGGGTTCCTGGAGCGCTACGGCCGGCTCTCGCCGCTGACCAAGCGGCACGACCTGCCGTACCACGTCGTCGGGTCGGACCTGGCCGGCGTCGTGCTGCGCACCGGGCCCGGAGTGAACCTGTGGAAGCCCGGCGACGAGGTCGTCGCGCACTGCCTGTCGGTGGAACTCGAGTCGCACGAGGGCCACGACGACACGATGCTCGACCCCGAGCAGCGCATCTGGGGATTCGAGACGAACTTCGGCGGGCTGGCCGAGCTGGCGCTGGTGAAGTCCAATCAGCTGATGCCCAAGCCGGCGCACCTGTCCTGGGAAGAGGCGGCGTCACCGGGGCTGGTCAACTCCACCGCCTACCGTCAGCTGGTCAGCACCAACGGCGCCGCGATGAAGCTCGGTGACACCGTGTTGATCTGGGGCGCCTCCGGGGGCCTCGGTTCGTACGCCACCCAGATGGCGCTGGCGTCGGGGGCGACCCCGGTGTGCGTGGTCTCGAGTCCCGACAAGGCGGACATCGTCCGCTCGATGGGCGCGGAACTGGTGATCGACCGGACCGCGGAGAGTTACCGGTTCTGGAAGGACGAGAACAACCAGGACCCCCGCGAGTGGCGCCGTTTCGGCGCGAAGATCCGAGAACTGACCGGGGGCAAAGACCCCGACATCGTGTTCGAACACCCGGGCCGCGAGACATTCGGCGCGAGCGTCTTTGTGGCCCGAAAGGGCGGAACGATCGTCACGTGTGCGTCGACGTCCGGATATCTCCATCAGTTCGACAATCGTTACCTGTGGATGAACCTGAAGCGCATTATCGGATCGCATTTCGCGAACTACCGAGAGGCGTATCTCGCTAACGATCTGATCGCCACCGGGAAGATTCATCCGACGCTGTCGAAGGTGTACCCGCTCGAGCAGACCGGGCAGGCCGCCTACGACGTCCACCAGAACCTGCACCAGGGGAAGGTCGGCGTGCTCGGCCTGGCCCCGGAGGAGGGTCTCGGGGTCCGGGACGAGGAGAAGCGCAGCCGGTACGTGGACGCGATCAACCGGTTCCGCTCCCGCTGATCGGGTCGTGCCACCGGCCGTGACGAGCACCTCGTCACGGCCCTGGCATGTCCGGCCAGGGGCCGTGCGTCGGTTCGGTCGAGTCACCTATCAGCCGAACCGCCGTACGGTGTGTCGCGTGGGAATTTCGCGTCGAATGTGAGACAGGGTTCGCTAGATGCGGCCTTGCCGGTCTGCGATAGTGGGCGGCATGCAGCCGACCCCCACCGACAACAACATGTCGTTCTTCGACTCCTCGAACACTGATCCCGGCTTCACCATCGCGCTGCGGGGGTACGACCGGCACCAGGTGAACGAGCACTTACAGCGGCTCAACACCGAGCTGAGCCAGCACCAGTCGACGAAATCCGAGGCCGAGCAGAAGCTCGCCGAGGCCCAGCACCGCGTGCGCGCCGTCGAGCAGCAGCTCACCGCGCTGCAGCAGCAGATGCGCAGCCAGCAGAAGCAGCTCCAGGAGAACTCGAAGCCGACGCTCTCCGGCCTCGGCACCCGGGTCGAGCAGCTGCTGCGTCTGGCCGAGGAGCAGGCCAACGAGCACCGCACCGAGGCGGAGAAGAAGGCCGAGGAGACGCTGTCGGCCGCTCGCCTCCAGGCGCGTGAGCTCACCGAGAAGGCCCGCGCCGAGGCGCAGGCGGTCAAGGTCGGGGCCGAGCGGGACGCCGCGGGGGTCAAGGAAGGCGCCGAGCGCGAGGCCGCCGAGATCCGCGGCGAGGTCAACCGCGAGATCGAGAGCAACCGCGCCACCGCCGACCGCGAGGTCCGGCAGGCCCGGTCGACGGCCGACCACGAGGTCGCCGAGCTCAAGGCACGGGTGCACCGCGAGGTGGCGCAGCTGCAGGCCACCGCCGAGCGGGAGGCCACCCAGCTGCGCGCCGCGGCCAAGCAGGAGACCGAGCAGCTGCGCAACAAGGTCAAGGCCGAGACCGAGCAGCTGCGCACCACCGTGCGCCAGGAGAGCGAGCAGCTGCGCACCGAGGCCACCCGCGAAGCCGAGCAGAAGCGTGGCGAGGCGAGCCGCATCCTGGCCGAGGCGCGCGAGAAGCGCGACAACGACCTCCAGGAGCTCGAGCTCAACCTGGCCGAGCGCCGCGAGCGGGCCGAGCAGGAAGAGTCGCAGCGGCACGCCGCCGCGGTCGCCGAGACGCAGAAGCTGGTCGGCGAGGCCGAGCAGCGCGCCCGCGTCGCCGAGACCCGCGCCCGCGAGGTCGAGGCCCACACCGAGTCCCGCCGGAAGGCCGCCGAGGCCCAGGCCAAGGACATCGTGGAGAAGGCACGCGCGCTCGCCGAGAAGACCGTCAACGAGGCACGCGCCGAGGCCGACCGCCTGGTGTCCGACGCCACCGCGAACGCCGAGCACAACACCACGCAGGCCAAGCGTCAGGTCGCGGAGCTCACCACGCAGCGCGACGCGATCACCACCCAGCTGGGTCAGCTGCGCGAGATGCTCGCCGGCCTGGTCGGTGGCGGCGCGGCGGCGGCCACGGTGGCGAAGGCCGCCGAGGCGGCCAAGGTCGAGCCGGCCGAGGCCCCCAGCGCCAACGGGCGGGGCTGATCGCTTTCCCGGCTGTCCGGGTGGCTGACCACGGCGTCGTGGTCAGCCGTTCGGTGGTGGCTGCACACCCGAGCGGTGCGGTGGCCCGGCGTTCTGGCCGGGCCACCGACACGATCCGCCCGGGCGTGAAACGATGTGCCGATGAGTCTCGCTTCACAGGCGATTCCCATCACCCTGTTGCAAGGCGCCTGACCGCCGTAGTGGGGGTCTGGCCCGGAACGATGCGAGTATGACTGCATGTCGCAGGAGGACGGGCACGGCCTTCTCCCAGTGAGCGGCGGCGAACCATTGCCGTCGTTCGAGGTGGTGCTGCGCGGATACGACCGACGTCAGGTCGAGGACGCGTTCAGCCGCCTGGAAGGTGAGCTGAGCGCGGTCGCAGCCGACCGCGACGCCGCCTACGGCAGATCCGACGCGTACGCCGCTCAGGTGGAGCGTCTGCACAACGAGATCGAGCACCTGCGCGGCGAGATCTACCACCTGCGCCAGCAGCTCGAGTACGCCGTGCGCAACCCGCACGCCGAGGTCAGCGCACGCGTCCAGCAGATCCTCGACCTGGCGGAAGCCGAGGCCAACGAGATCCGCGCGACCGCGCAGAACGAACTGGTCGGCGCACGCAACACCGTGCAGCGGGCGGCCGCAGAAGCCGAGGCCGCGGCGCACCGCGTCCTCGACGACGCCGCGCGCGACGCCCGCGGGCTGCTCCGCGACGCCGAGCTGGAGATGACCCGCCAGCGCGAGGAGGCCGAGCGCGAGCTCGTCGATCACCTGATCGGCTTACGCGAGGAGATCTCCCGCGCGCAGGAGGTCATCGACGAGAACGAGGCCGAGGCCCGCCGCCGGGCCGAGTCGATCCTCGCCGACGCCCAGGAGCGCGCGACCGCGATCCCGGTCGACGCCGAGGCCTACGCCGACGAGGTGCGCACCGGCGCCGACGACTACGCCGGAGCCACCCGCGACGAGGCCGACGCGTACTCGGCACGCACCCGCGCCGACGCCGAGTCCTACGCCAACCAGCTGACCGCGGCCGCGAACGAGCGCCTCTCGGCTGCCGTGAACGAGGCCGAGGAGCAGGCCGAGTCGCTCGCCGCCGAAGCGCGCGAACTCGCGAGCGCGATCGAGGCCGAAGCCCGCGAACGGGCCGACGCGCTCGTCGCCGAGGCCGAGAAGCGCGTGTCCGAGGCCGACCAGCGGATCGCCGACGCCGAGACGACGGCCGCCGCGGCGATCAAGAAGGCCGACAACCACGCCGAGAACATCGCCCGCGAGGCCGACGACTACGCCCGCAGCACCCGGCAGGGCGCCGACGAGTACTCGAAGACCACGCGCAAGGAGGCCGACGACCACGCCGAGCGGGTCGCCCGGCTGGCCGACGACCACGAGAGCACGGTGCGGCTCGCGGCCGACGAGTACTCGGTCAGCACGCGCCGGGAGGCCGACACCTACGCGTCGACGGCGCGGGCCGAGGCCGACGCCTACCAGGTCTCCACGCACCAGACCGCGGACGAGTACCAGGCGTCCACCCAGCAGGCCGCGGACGAGTACTCGGCGAACACCCGGCGCGAGGCCGACGAGCACGTCGTCTCCGCCCGTCGCCAGGCCGACGACCAGGCCGAAAGGGTCGCCCGGGAGGCCGACGACTACTCCGCGGACATCCGCAAGGGCGCCGACGACTACGCCGCGCGCACGAAGTCCGACGCCACCGCCGAGGCCACCCGGCTCACCGAGGAGGCCGCGGCCGAGGCGGCCCGGGTCACGAGCGAAGCGAACACCGCGGCCGAACGCGTCACCGGCGACGCCGCCGCCGAGGCCCAGCGGCTCACCACCGACGCCCAGCGCCGGGCCGCCGAACTCACCGCGGAGGCCGAGGCGCACCGCACCGCGGTCACCGCCGAGGCCGGCGACGAGGCCAACCGCATCGTCACCGAGGCACAGCGGTCCGCGTCCGCGCTCACCGCGCAGGCCGACGAGCAGGTCCAGACGATGATCGACGCGGCCGAGCAGCAGGCCGCCGCGGTCACCCGGGAAGCCGGAGAGAACGCCGAGAGCACCGTCGCGCAGGCCCAGGACCGGGCTCGCACGATCATCTCGGTCGCCGAGGCCCGGGGCCGGGACCTGGTCTCCAACGCCGAGCGTCGCGCGCAGGAGATGGTCGCCGACGCCGAGCGGCACGCCGCGAAGGTGCGCACCACCGGCGAGGAGAAGGCGTCGTCGCTCGTCGCGAAAGCCGAGGAGCGCGCACGCGCACTGCAGGCCGACGCCGAGCAGCGGGCCGAGGCCGTGCTCACCGAGGCCGACGAGCAGGCCAGCCAGGCCGCCGCCGACGCCGCCGAGGCGACCGCCGACGTGTTCCGGCGGGCCCGCGAGGCCGAGGACAGCGCCGCGAAGGCCGTCGCGGACGCCGAGGAACTGGCCGCCCTCACGCTCACGGAGTCGGAGGAGAAGGCCGCCGAAGTTCTGCGCTCCGCGCAGGAGAAGGCCACGGCGCTCCGCAAGGAGGCCGAGGAACTCGCGCGCAAGGCCGAGGAGGACCGCGACGAGTCGGCCTCGCTGCTCCGCGACGCGCAGGAGAAGCTGAACGCCGCCGAGCAGGAGTCGGCCACCACGATCGCCGGCGCGAAGATGGTGGCCCGGCGCAAGGCCGGCGAGCTGATCGCGGAGGCCGAGAAGCAGGCCACCGAGACGACGTCCACGGCCGAGACGCTGGCCAACGAGACGATGAAGGCCGCGGACGACCACGCCGAGCGGGTCGCCCGGGAAGCCGACGACTACGCGAACACCACCCGCCGCGGCGCCGACGAGCACGACACGACGGTCCGCGGCGAGGCCGACACCTACGCGGCGTCCACGCGCCGGGAGGCCGACGAGCACGCCACCCGGGTGAAGACCGAGGCCGACACGCACCGCGCCACCGCGGAGAAGGCCGCCGCCGACGTGACCGCGAAGTCGCAGGCCACCGCGGCCGAGCTGGTGTCGACGGCGGAGGCGAAGGCCGCCAAACTGCTCTCCGAGGCGACGCAGGTCGCGACCGCCGCGACCACCGAGGCCGACGAGTACGCCGCGCGTGTGCACGCGGAGAGCGAGGAGATGTCGCGGTCGGCCACCGAGGAGGCGGCGACGCGCTCGGAGCGCATCATCCAGGAGGCGATCTCCGAGGCCGAGCGCATCACCGCGGACGCGAACACGAACGCGAAGCAGACGATCGAGAACGCCCGCTCGCAGGGCGCGACGATGAAGCGCGACGCCGAACTGCGGGCGCGCAACACGAAGGAGAAGGCCGGCCTCGAGGCGCACAGCACGATGCGCAAGGCCCGCGAGGAGGCGGAGAAGACCGTCGCCGGAGCGCGTAAGGAAGCGGCGCGCCTGAAGGCCGAGGTCGAGGCGCTGATCGAGCGCCGGGAACAGATCAACGGCGAGATGAACCGTCTGCAGGACGCGTTGTCGGGGCTGGGGGGTGGCCTGTTCGCGAATCTGTCGGCGGTGACGGCCGCGGTGGCCCAGTCCGAGCCGACGCCCACGCCGAAGGCCGACGTGACGTCGGGCGACGAGGGCAAGGCGTCCACCGCGTCGGCGGCGGCTCCCACGTCTTCTGGCGGCGAGAGCCCCGATCGCGGAGCTTCCGATCGCGGAGTCGCGGAAAGCGGAGCCGCTGGACGCGCCGATGCCGAGGGCGAGACCGCCGGAGGCGACGGTGCCGGGCGCGAAGATGCCGGGCGCGACGGTGCCGGGCGCGACGGTGCCGGGCGTGGGCGGGTTGAGCGTGGGGCGGCCGGGCGTGATGACGCCGGAGTGACGAGTGGTGTCTCGGTGATCGACGCGCTGGGCGGGGCGGATCGCTCCCGGGACGAGGTCGCGCCGAAGTCCGGGTCGCCGGCCGAGCCGACCGGAAACGGTGCGGCGCCTCCGGCCACGCCGACGGTGCGACTGGCTCGCAGCGAGCCGGGTCTGACCCCGCCGAGCGAGGCCCAGAAGGCGGAGAACACCGACGCGCCCCGGACCGGCCGGGCCGGCTCGGACGAGCCGCGAACGCCCCGACCCCGGGCCGCGGATCATGACAAGTCGGACTCCGGAAAGCCAGGGCCCGCAACGTCCGAGTCCGCACCCGCGGCTTCCGCACCCGCGGCTTCCGCACCCGCGGCTTCCGCAAACCCAGCCTCCGAAAATCCGACCTCTGGAAACTGGGGCTCCGCAAACTCGGGCTCTGGAAACTCGGGCTCCGCAAACCTTGGGTCCGGGAAACCTGAGTCCGGGAAACCTGAGTCCGGAAACAGGGCCGCCGGAAGTGCGGCGTCGGGCAAGCCGGGGATCGAAAAGCTCGTGTCCGGAAAGCCGGCCTCCGGGAACTTGGAGTCGGGGAAGCCCGCGTCGGGAAACTTTGAATCCGGGAAGTCCGAGTCCGGAAACCCGGAGTCCGGGAAGGCCAAGTCGGGAAACACGGTGTCTGGGAACCCCGTGTCCGGCAGGCCGGAGTCCGGAAAGTGGGAGTCCGGAGCCTCCGGGTCCGGAAAGCGGGAGACCGGAGACTCCCAGTCCGGAAAGCCGGAGACCGGAGACTCCCAGTCCGGAAAGCCGGAGACCGGAAAGCCGGAGACCGGAGACACCGAGTCCGGGAAGGCCGAGCGGGGACAGTCGGCGGGAAAGCAGCAGGCCGGGAAGCCTGGGTCCGGGAAGCCGGAGACCGGGAAGCCGGAGACCGCCCGGGCCGACTCGCAGTCGGACAGGTCCGAGCCGGTCAAGCCCTCCGCGCCCCGGCAGACCCTGGGCGCACGGCTGGCCGCCAGCCCCACCCATGTGCCCACCTCACCGGCACGCCCGCCGGTCCTGCCCGCCCCTGCTCCCCCGCCGGCCGCGGAGCGCACCTCCACCGGCACGAGCCCCGCCGGATCGGCACCTGCCCGCTCGGCGAGCGCATCCTCGGGGGAGGCCACTCAGCCCACTTCCCCGGCGGCCGGGAACCGCACTCCTGGCTTCCCGACCGCCAGGGCACCGCTCGCGGACACCCAGTCGCCCGGTAACCAGACCTCCGGCTTCCCGACGGCCCAGGCACCGGTCGCCGACTCCCAGTCGCCCGCGAACCAGACCCACGGCTTCCCGACCGCCAGGGCACCCCGCGCGGACACCCAGCCGTCCGCACCCCAAAACCGTCGGAACCAGGCGGCCGGCAACCAGCACTCCGGAAGCCAGCACCCCGGCAACCAGGCCCCCCGAAACCAGGCCGCTGGTAACCAGCCCCCTCGCAGCCCGGGTGCTGGACGCCAGGCACCCGAGAACCACGCACCGCGGAACTACACACCCGCGAACTACGCGTCCGGCTACCAAGCACCACGAAACCAGGCGCCCGGCAACCAGGCGCCCGGCAACCACGCACCCGGCAGCCAGGCGCCCCGTAATCAGGCGGCAGGGAACCAGGCGCCGGGCTCACCGGGGACCAGGACGCCGGCCGCGGGATCCCCGGCACCCGGGAACCAGCCGACGGGCTCCCCCACCGGGCGAACATCAGTGTCCGCTCCCCCGGCCGCCGGTCACCCGGCCGCCGGTCACCCAGCCGCCGGTCACCCCGCCGCCAGCCACCCCGCCGCCAGGACTCCGGCCGCCGGCTCCCAGGCACCGGGTAACCAGGGCCCCAACTCGGCGGCCGGCCCGCCGGCGGGCGGCTCCCCGGCGTCGGCCGGGAAGGACGGGGCACCGGGCAACGGACGAGGACCCAGCGACGACGGCGACCGCGGCAACCGGTCGCGGTCGATGCTCGGGCTGGTCGACGAGGATCGCGCGGCGGTCAGGGTCGGCCCCACCCTCGACCTCACCTGGCGCGCGGACCGCGGCAACGACCGCCGCGACGGCAAGCCCGCCTGACTACCAACCCCCAGCACCCACGGCCCGCGAACGCCTACCGGCCCCCACGGTCCCCACCACAGCTCAGACGCGGGCCAGAAGCGTCCGGATCGCGCCGTCGAAAGCCGTTGGATCCTCGATCGCCGTCATGTGCCCGGCGTGCGGAATCTCCACCACCTTCGCGTCCGACAATGCCGACGCCATCGCCTCGACGTCCCGATCGGTGATCAGCGCGTCCTCCTCGCCCGAGATGATCAGCGCGGGCACGTCCGCCGAGCGCAGCACGTCGAGCGAGTCGGCCCGGGAGGCCATCGCGTACTCGGCCCAGGCCGCGGCGTCCGGCGGGGCGGCCCGGATCGCGGCTTTCACCGCGTCGGCCACCGCGGGTTTCGCCGACCGGGTGGTCTCTCCGAGCAGGTTCGTGAACACGTTCTCGATCAGCGGCTCGGCTGAGTGCGTGTGCTCCAGCGCGTGCGCGATGCCGATCCGGTTCGCGGCGGCTTTGTCGTTGTCGGCGGTCGCTTTGGTGTTCGCGAGCACCAGCCCGCGCACCCGCTCCGGGTACCGGCGCAGGAAATGCATGGCGACGTACCCACCCATCGACGCCCCGCCGAGCACGATCCGGTCGAGTTCCAGGTCGTCGAGGAGCAGCGCGAGGTCGTCGACGAGCACATCCATCGACGGTTCCTCGTCCCCGAGCGGCGAGTCGCCCCACCCGCGCTGATCCGGCGTGATCACCCGGCACGTGTCGGCCAGCAGCCAGTGCTGGGTGGCCCACATCGCCGAGGAGAGCGGGAACGCGTGCAACAGCACCAACGGTGTGCCGTGTCCGCTCTCCTGGTAGGTCAGCTCGACCGTCACGGTTCCCCCCTGCGTTATTCGGCCTGCGGCGATGGACGAGGCACGTCCGCGAACGCCGCCACGGTCTGGTCGGCGTACTGGCTCGCGTCCCCAGTCTCTATCGGGCCGTCGTATTCACGTGGGAGCGGGACCGCGTCGGGCGACACGACCCGCGCGACGATCTCGTCCAGCACGCGTTCGGCATAACCCACCCAGAGGTGTTTCGCACCGGCCACGGGGACTATTTCCGCCTGCTTCAGCGGCGCGAACCGCGAAACCGCCTCGGCGGGCCGGAGGAAGTCGTCGAACTCCGGGACCAGCGCCGTCACCGGCTTTCCGGAGGAAGACCAGGTCTCCAGGTCCGAAGCGCGGGAGAACCGCAGCGGCGGCGAGAGCAGGATGGCGCCGACGATCCCGGGATCGCACCCGTACATCAGCGTCAGGTCGGTGCCGAACGACCAGCCCAGCAGCCACGGCGACGGCAGTTCCTCGAACTCCGCGTACTCGATCGCGGCGCCCACGTCGAACCGCTCGCCGTCCGCGTTGTCGAAGGAACCCTCGGAGACACCCCGCGCCGACGCCGTCCCCCGCGTGTTGAAGCGCAACACGGCGACGTCGGCCAGCGCGGGCAGGCGCCAAGCGGCTTTGCGGAAGAGGTGGCTGTCCATCATGCCGCCGTGCGTCGGCAGCGGGTGCAGGCACACCAGCGTGGCGACCGGCGGCCGCGAAACCGGCAGCGCCAGCTCCCCGACGAGCGTCAGGCCGTCCGCGGTGTGCAGCGTGATGTCCCGGCGGTCGGCCGGCAGAACGGAGTTCGAAACGATGCGAGCCACGTGCTCATCGTCGTCGGTGTCGCGCCGCCCAACAAGGTGAGTGCCAGTGGCGGCGGTCGTCGGGGGTGGCCTGCCCGGCCCAGGCGCCGGACTCCGGCCACACCACGACGTGCGCCGTCCCGGGCCGGACCTCCTGGTCGCAGCCCGGGCAGCGGTACGTCTTGGTGCTGGACGTGCCGGCCAGGTGCCGCACGACCCACCCGTCCTCGACCGTGTCGACGACCGGGACGTACGGGTCTCGCGGACCGGGGTCGCGGCGCCGGGAACGATTGTGACGTGGGCTCACGCCCTCAAAACTACTTGCGCGCGTAGTCGCGGAAGCCCCGGGACGTCTTGCGGCCCAGGTAGCCGGCGGCCACCAGGTGCGACAACAGCGGCACCGGCTCGAACCCGGGCTCGTGGAACTCCGCGTGCAGCTCCTTCTGGATCGCCAGCGACACGTCCAGACCCACGACGTCGAGCAGCGCGAACGGCCCCATCGGGTACCCGAAGCCGAGCGTCACCGCGGTGTCGATCTCGTCGGCGTCCGCGTAGTGCGCGTCGAGCATCGCGACCGCGTCGTTCAGGTACGGGAACAGCAGCGCGTTGACGATGAACCCGGCCCGGTCTCGGCAGTCCACCGGGTGCTTGCCCAGCGACGTCGTCACCGCGTGGGCGGTCGCCACCACGTCGGGCGCGGTGGAGACCGTCGACACGATCTCGACCAGCTTCATCACCGGCGCCGGGTTGAAGAAGTGCAGGCCGACGACGTCGTGCGGGCGCTTCGTCGCGGTCGCGCACTCGATCACCGGCAGGCTCGACGTCGTCGTGGCGAGCACCGCGCCGGGCTTGCAGACCGCGTCGAGCGTCGCGAACAGCCCACGCTTGACCGCCAGGTCCTCGACAACTGCTTCGACCACCAGGTCGACGTCGCTCACGTCGTCGTGAGTGGCGCTGCCGGTCACGCGGCTGAGCACCGCGTCACGATCGGACGCGGTGAGCTTCCCCTTGGACACGGCCCGGTCCAACGACTTCGTCAGCGCGGCGAGTACCCCGGCGCTCTTCTCCGGGGATCGGGTCACGAAGACGACGTCGTACCCGGCTTTCGCGAACACCTCGACGATCCCGGTGGCCATCGTCCCGGAGCCGATGACACCGACTTTCCGCACGGTCCGCCGGGTCGCGGGCACCGCGTCGGAGCCGGCGTCGGCGACCGGTTCCCCGTCGACGTAGGTGTAGAACCCCCGGCCGCTCTTCACGCCCCGTAACCCGCCCGCGATCATCTGCTTGAGCAGCGGTGCCGGCGCGTGCCGCCGGTCGCCGCTCTGCGCGTGCAGCACGGTGAGCACGTCGAACGTGGTGTCCAGCCCGATCCGGTCGACGACCGTGAGCGGCCCGGACGGCAGCCCGCAGCCGAACCGCATCGCGGCGTCGACGTCGTCGCGGGTGGCGTACCCGGACTCGACGAACGACACCGCCTGGTTGAGGTACGCGAACAGCAGCGAGGACGTGATCCGGCCCGGCCGGTCCCCGACGACGAGCGGGTTGCGGCCCAGGCGCTCGCTCAGCAACGCCACCGCGTCGTCGACGACGTCGGGATCGGTGAACACCGTCCGCACGACCTCGACCAGCGCGTCGCCGATGAAGTGCAGGCCCACCACCCGGTGCGGATGCGAGGCCGCGACCGCCAGCTCGGTCACCGACAGCGCCGAGGCCGCGGTGGCCAGCACGGTGTCGGGCCGCACCACCGTCCCGAGCGACGCGAACACCTGCTGCTTGAGGTCGGACCGCTCCGGAACCGCCTCGATCACCAGGTCGACGTCGGCCAGGGCGTCGAGGCCGGCCGACACCGGCACGCCCACCCGGGCCCGGGCCGCCTCGTCCGGGTCGACCCCGACCACCTCGACGCCGGCGCGGGCGAATGCCTCCGCGAGTCCGGCTCCCAACGTTCCCAGTCCGACGATTCCGATGCGCGCGAAGTTCCTGGACACGGTCGCCCCTCTCCTAGCTGGCCGTGAGGTTCGCCGAGTTTTCCATACTCATCAGTAACTTGGACCGGACCATGGTCCGCATCACACCCCTTGCGGGCCCTTGCCCGCATCTGAACCGAGTCACCTGGGTTACTCGCGAGTCAAGTTCGCCTTACCCGCGAGTCAGATCGGTCCTAGACTCACGCCGAGCCCCACCCGACCAGGGAGGTCCCGATGACCGTGACCGAGCGTCCCGGCACCCCCACGTTCACCGACGGCTTCCTCGTGTCGTCGAGCCCCGCCACCGGAGCCGAGGTGGGACGCGTCGCGGTGACCGACCCGGGCGACGTCCGCGCCGCCGTCCAGACCGCCCGCGCGGCGTCCACCTGGTGGGCCGGTCTCGGGTTCGGCGGACGTCGCGCCCGGCTGCTGGCCTGGCGGGCGCTGATCGTCCAGCGCCTCGACGAGATCACCGATCTCATGCACCGCGAGAACGGCAAGCCCACCGACGACGCGATGCTCGAGCTGTTGATCACCGTCCACCACCTGGACTGGGCCGCGAAGAAGGCGGCGAAGGTGCTCGGCCCGCGCCGGGTGCCGTCCGGGATGCTCTCGTCGAACATCGCGGCGTCGCTGGAGTACCAGCCGCTCGGTGTCGTCGGCGTTATCGGGCCGTGGAACTATCCGGTCTTCACGCCGATGGGTTCGATCGCGTACGCGCTGGCCGCGGGCAACGCCGTGGTGTTCAAGCCGAGCGAGTACACCCCTCTGGTCGGCAAGTGGCTGATCGACACGTTCGCCGAGGTCGTGCCCGAGTACCCGGTGTTCACCGGCATCTACGGCGGCGGTGAGACCGGGGCGGCGCTCACCGCGGCCGGCGTCGACAAGATCGCGTTCACCGGCTCCACCGCGACCGGCAAGAAGATCATGGCGGCCGCCGCGAACACGCTGACGCCGGTACTCATCGAGTGCGGCGGCAAGGACCCGCTGCTCGTCGACTCCGACGCCGACCTGGACGCGGCGGCCGAGGCGGCGGTCTGGTCGGGGATGTCCAACGGTGGGCAGACCTGCATCGGCACCGAGCGGGTGTACGTGCACGAGGCCGTGTACGAACCGTTCCTGGCCAAGCTCACGGCCAAGGCGAAGGCCGTCACGCCCGGCGAGGAGGCCGACGCCGCGTACGGCCCGGCGACCATGCCCTCCCAGCTCGACGTCATCCGCCGCCACGTCGACGACGCGCTGGCCCGCGGCGGCACCGCGGTGGTCGGGGGCGCGGAGTCGGTGAGCGGGCCGTTCGTCGGCCCGGTCGTGCTCACCGACGTGCCGGAGGACTCCGCCGCGGTCCAGGAGGAGACGTTCGGCCCGACGCTCACCGTGAGCAAGGTGCGCGACATGGACGAGGCCGTCGAACGGGCGAACGCGACGTCCTACGGGCTCGGGGCCTCGGTGTTCTCCAAGCGCCGCGGCATCGAGCTCGCCCGCCGGATCCGGTCGGGCATGACCGCGGTGAACTCGGTGCTGTCGTTCGCCGGCGTGGCCGCGCTGCCGTTCGGTGGCGTCGGCGACTCCGGGTTCGGCCGCATCCACGGCGAGGACGGGCTGCGCGAGTTCACCCGCCCGAAGTCGATCGCGCGCCAGCGCTACCCGCTGCCGATGTCCATCTACAGTTTCGGCCGCACCGACAAGACGAACGCGCTGCTGATCAAGAGCATGCGCATGCTCTACGGCCGGGGCGCGCCTAAGCGGTGAGGTCGAGCGCCTTCGCCAGGAGTTCGTAGGAGCGGGTGCGGGCCTCGAAGGACGGAGCCGGGGTCGCGACGATCAGCTCGTCGGCCTCGGTCTCCTCGATCAGCGCGCGCAGGTGGTCCGCGACCAGGTCGGGCGTGCCGACGTTCAGGCGGTCGGCCATGCCCTCCCGCGCCGCCGGATAGGACGACGAGGCCGCGAACTCACGCAGCTCGTCGGGCGAGATCGGCCCGGGCCGCCCTGACCGCAGCTTCGCCATGTTCAGCGTCCAGTACGCCGCGAACTCCTCGACCTCGCGCGCGTCCTCGGACGCGAACGCGATCGTCGACACGCTGCTGCGCGGGGCGTCCAGGAACGACGAGGGCCGGAAGTCACGCCGGTAGGCCCGCAGCACCGGACCGGCCAGCTCCGGGTTGATCTGGTGCGCGAAGCTCGCCGCCAGCCCGTTCACGGCCGCGAACCGCGACCCGTAGTCGCTGGAGCCGAGCACCCACAGCTCCGGCTGCCCCGGCACGACCGGCGTCGCCTGCACCCGCCGGAACGGGTGGTCGTCCGGGAACCCGTCGGTGAGGAACGCCAGCAGCTCGCCCATGAGCTGCGGGAAGTCGTTCCCCATCACCTTCTCCTCGGAGCCGCGCAGCGCGAGCGCGGTGAGCCCGTCCGTGCCCGGCGCACGACCCAGCCCCAGGTCGACGCGGCCCGGGAACATCGCCTCGAGCGTCCGGAACGTCTCCGCGACCTTCAGCGGCGCGTGGTTGGGCAGCATGATGCCGCCCGACCCGACCCGCAACGTGCTCGTCGCCGCCCCCACCCGTGCGATCAGCAACTCCGGCGCGGTGCACGCCAGCGTCGGCGAGTTGTGGTGCTCGGAGAACCAGATCCGCTGGTAGCCGAGCCGCTCGACGTCGCGGGCCAGCTGCACGCTCGCGTCGATCGCTTCGGTGGCGGTACCGCCGTAGGGGATTCCGACGAAGTCGAGTACTGAGACAGGCGCCATGCCGGTATCAACCCCACTCATCCGGAGGCATTCCCCGTTTCAGCGAAACGTCGGCCCGACGCAGTACGGTGCTGCGCATGACTACTCCTCCGGTCGCCAAGCGGATCCCGTTCACCCGGAGCTTCCACGGCGACGACGTCGTGGACGACTACGCCTGGCTCGCCGACCGGGAGAACCCGGACACGATCCCGTACCTCACGGCGGAGAACGAGTACACCGAGCAGGCGACGGCCCACCTCGCCGGGCTGCGCGAGACGCTCTTCGACGAGATCAAGCGCCGCACGCAGGAGACGGATCTGTCGGTGCCCAGCCGCAAGGGCGGCTGGTGGCACTACAGCCGCACCGAGGAGGGCAAGCAGTACGGCATCCACTGCCGCCTGCGTGCCGAGCCCGGCCGTTCGGCTCCTCCGGAGACCGTCGAGGGCACCCCGCTGCCCGGCGAGGAGGTCGTGCTCGACGAGAACGCGCTCGCCGGTGACGAGGCGTTCCTCGCGCTGGGCGCGTACGACATCAGCCCCGACGACCGGCTGCTCGCCTACTCCACCGACTTCGCCGGCGACGAGCGCTTCACGCTGCGCATCCGCGATCTGGAGACCGGCAAGGACCTGGCCGACGAGGTGCCGAACACCTCGTACGGCACCGCCTGGTCGGCCGACGCGACCGAGCTGTTCTACCTCACCGTCGACGACGCGTGGCGTCCGCACCGGGTCTGGCGGCACACCGTCGGCACGCCGGCCGAGAACGACACGATGGTGTTCGAGGAGCCCGACGAGCGGTTCTGGGTGGGCGTCGGGCTGGCCCGCAGCGAGGCCTACGTCATCATCCAGGCCAGCAGCAAGACCACGAGCGAGGTGCGCGTCCTCGACGCCACCGCACCCAACGCGGAGCCCCGCCTCATCGCCGCTCGCCGCGACGGGGTCGAGTACTCGGTCGACCACCAGGCCGCCGGGCCGAACCGCCCCGAGCGCTTCCTGGTCCTGCACAACGACGGTGCCGAGAACTTCACGCTCGCGACCGCCCCGATCGACGCTCCGGCCGACTGGGCGCCGCTGATCCCGCACGACCCCGCCGTGCGCCTGGCCGACGTCGACGCGTTCGCCGGCCACGTCGTCGTGCACCTGCGCAAGGACGGCCTCACCGGGCTACGCGTGCTCACCGAGGGCGAGCCCGACCGCGATCTGACGTTCCCGGAAGCCGTCTACACCGTCGAACCGGCCAGCAACCCCGACTACGAGACGACGCTGTTCCGCCTGCACTACACGTCGCTGGTCACGCCCGACTCGGTCTACGACTGCGATCTGGCCACCGGCGAGCTCACCCTGCGCAAGCAGCAGCCGGTGCTCGGCGGGTACGACCCCGAGGACTACGAGCAGTTCCGCGAGTGGGCGACGGCGCCCGACGGAACGAAGGTGCCGATCTCCATCGTCGCCCGGAAAGACACGCCGCGCGACGGGTCGGCGCCCTGCCTGCTCTACGGCTACGGGGCGTACGAGATCAGCATCGACCCCTGGTTCTCGGTCGCGCGGCTCTCGCTGCTGGATCGTGGCTTCGTGTTCGCGGTCGCGCACGTCCGCGGCGGCGGCGAACTCGGCCGGCGCTGGTACGACGACGGCAAGCTGCTGCGCAAGCAGAACACGTTCACCGACTTCATCGCGGCCGCACAGCGGGTCGTCGAGGCCGGGTGGACGTCCACCGAGCGCCTGGTCGCGCGGGGTGGCAGCGCCGGTGGGCTCCTGATGGGCGCGATCGCGAACATGGCACCGGAGGCGTTCCGCGCGATCGTGGCCGACGTGCCGTTCGTCGACGCGTTGACCTCGATCCTCGACCCGTCGTTGCCGCTCACCGTCACCGAGTGGGAGGAGTGGGGCGACCCGCTGCACGACCCGGAGGCCTACGCGTACATCCGCTCGTACGCCCCCTACGACAACGTCGAAGCGCGGCCCTACCCGGCGCTGCTCGTGCTGGCCGGGCTGAACGACACCCGGGTGCTCTACCACGAGCCGGCCAAGTGGGTCGCCAAGCTCCGTGCGGTCGGCGCGAACGACGTGCTGCTGCGCACCGAGATGGGGGCCGGCCACTCGGGGCCGAGCGGCCGGTACGACGCCTGGCGCGAGGCCGCGTTCGCCACCGCGTTCATCATCGACGTCGCCGGAGCCGCCCAGGCGTGACGACCATCGATACCCGGTCCGCCGCTGCTTAACCCCGTTAACGCCGCAAACTCTCAGCTCACTGGTCACCGGGCCGACAGAGAAAAGAGGCGCCCGTCACTCCGGCACGCGCCCTGACCACTCGAGGCGGCGCTCGTGTCTGCGGTGTCCCGGCTGAACCAGGGGTTCCAGAACCTCCGGATGGCAGTGAAGCTGAGTGTGCTCATCGTCGTCGGCGTCGCCTGCGCACTGGCCGTCGGCGCGATCGGGCTACGCTCCCAGGCTCAGCTCTCCGACCAGTCGGAGCGGATCCGCTCGCTGGAAGTGGCCAAGGCCGCGCTCAACCACGTCGACACCCGCAACGCCGAACTGAAGGTCGACGGTTACCGCTCGCTGATCGAGACCGACGACCTGGCGTCGGTGCAGAAGGACACCACTGACGACGCCGCCTCGATCGAGGAGGCGGTCGCCGCCGTCAACGACGCCGGGCTGCCCGCGGACCTGCAGGCCCAGTTCGACGCGATCGGCCCCGACCTGGAGACGTTCACGACCACGGTGAAGACGCTCGTCACGACGGCGGGCACGAACTACGCCGCGGCCCGCGCGAACGAGGGGCAGATCGCCGAGACCAACCACGCCGTCGACGACAAGCTCGAGGTGCTGCACGAGGCCGTCGACAAGGCGATCGTGCAGGAGCGGGCCGACATGGACGCCGCGTCCAGCTCCGCCACCCGCGCGGTGCTGCTCACCGTCCTGGTGGCCCTGGTGCTCCTGCTGCTGTTCGCGGTCCCGATCGTGCGTGGCATCACCCGGCCGGTCGCCCGGATGCGCGCGGTACTCGACGGGCTGGCCAGCGGTGACCTCACCCGCTCGGCCGGCATCACGAGCCGCGACGAGGTCGGGCAGATGGCGGTGTCGCTCGACGCGGCGACCGCGAGCATCCGCGAGGTGCTGGAGGCCGTCGGCGACAACGCGACCGCGCTCACCCGCTCGTCCCAGCAGCTGTCCGAGGCCAGCGCCAGCATCGCCGACGCCGCCGACGACACCAGCGCGCAGACGACGGTGGCCTCGTCGGCCGCCGACGAGGTCGCCCGCAACGTCAACTCGGTGGCCGCCGGCGCGGAGGAGATGGGCGCCGCGATCTCCGAGATCGCCCGCAACACGACCGAGGCCGTCGGCGTGGTCGCCACCGCGGTCAACGAGGCCCGGCAGGCCACCACCACGGTGGAGCGGCTCGGCACGTCGTCGGCGGAGATCGGCGAGGTGCTGGGGCTGATCAGCTCGATCGCCGAGCAGACCAACCTGCTCGCGCTGAACGCGACGATCGAAGCGGCCAGGGCCGGCGAGTCCGGCAAGGGGTTCGCGGTCGTCGCCAACGAGGTCAAGGAACTGGCGCAGGAGACCGCGAAGGCCACCGAGGACATCGGTACCCGGGTCGCGGCGATCCAGGCCGACACGCGCAGCGCGGTCGAGGCGATCAGCCGGGTGGCCGAGGTCATCGAGCGGATCAACGAGTACCAGGAGACGATCGCCAGCGCGGTCGAGGAGCAGAGCGCGACCACTCAGGAGATGACCCGCAGCGTCAGCGAGGCCGCCGGTGGAGCCGACGTGATCGCGACGAACATCGGCTCGATGGCCACCGCGACCGCGGCCACGACCCAGGGCGTGGAACGTGCCCGGGAGGCCGCTTCGGACCTGGCCGCGATGTCCGAGCAACTCCGGTCGATGGTAGGCCGCTTCCGTACTCGTTCCTAGATGGCCCGGTAGGTTCGTTCACCTTCGTCTGGCACACTCCCGTCCGCTGAACGGATGGTGAACGCTAGAGGGAGCACGGATGACGCAACCGGTCGGACGCCTGCACACCGCGATCTCGCGACGGATCCCCCACCTGCCGGATGCGGCCGGACCACTCTCCGGGTCGACCTCGGAGGGCGCCGGGCTCTCCCTTCTGTTCGTCGGCGACTCGTCGGTCGCCGGGGTGGGCGCGGCGCACCACGAGGAGGCGCTCGCGGGGCAGTTCTCGACCGCGCTGGCCGGGCACACCGGGGCACCGGTGGCGTGGCGGGTGCTCGCGCGCAGCGGGGACACCGTGCGGGGCATCACCGAGCTCGTGACGACGCAGGCCGAGACGCTCGACGCCGACCTCGTCGTGCTCTCCGCCGGCACGAACGACGCGCTGCGGCTGCGACGCCCGTCGGCCTGGCGGGCCGACGTCACCGTGCTGGTCGAGGCGCTCCGGGAGCGGTTGGGGCGGCCGGTGCCGGTGCTGCTCGTGGGCCTACCGCCGGTGCACCGGTTCGGGTCGCTGCCGCGGCTGGTGCGCTGGTCGATCGGCGGGTACGCGATGCTGCTCGACCGCCAACTGGCCCGCCTTGGCGCCGAGCACCCCGGCCTGCGCCACCTGTTGCCCGGTCCGTTGCCCACGAACACGGCCCAGTTCTTCGCGGTCGACCGCTTCCACCCGTCGCCCGCCGGCTACCGGGCCTGGGCCCGTCTGCTGGCCGCCTCGGCTGCGCCGCACGTGACCGACCTGGCCCCGGCCCCGGCGTAGCCGCCCTCAGGAGGGCGGCGGTACCGGATCGGGGTTGGGCTGGGGTTCCGGGTCCGGCGGGATCGGGTCCGGGTTCGGCTGGGGCTGCGGGGCCGGGCCCGGCACGGGGCCACCCGGCCCGGGCGGAACCGGCACCGGCGCGGGAGGCGGGGCCGGCACCGGCGGCCCCGGCATGGGCAGCGGCGGCACACGAAGCTGCATTGGTCCGGGCGTTCCGATCACCATGGCCATGTCATGCCCACTCCGCGGAGTCGTCGAACCTGGGCCGCGTCCGAAGGTTCAGGCCTCAGGGCTCTTCGAAGATCGCCGGGAGGCGCCCGGCGCGTACCGCCGCGGCCAGGGCCTCGTGGTCGGCCTCGGTCTGGTCGGCGTACGCGACCGCGAACGCCGCGATCGCCTCGTCGAACCCCATGCCACCCGGCGTCCGGGACGTCGCACCGTCCACGTATCCGGTGAGCAGGCGCGGATCGGCCGACTGGGCGTGCGAACGCGCCAGTACCGCCCCGACGATGCGGGCGTAGTCGTCGAGCTGGTTCGGCTTGAGCAGCGCCGGGTCGATGCTGCCCTTCATGTCCCGGAACTGGCGGACCAGGAACGGCCGCCCGTCGACCGTCGTCCAGCCGAGCAGGATGTCGCTCACCGTCTGCATCCAGCGCTGACCACGCACGATGCGCTCCCCGTTGTGGGCGTACGGCGTCGCGTCGACGTACGGCGCCAGCGCGGACGGGCCGGCCTCCTTCACCTGCAGCACCAGGGCGTCGTCGCCGTTGCCGTGCAGCAGCACGATGTAGCTGCGCCGCCCCACGCTGCCGAGCCCGACGACGCGGTGCGCGATGTCGGTCACCGAGTACCGCGCCAGCAGCGCTTTCAGCTCGTCGTCCAGGCAGCCCTCGGCGTACTCCTCCAGCCCGTCGAGCACCGCCTGCTCGGTGGCCGGGCTGACGTGCGTGAGGATCGGCGGGGCGTCGACGAACCGCCAGTGGTGGGTCTCGGCCCGCTCGGCGAACTTCTCCACGACCCGCTGGCTGGTGTTCTTGCGCGCCTTCTTGCCGATCCGCTTGAACACCTCGCCGAGCTGGTCGACGTCGAAATGATCGATCGTCTTCTCGTCGGTGGTGAGGTAGTAGGCGTCGAGCAGCGGCATCTGCGCGAGCTCGCGCAGGGCCGCCCGGTAGGTGCGGGCGGCGTCGGACGCGGCGACACGCGCCCGGGCCTCGTCCACGCCGGCCTCGCGTCCGGCGACGACCAGGCTGGCCGCCAGGCGCTTGAGGTCCCACTCCCAGGGCCCGACGACGGTCTCGTCGAAGTCGTTCACGTCCATCACCAGGCGACGCTCCGGCGAGGCGTAGAGCCCGAAGTTCGACGCGTGGGCGTCACCGCAGATCCAGGCGTTGATGCCGGAGGTGGGCGTGTTGGCGAGGTCCGCGCCCATCAGCCCGGCGCTCCCCCGCAGGAACGCGAACGGCGAGGCCACCATGCGGCCGACGCGCAGCGCGATCAGGTCGTCCACCCGGCCTTCGTTCGTCGCTTCGACGAACGCGACCGGGTCGGGCCGGTCGGCGCGACGCTCGTACACCGCACACGCGCTGACCGGAGTTTTCTCCCGTAGCGCGACGCCGGCGGCGTGGACTTCGAGCGGATCGGACCAGGTTCCGAAGACGTGACTGAGGAATCTCGGGCCTTCGGCGTCAGGAAGCGCACTCACGAGATCGACGGTAACTCCGATCGCGGTTGGCTCATACACCGATGTCCGGCTTGCGACTCGTTCCCGCTGGGTCCTAGCCTGGTTCGCCGTGCGCCTGGTCATTGCCCGCTGCTCCGTCGACTACATCGGTCGACTCACCGCTCACCTCCCGCCCGCGACACGGCTGCTGCTCGTCAAGTCCGACGGTTCGGTGTCGATCCACGCCGACGACCGGGCCTACAAGCCGCTGAACTGGATGAGCCCGCCGTGCCGGCTGGAGGAACAGCCCGGCGCCTGGACGGTGATCAACAAAGCCGGTGAGCAGCTGCGGATCACGATCGAGGAGGTCCTCCACGACTCCACCCACGATCTCGGCGTCGACCCCGGGCTGGTGAAGGACGGCGTCGAGGCCGATCTGCAGCGACTGCTGGCCGAGCACATCACGACGCTCGGCGAGGGCTACACGCTGATCCGGCGCGAGTACCCGACCGCGATCGGCCCGGTGGACATCCTGTGCCGGGACGCCACCGGGGGCACGGTCGCGGTCGAGATCAAACGGCGGGGCGAGATCGACGGGGTCGAGCAGCTCACCCGCTACCTCGAGCTGCTCAACCGTGATCCGCTGCTCGCACCGGTCGCCGGGGTGTTCGCCGCGCAGCAGATCAAGCCGCAGGCGTCGGTGCTCGCCGCCGACCGCAGCATCCGCTGCGTCACGCTCAACTACGACGCGCTGCGCGGCATCGACGACAGCGACGGCAAGCTGTTCTAGCGCACGAGCCCTACCGTGGACTCGTGTTCGAAATCCTGACCGGCACCGGGCTCGCCGCCTCCTCCGGTCTCAACGCCTACATCCCGCTGCTGACGCTCGGACTGCTCTCGCGGTTCACCGACACCGTGACGCTGCCGGCCGGCTGGCAGTGGCTCGACGGCGGCTGGGCGCTGGTGATCCTCGCCGTCCTGCTGACCGTCGAGATGGTCGCCGACAAGGTGCCGATCGTCGACTCGATGAACGACGTCGTGCAGACCGTCGTGCGTCCCACCGCGGGCGGGCTCGCGTTCGGCGCCACCACCACGTCGGACGCGGTGACGGTGAGCGACCCGGGCAGCTTCTTCTCCGGGGGAGCGTGGGTGCCGGTCGCCGTCGGTGTCGTGCTGGCGCTCGTCGTGCACGCCGGCAAGGCCACCGCGCGACCGGCGGTGAACGCCGCCAGCGGGGGGTTCGGCGCGCCGGTCGTCAGCGTGCTGGAGGACGCCGCCGCCCTGGGCATGTCGCTGCTGGCGCTCCTGGCGCCGATCCTGGTCGTGGTGGCGCTGGCCGCGCTCGTCACGTTCTTCTGGTGGGCGCTCCGGAAGGTCAGGGCACGACGCCGACGGAAGGCCGAGCGTCGCGCTATACATTCTCAGACTTCACTTAGGTAACATTTCGCCCTACCTCATTCCTCCAGGTGTAGCCCGGAGCCGAGGAGACATGTCACGGTCGGACTTCGGGGTACGACCGTCCTGGGGGGCTTGATGGAGATCGACATCATCAGCGTGCCGTTCAGCGCTACCGGCAGAGCCGGCGGCGCGGCGGCCGGACCGGCGGCTGTGCACGCCCAAGGACTCATCGGACGGATCCGGGACGCCCTGCCGGGCGGCTGGACACCGTTCGAGACCACTCCGGTCACGGGCGGCGAGCGGTCGCTGATCCGCAGTTCGGAGACCGGCCTGCTGAACGAGGGCGCGCTGGCCTCGATGATCGACGGGGTCGCCGACGCGGTCTCGGCCAGCCACATCGACGGTCACTTCCCCCTGTTGCTCGGCGGCGACAACCCGATCCTGCTCGGCGGGCTCGTCGCCACCGGCCACCGCGCTGCGGGCGCGGCCGGGCTGCTGGTCCTGTCGGGGCGCGAGTGCGCCTGGCCGCCGGACAAGTCACCGACCGGGCTGGCGTCGGACTGCACGCTCGGGCTGGCGCTGCTCGCGCAGACCAACGCCGTGCTCTCCAACGGCCTCTCCCGGCGGTTGCCGCTGGTGCCGCCGGGCGCGGTCGCCGTGCTCGGCACCCGGGACGCCGCCGAACTGGGCGCGGCCGGCATCCCGTCGCTGTCGGGCAGCATCCTGGTCAAGTCGGACACCGACCTCGACGTCACCGGCGCGTCCGCCCCCGTGCTCGCGCGGCACGTGGCCGAGGCGATCGAGCACATCACCCGCACCACCGACGACTGGTGGCTGCACGTCGACCTCAGCGTGCTCTCCGACCAGGCGCTGCCCGACCCCGCCCGCCCGCTCCCCGGTGGGCTGTCCTGGGAGCAGCTCACCACGATGACCCGCGCCGCGCTGAGCACCCCCGGCCTGGTCGGCTGGAGCGTCACCGGCTACGACGCCGACCACGACCTGGAGCGCGCCAACGCGGCCCACCTCGCCGACCACCTGGTCGGCTCGGTGGGCGCACTGCCGGTGCGGACCGCGCTGCCCGCGGGGTCCGCACTGGACGCGCTCTCCACGCGGCCCTAGACCGTCGTCGAGTGGATCTCTTCGATCACGGTCACGATCTCGGCCATGATCTCGTTGAGGCCGTAGTCCTTGGGGGTGAACACCCGGGCGACGCCGGAGGCCTTCAGCATCTCGGCGTCCTCGGGCGGGATGATGCCGCCGACGATCACCGGCACGTCGTCGAGGCCGGCCGCGCGTAGGCCCTCGATCACCGTCGGCACCGCGAGCGCGTGCGCCCCGGAGAGGATCGACAGGCCGACGACGTGCACGTCCTCGGCGACCGCGGCCGCGACGATCTGCGCCGGCGTCAGCCGGATGCCCTGGTAGATCACCTCGAAGCCGGCGTCGCGGGCCCGCACGGCGATCTGCTCGGCGCCGTTGGAGTGCCCGTCCAGGCCCGGCTTGCCGACGAGCATCCGCAGCGGTCCGCCGAGTCGCTCCCCGGTGGAGCGCACCCGTTCCCGGACCGCGGCGAGCGCGGTGGCGGTCTCGGCGCCCGGGTTCGCGGCGGCCGCGGCCGAGACCCCGGTCGGGGCCCGGTACTCACCGAAGACGTCCCGGAGCACGTTCGCCCACTCCCCGGTCGTGACGCCGGCACGCACGCAGGCGATCGTCGGCTCCATCAGGTTCGTGCCGTTCTTGGCCGCGTCGGCGAGCGCGGCCAGCGTCGCGTCGACCGCGCCCTGGTCACGCGCGGCCTTCCAGGCGGCCAGCTTCTCGCACGCGGCCTGTTCGACCCCGGCGTCGACGGTGAAGATCGCCTTGTCGGTGCCGCCGCCGGCGGTCAGCGGGCTCGGCTCGGTCTCGGTGAATTTGTTGACGCCGATGATCGTGTCCTCGCCGGCTTCGACCCGGGCGCGCCGCTCGGCCAGCGAGCGCACCAGCTCGCCCTTCATGTAGCCGGACTCGATCGCCGCGACCGCACCGCCGATCTCCTGGACACGGGCGATCTCGGCCCGTGCGCCGTCCAGAATCGACGCGACCTTCGCCTCGACGACCGTGGAGCCGTCGAAGATGTCGTCGTACTCGAGCAGGTCGCTCTCGAACGCGAGCACCTGCTGCATCCGCAGCGCCCACTGCTGGTCCCACGGGCGCGGCAGGCCGAGCGCCTCGTTCCAGGCCGGCAGCTGGACGGCCCGGGCCCGCGCGTTGCGCGAGAGCGTCACGCCGAGCATCTCCAGCACGATCCGCTGGACGTTGTTCTCCGGCTGCGCCTCGGTCAGGCCGAGCGAGTTGACCTGGACGCCGTACCGGAACCGGCGGTGCTTCGGGTTCTCCACGCCGTAGCGCTCGCGCGTGATCTCGTCCCAGAGCTGGGCGAACGCGCGGAGCTTGCACGTCTCCTCGACGAACCGCATGCCGGCGTTGACGAAGAACGAGATGCGCGCGACGACGTCGCCCATCCGCTCCGGCGGCACCTGGCCGGCGTCGCGCACCGCGTCGAGCACCGCGATCGCGGTGGACAGGGCGTAGGCGACCTCCTGCACCGGCGTCGCACCGGCCTCCTGCAGGTGGTACGAGCAGATGTTGATCGGGTTCCACTTCGGCAGGTGCACGACCGTGTGGGCGATCATGTCGGTGATCAGCCGCAGGCTGGGCCCGGGCGGGAACACGTACGTGCCCCGGCTCAGGTACTCCTTGATGATGTCGTTCTGGGTGGTGCCGGTGAGGTCCTCGAGCTTCGCGCCCTGCTCCAGAGCGACGGCCTCGTAGAGCGCCAACAGCCACATCGCGGTGGCGTTGATCGTCATCGACGTGTTCATCTTCTCGAGCGGGATGCCGTCGAACAGCGCGTGGGCGTCGCCGAGGTGGGAGATCGGCACGCCGACCTTGCCCACCTCACCCCGGGCCAGCTCGTGGTCGGGGTCGTAGCCGGTCTGCGTCGGCAGGTCGAACGCCACCGAGAGGCCGGTCTGACCCTTGGCCAGGTTGCGTCGGTACAGCGCGTTCGACGCGGCCGCCGAGGAGTGCCCGGCGTAGGTCCGCATCACCCACGGACGGTCGCGATCCGGCGAGGACGGGTACGGCATCGGGCACCTCCGGCGTCGGTGCCGCGAATTCTACTGACGAGTAACCGCGTGTCCGCCATGGCGCGCGCCACAGATTCGCAGGTGAATCGAATCAGGCCCGGATCGGCTCGCGGGCTCCCTCGGCGCGGAGGATGCGGCGCAGACCGAGCGCGCCGAGCAGCCGCGCGACCCGGGGCGGCACGTCACGCAGCAGCAGTTCGCGGCCGGCGCTCGTCGCCCGGCGCTCGACCCCGAGCACCATGGCCAGCCCGATCGCGTCGACGGTCTGGACGCTCGACAGGTCGAGGACCAGCGGGCCGGTACCTGACCGGATCGCCTCGTCCAGCTGCCCCCGCAGCCCGCCGACGGTGGCCGCGTCGAGCCGCGGTCCGGCGACGACCAGCTGGTTCATCCGGCGCCCCCTCTGCCGACCGGCTGCACTAACAGCGCATCACGCTGCATTATCCATTAACGGGCAGCAAATACGGCAAGCGGGGCATAGGACATCAGCTCCACCAAACGGTGAAAGCCCGGTAACTCCGGAAGCATTCCGCGTCGTCAGCGTGGACCGCGGGTGGCACACTGGGGGCGTGACGGGGTTCGTGGCCGTGATGTTCGCGTTCGTAGTGGTGGCGTTCCTGGTCCTGATGCTTCGGTGGACGTACGGAACGGGCAAAGTTTCCGGCCCGGCGCCGGACGGGAAGAGCTCCGACTTCGGCCTGCTCCACGAGGTCGCGGTCGCCGCGTCGGCCGGCGAGGCCAACGCGCTGCGCGCTGTGCTCTCCGACGCCAACATCCGCTCGACCACCAGCGACGCCGGACGCGGGCGCGTCCGGGTGCTGGTGTTCGCCGCGGACCTGCAGAAGGCGCGGGCCCTGGTCGGGCCCGGCACCTACTGACGGCTCAGAACTCCTCGTCCTCCACGGTGACGCGCTCGATCGTCGCGCCGAGACCCCGCATCTGGCTCAGGAAGTCGGGGTAACCGCGGTCGATGTGGAACGCGTCCGCCACCTCGGTGACGCCGTCGGCACGCAGCCCCGCGATGACCAGGCCCACACCCGCGCGGATGTCGGTGGCCCGCACCGGAGCACCCGACAGCCAGTCTTTCCCGCGCACGACCGCGTGGTGGCCGTCGGTGCGCACGTCGGCACCGAGGCGGAGCATCTCGTTGATGAACATGAAGCGCGCGTCGAACACATTCTCGGTGACCATCGACGGACCGTCGGCCACCGCGCCGAGCGTGATCGCCATCGGCAGCATGTCGGTGGCGAAGCCCGGGTAGGGCAGCGTCACGATGTCGACCGCGCGCGGCCGCCGCTCCATCCGGACCCGGAAGCCCTCGGACGGCTCCATCGGGTCGAGGAAGTCGATCTGCGCGCCGGCCTGGTTGAGCTTGTCGAGCGCGATCTCCAGGTGACGCGGCTCGCTCCCCCGCACCGTGACGTCACCTTGGGTGATCGCGGCCGCGAACGCCCAGGTGCCGGACACGATCCGGTCGGGAACCGTGCGGTGGGTGACCGGACGCAGCTCCTCGACGCCCTCGACCTCGAGCGTCGACGTACCGGCGCCGTGGATCTCGGCGCCCATCTCGGTGAGCATCGAGCAGATGTCGACGATGTCGGGCTCACGGGCGGCGTTGTCGATCACCGTCGTGCCCTTGGCCAGCACCGCGGCCATCAGAATGTTCTCGGTGGCACCGACGCTCGGGAAGTCCAGCCAGATGCGCGCGCCGTGCAGCCGGGACGCGCGGGCCACGACGAAGCCGTGCTCGCTGGTGATCTCCGCGCCCATCCGCTCCAGGCCGGCGATGTGGTAATCGAGCCCGCGGGAACCGATCGCGTCACCACCGGGGTGCGGTACCCGCACCTCACCTCGCCGCGCCAGCAGCGGGCCCAGCACGTTTATCGACGCACGCATCCGGCGGACCAGGTTGTAGTCGGCCTCGGTGCCCGGCTGGGCCGGCACGTCGATCGTCAGCGTCTCGTCCTCGAGGGCCGCCTCGCAGCCGAGGCGCCGCAGCACCTCACTCATGATCGTCACGTCGAGGATACGGGGGACGTTCGTGAGCACCGTGCGGCCCTCGACGAGCAATGACGCCGCCATCAGCTTCAGGACGCTGTTCTTGGCACCACTGACCGTGACCTCGCCAACCAGCGGGGTCCCACCTGTCACACGAAATAGCTCCACCGGGCCCATCCTACGGGCCGCGCGGGAGTGCTCCGTGTCATGTCCACAACGGTCTGGCCATCCGGTGGATAACCTCGGGGAATGGCCGTGCACCTCACTCGCATCTATACCAAAACCGGCGATTCCGGGACGACGAACCTCGGCGACATGAGCCGGGTCGCCAAGACGCACCCCCGGATCGGGGCGTACGCCGACGTGAACGAGGCGAACGCGGTCGTCGGGGTGGCGCTCGCGCTCGGTCAACTCGCCGACGAGGTCGCGGAGGTGCTGCGGCCGATCCAGAACGACCTGTTCGACGTCGGCGCCGATCTCGCGACGCCCGTCGCCGAGGCCCCGAAGTACCCCCCGCTGCGGGTGACCGAGGCCCAGGTGGAGCGCCTCGAGGGCTGGTGCGACGAGTTCAACGCCCGGCTGCCCAAACTCGACAGTTTCATCCTGCCCGGCGGCACCCCCGGGGCGGCGCTGCTGCACCAGGCCACGACCGTCGTCCGGCGGGCCGAGCGGTCCACCTGGACGCTGCTCGAGGCCGAGCCGGAGACGACCGGCACGCTGCCG
Organism: Cryptosporangium arvum DSM 44712; assembly: GCF_000585375.1. Taxonomy (NCBI): domain Bacteria; kingdom Bacillati; phylum Actinomycetota; class Actinomycetes; order Cryptosporangiales; family Cryptosporangiaceae; genus Cryptosporangium; species Cryptosporangium arvum. The sequence continues at coordinate 7,421,226 of NZ_KK073874.1, forward strand.
GCGAAGTACCTCAACCGGCTCTCGGACCTGCTGTTCATCCTGTCGCGCATCGCGAACCAGGGAAACGACGTGCTCTGGAGCCCGGGCGCTAGCGCGTAGGGAAGGAACCGGGAGCGGCGGACTCCAACCAGCTCAGGAAGCCGGTGAGCGCGCTGCCGCTCATCGCCAGCTCGACCGGGCCGCTGCGGTCGGTGCACTCGAGCACGACCGAGCCGGTCATCAACGCGAGCGTCTCCTGCTCGCTCGGGTCGCGCCGCCCGATCACCACCAGATCCCGGCGGGTCAGGACGCGGCGCGGCCACGGGGAAACGCTGAACAGCCGGTACCAGCGCAGCTGGTCACCGTTGAACCGGGCGAGCCCGAGGGCCCACCCGCGTCCGAGGCGCGCCCGGTACAGGCGCATCGACAGCTCCACCGCTCCGCTGCGTGCGATCAACACCCGGCGGACGAACAACACGGCCAGCAGGCCGAAGCCCAGCACGAACAGGAGCGCGACGCCTTCGAGCACAGTCGCCATCCGCCGTGCTCCCCCGCGCCCCTGGGCCTCAGTACTGCCCGGCAGGAGCACCCTCGGGGGTGCTCACGGTCTCGGCCAGAACCGACACACCGTCCGAGGTGACCGACAGGAAGCCACCGTGCACCGTCCAGCGGTGCTCACCGTCGGCCGCGCGCACGCGCACCTCGCCCGGGTCGACCAGCTCACCGAGCAGCGGCGTGTGCCCCGGCATGATGGCCAGTTCGCCCTCGGTCGTGCGGGCGATCAGGATCGACGCCTCGCCGGACCAGATCTTCTCTTCGACGGACACGACCTCGACGTGCAGCTCCGCCACGGCAGACTCCTCGTTTGGTTCGGATGCGGGTCCCGGGCCGTTCGGCCCGGGACCCGCGGTAAGACTGGGGACAGCTCACTCCTTGGCGAGCTCGGCCGCCTTCTTCTCCACGTCGTCGATGCCGCCGCACATGAAGAACGCCTGCTCCGGGTACTTGTCCAGGTCACCGGCGGCGATCGCCTTGAACGCCTCGATGGTGTCCTTGATCGGCACCGTCGAGCCGGGGATGCCGGTGAACTGCTCCGCCGCGTAGGTGTTCTGCGACAGGAACCGCTCGATCCGACGGGCCCGGCCGACGAGGAGCTTGTCCTCCTCGGAGAGTTCGTCGATACCGAGGATCGCGATGATGTCCTGGAGCTCCTTGTACCGCTGGAGGATCTCCTTGGTACGGGCCGCCACCCGGTAGTGCTCCTCGCCGACGTAACGCGCGTCGAGGATCCGGGAGGTGGAGTCCAGCGGGTCGATCGCCGGGTAGATGCCCTTGTCGGAGATCGCCCGGGACAGCGTCGTGGTCGCGTCGAGGTGCGCGAACACCGTGTGCGGCGCGGGGTCGGTGATGTCGTCGGCGGGGACGTAGATCGCCTGCATCGAGGTGATCGAGTGACCGCGCGTCGACGTGATGCGCTCCTGCAACTGGCCCATCTCGTCCGCCAGCGTGGGCTGGTAACCCACGGCGGAGGGCATGCGGCCGAGCAGCGTCGAGACCTCGGAACCGGCCTGCGTGAACCGGAAGATGTTGTCGACGAAGAGCAGCACGTCCTGGTTCTGGACGTCGCGGAAGTACTCCGCCATGGTGAGCGCGGCCAGCGCGACGCGGAGACGCGTGCCCGGCGGCTCGTCCATCTGGCCGAAGACCAGCGCGGTCTTCTCCAGAACGCCGCTCTCGTCCATCTCCAGGATCAGGTCGTTGCCCTCGCGGGTGCGCTCACCCACGCCGGCGAAGACCGAGACGCCACCGAAGTTGTTGGCGACACGGATGATCATCTCCTGGATGAGCACCGTCTTGCCCACGCCGGCGCCGCCGAACAGGCCGATCTTTCCACCACGCACGTACGGCGTCAGCAGGTCGATCGCCTTCAGACCGGTCTCGAAGATCTCGGTCTTGCTCTCGAGCTGGTCGAAGGCCGGCGGGTCACGGTGGATCGGCCAGCGCTCGGTGACCTCGAACTGCTCGCCCTCCTTGAGGTTGAGCACCTCGCCGAGCGCGTTGAACACGCGGCCCTTGGTGATGTCGCCGACCGGCACGCTGATCGGAGCACCGGTGTCGATGACCTCGGCTCCCCGGACCAGGCCGTCGGTGGGCTGCATCGAGATCGTCCGGACCACGTTGTCGCCCAGGTGCTGGGCGACCTCGAGGGTCAGGGTCTTCGCGATGCTCTCCACGTCGACCTTCACGTGCAGGGCGTTGTTGAGGTCGGGAATCGAACCCTTGGGGAACTCGACGTCGACAACGGGGCCGCGCACGCTTACGACGCGGCCGCTGGCGGCCTCGGACTGCGTCCCGGCCGTGTTCTCAACAGTGGTGGCAGTCATCAGTCGTCACTTCCTGCAGTGGCGAGAGCGTTGGAGCCACCAACGATCTCACTGATCTCCTGGGTGATCTGGGCCTGGCGTGCCGCGTTGGCTTCGCGGCTGAGGCTCTTGACGAGTTCGCCGGCGTTGTCGCTCGCCGACTTCATCGCCTGCCGGCGCGACGCCGACTCCGAGGCCGCGGACTCCAGCAGAGCCGCGTAGATGCGGGTGTTCAGGTACTTCGGCAGCAGCGCCGAGAGCAGCTGCTCGGGCTCCGGCTCGAACTCGTAGATCGGGCGCGGCCCCTCTGGGTGCGCCTCCTCCGAGACGTCCATCGGCGCGAACCGGTGCGCGACCGGCCGCTGGGTGATCATCGACACCAGGTCGGTGGAGACCAGGTGCAGCTCGTCCACCCCGTGGACGCCGTCCAGGCCGGGCCCGTCCAGCGTGTCGTCGGCGCCGGCCAGGAAGGTCTGCACGAGGAACTCGCCGACCTCCTTGGCGTCGTCGTAGTCCGGCGACTCGGAGAAGCCCGTCCAGGACCGCTCGATGTGCCGGTTCCGGAACCGGAAGTACGCCGCGCCCTTACGGCCGATGACGTACAGAACCGGCTCCTGGCCGTCCGACTGGACCTGAGCGATGAGCTGCTCGGCCCGGCGGATCACGTTGGCGTTGTAGCCACCGGCCAGACCACGGTCACTGGTGATGAGGAGGATCCCCACCCGCTTCACGCGCTCGCGAGCGTTGAGAAGCGGGTGGTCGATCGACGAGGAGTTCGTCGCGAGCGCGGTGAGCACCCGGGTGATCGCCTCGGCGTAGGGGCGCGACGCCTCGACCCGGGCGCGCGCCTTCGCGATCCGCGAAGTAGCGATCAGCTCCTGCGCCTTGGTGATCTTCTTGGTCTGCTGAACCGACTTGATCCGGCGTCGCAGCACCCGAAGCGAGGCGGGCACGGATCAGCCCTCCTGGTCAGTGTGTCGGGTGACGCTTTCGGCCGAGTCCTCGTCCTTCGCCTCGATGACCTGGTCGCTGCTCGCGCCGACCTCGAACTGCTGCTTGAACTCGGTGATCGCGTCGGTCAGCGACTGCGCGGTGTCGTCCTCGAGCTTGCCCGTGGACTCGATCGTGGAGAAGATGTCGGACTTGTTGCGCCGGATGAAGTCGAGGAACTCCGACTCGAACCGGCGGATGTCGGCGACCGGGATGTCGTCGAGCTGACCGGTGGTGCCGGCCCACACCGAGACGACCTGCTCCGGGACCGAGAACGGCGAGTACTGGGGCTGCTTGAGCAGCTCGACCAGACGCGAACCGCGCTCCAGCTGGTTGCGCGACGCCCGGTCCAGGTCGGAACCGAAGGCCGAGAAGGCCTCCAGCTCGCGGTACTGGGCCAGGTCCAGACGCAGACGACCGGCGACCGAACGCATCGCGCGGACCTGCGCCGAACCACCGACCCGCGACACCGAGGTACCGACGTTGATGGCGGGGCGGACACCGGCGTTGAACAGGTCGGTCTCGAGGAAGACCTGGCCGTCGGTGATCGAGATGACGTTGGTCGGGATGAAGGCCGAGATGTCGTTGGCCTTCGTCTCGATGATCGGCAGACCGGTCATCGATCCGCCACCCAGCTCGTCGGAGAGCTTCGCGCAACGCTCGAGCAGCCGCGAGTGCAGGTAGAAGACGTCGCCCGGGTAGGCCTCACGGCCCGGCGGGCGGCGCAGCAGCAGCGACACGGCGCGGTAGGCCTCGGCCTGCTTGGTCAGGTCGTCGAAGATGATCAGGACGTGCTGGCCCTGGTACATCCAGTGCTGGCCGATGGCCGAACCGGTGTAGGGGGCGATGTACTTGAAGCCGGCCGGGTCGGACGCCGGAGCCGCGACGATCGTCGTGTACTCCATCGCGCCGGCCTCTTCGAGCGCGCCGCGCACCGAAGCGATCGTCGAGCCCTTCTGGCCGACCGCGACGTAGATGCACTTGACCTGCTTCTTCGGGTCGCCGCTCTCCCAGTTGGCCTTCTGGTTGATGATCGTGTCGATGGCCACCGCGGTCTTGCCGGTCTGGCGGTCACCGATGATCAGCTGCCGCTGGCCCCGGCCGATCGCGGTCATCGCGTCGATGGCCTTGATGCCGGTCTGCAGCGGCTCCTTCACGGGCTGGCGCTGGACCACCGTGGGGGCCTGCAGCTCCAGGATCCGGCGGCCTTCGGCCTGGATCTCGCCCTTGCCGTCGATCGGGTTGCCCAGCGGGTCGACGACCCGGCCGAGGAAGCCGTCACCGACCGGCGCGGACAGGATCTGCCCGGTGCGACGGACCGTCTGGCCCTCCTCGATACCCGCGAAGTCGCCGAGGATGATGACACCGAGCTCGCGGGGCTCGAGGTTGAGCGCCATCCCGAGGGTGCCGTCCTCGAACTGCAGCAGTTCGTTGGTCATCGTCGAGGGGAGGCCCTCGACGTGGGCGATGCCGTCGCCGGTATCGGCGACCACACCGACCTCCTCGCGGGAGACCTCGGGTGAATAGGAAGAGACGTAACGCTCGATCGCGCCGCGGATCTCCTCGGAGGAGATGGTCAGCTCGGCCATCTGATAGTTCCTCGATCTCGTCTTGTGGTCAGCGACTGAGCTGACCGAGCCTGCACGTCTGGTAGTGGGGGGTGCCGCGGTGCGTCAGTTGGCCAGCGCGCCGCGCGCCTGCTCGAGGCGTCGGGCAACGCTCCCGTCGTACAGGTCGTCACCGACCCGCACCGTCACCCCACCGAGTAGCGAGGGGTCGACCTCGACCTTCAAAGACACCGATCGCCCGTAGATCGCGGCCAGACGCGCAACCAACCGCTCCTCCTGTGCGGGAGTCAACGGCGCGGCTGCTGTCACATACGCTATCTCGCGGTCGCGCCGCGCGGCCGTCAGCTCGACGAGACGCTGCAGCGATGCGTCGAACCCGCGGCCGCCGAGGCCGTGGACGGCGCTCGAGACCAGCCGCACGGTGACCGGGTCGGTGCGGTTCTGCAGCAGCCCCGTCGCCAGCTCCGTGCGCTGCTCGACCGGCGCCGTGGCGTCGGCGAGCAACTGCCCGAGCCGCGGGGTGCCGTCGACGATGCGCGCGAACCGGAACAGCTGGTCCTCGACGTCGGCCAGCGAACCGGTGGCGTCCGCCTCGTCCAGCTCGGCGTCGACCGCCAGCAGCTCGACGGCGTCCACCAGGTCGTGGGCCCTCGACCAGCGGGCCGCGACCGCGGCCCGCAGAATCGTCGCCGCATCCGCGCCGACCCGCTGACCCACGAGCGCGTCGAGCAGACCCGTGCGGGCCTCCTCCGACTTCGTGGAGTCGGCCAGCGCGCGCCGCAGCCCGGGCTCGCGCCCGAGCAGCACGGCGACCGCACGCAGGTCGGCGGCGAGCGCCACCCGGTCGACGCCGGCCGGTGCCGTGGCACCGGCGGCGCTCACCGGACGGGAACCCGCCGGAGAGACACCGCCCGGCGCCGTCTCGGCAGCCGGAGCGGCTCCGCCCCGGGTGATCTCGGCCAGCTGCGACCGGATCCCGGCCAGGGAGTCCCGGCTAGCGCCCTGCATCAGCGCCGCCCTCCCGTGGTGGTGTCCAGGTCGTCCAGGAACCGCTCGACCGTGCCGGTGCGCCGGGCCTCGTCGGCCAGCGACTCACCGACGATGCGGCCGGCCAGGTCGACCGCGATACGGCCGATGTCGGCGCGGATCTCGGTCACCAGACGCTGCCGCTCGGCAGCCAACTGCTCTTCGCCCCGCTCGACGATCCGAGCGGCCTGCTCCTGGGCCTCGGCTCGCATCTCGTCGATGATGCGCGCGCCCTCGGCGCGCGCCTCCTCGCGGATGCGGCCGGCTTCGCCCCGTGCGTCGGCCAGCTGCGCCCGGTACTGCTCGAGCGCGGCCTTGGCCTCGGCCTGGGCTTCTTCGGCCCGCTTGATCCCGCCTTCGATCGCTTCCGATCGCTCCTCGTAGGTCTTCTCGAAGAGGGGGTAGACCTTCTTCGCGAGGAACCAGAAAAGCAGTGCGAAAGCGACGAGTCCGACGATGAGTTCGGACGTGTGCGGGAGGAGCGGATTTACCTCGCCGTCCTCGGACGCGAGGAGAGTCGTCACGATCTCCGTCGTCGCAGACATGGTCGTCAGAGCGCGAACGCGAGACCGATACCGATGATGGCGAGCGCCTCAGCCAGGGCGAAGCCCAGGATCGCGATGCCCTGGAGCGTGCCACGGGCCTCCGGCTGGCGGGCCACACCGGCGATGTAGGCGGCGAAGATCAGGCCGATACCGACGCCCGGGCCGATGGCGGCCAGGCCGTAGCCGACCATGTTCAGGTTGCCTTCCATGCTGCGTTCCCTTTCTCGATGGGTGAATGGCCGCCGCTGCGGGGTGGGTGCGCGGCGAGCGGGAGATTCAGGTCAGTGCTCGGCTTCCATGGCGCCCGCGATGTACAGCGCCGACAGCAGCGCGAACACGTAGGCCTGCAGGATCTGGATGAAGCCTTCGAAGAAGGTCAGGATGATCCCGCCGAGGAAGCCGACCGGGCTCAGGAACGGCAGCGCCCCGGTGCCCTCGGTGAGCATGTACTCGCCACCGAGGATGCAGAGAAGCAGCACCAGGTGGCCGGCGAACATGTTCATCGAAAGACGGAGGGCGAGCGTGAACGGCCGGATGATGAAGGTAGAGAAGAACTCCAGCGGCGCGAGCAGGAAGTAGATCGGCCACGGCACCCCGGGCGGGAAGCACATGTTCTTGAAATAGCCGACGAAGCCCTGCCGACGGATGCCGACGGCGTTGTAGATGATCCAGGAGATCACCGCGAGGAACGCGGGAATCGCGATCTTCGACGAGGCCGGGAACTGCAGCACCGGAATGATGCCGGAGATGTTCAGCACCAGGATGAAGAAGAACACCGTGACGATGTACGGAACGAACTTCTTGCCGTGCTTGGTGCCGATCGAGTCGAGGACGACGCTGTTGCGGATCATCCCGTAGGCCTGCTCACCGGCGAACTGCAGCTTGCCGGGGACGAGCTTCGGGTTGCGTGCGGCGGCGTAGAAGAACGCGGCGACCGCGATCGTGCCGAGCACGATGATCAGCATCGGCTTCGTGAAGAACGTGCCCTCGCCGAAAAGCGGCGGGAACTCGAAGTCACCGGGGCCCGGCGCTTCGAATCCTGGCCCGGCGGCAAGGAGCTGGTTGCTCACGGCTTCTCCTCCTCGGCGGTGGTGTCTGACGGCGGCCCTGACGGTCGCTGAACGCGGTGCGAGCGGGACGGAGCCGAGGCGCGTGGCAGATCAGTTTTGGGCAGATCAGGCTGGGCAGGGGGCATCGGTATCGATGACCCGGATTGCGGCCTACCGTACCGGATGTATGTCAGCCAGATTCCGAGCACCCCCCCGATGATGAATCCGACTCCGATGAGTGCGGGAATGTCCAGCCAACGCGCCGCCGCCCACCCGATGAAGCCCCAAATCGTGACGCCGGAAATGAGGTAGCTCACCACGTGCCACGGGTCGACCGTGGGCACCGCGGAGGCATCCTGCCAGCGCTTACGCTCGCTCTCGGCGGCGTCACTCTCCGGCATGTCAGGGTTGACTTCGGGTGATCGTTTGTCGTGGTCGGCATCGGCCATCATCGGCCACCTCCCACTGTTCGAGTAGCGGACGAATTAGTGACGTCCGAACTCGTCGTTGTTGTTTCTTTAGTGTTCACGTCCGGCGACTCGCCGTCGATTACCTCGGAGGTCGTATTGCGGGCGGCGGCGGCCAGATGACGCCGTAGCGCCAACACATTCCACACCAGTGCACCGGCGATCACGACGAGACCGAGCGCGCGGGCGTCCAACCAGGGTTGGTCTTTGAGTGCGACCAGAGCCACCAGGAGCAGGACGACCCGGAACAAGTAGTTGATGCCGAGTACGAGATAGGCGATACCCGGCGCGAGTTGCGCATCCACCAGGAACGGGAGCCGCCCAGAAGCGAGAAACGCGGCGACCAGACCCAGCCCGACGGCCGCACCGGCCAATGCTTCGGTGCCGCCGAGAAGGAATGCCCCGCCGAGCAGTACGACGACGCCGGCGAGGGCAAGGAATAGCGGCGATGTGCGGGACATGAGGCGGCTCCGGTCGGCGCGGCGCTTCGGTGCGCCGAGTTCGTCGGTCGGGGTCGTCAGGCGGCGTTCAGCGAGCCAAATCGCGTCTCTGACTAGCTCGTGAAACGTATCACGAACGCTCGTACCGTGTTTTCGGGGGGTAGGCCCGGGCACGCCGAAGGACCACCCTCTCGAGTGGCTCGGGCCACCGTACTCCCCCCGCGCCAGCGGCGTGGGGGCACTACGGCCCGGTGAGCCGGTCCGCGATCACGGTGACCGCGTCGTCGATCTGGTCGGCGACGGCCGTGAAGTACTCCGGGGCGCGGCCCCAGGGATCGGGCACCTCGTCGGAGTACCTGGCCCCGTCGCGGAGCCGGTCGGCCGCGGCCACCAGCGCCCGCCCGCGGGTCACCAGGTCACCGGTGGGCAGCTCGCCGTCGGGGACGGCCGCGGCCAGGCGGGCGAACTCGCCCAGGACGAACGTCCGCGCGCTCGCGGCCGGATCCATCTCGGCGACGAACTCCACCTGCTCGATCGTGGCGGTGAGCACGAGATCCGAACCGTGGACCTCGTCGTGGACCTCGGCGTAACCGCCGAGCATCGCCGGGACGAGCATCCGCGCGCGGAACCCCTCCGGGTCTCCCCCGCGGGCCAGCACCTCCGCGGCCGACTGGTGGTGCATCGACTCGCCCTCGTGCCACGCACCGGTGCCGGCGCCGTGCACGACGACGAGGTCGCTGGTGCCCAGCCGCTCCTCGACGCGCAGACGCAGCAGGCGTTCGGCCATCGGCGACCGGCAGATGTTCCCCATGCAGACCATCAGGACGCTGAAGCGGGTGCTCATGCTTCGGTGGCCAGCGCGGCGGCGGGCTCGTCGTCGGGACCGCGGCCGTCCTTGTCCAGCAGGTTCGGCACGACCTCACGCAGCGTCGCCAGGTCGAGCGCGCCCTGGCGCAGCACCCGCGGGACCTCGCCGGTGACGTCGACGATCGTCGACGCGACCGGATCGCCGCATGACCCGGCCTCCAGATAGACCTCGACCAGCCAGCCCAGCTGGTCGCGGGCCTCCTCGGCGGTGGTGGCCGGCGGCTGTCCGGAGACGTTCGCGCTGGACACCGCCATCGGGCCGGTGGCCTCCAGCACCTCGAGCGCGATCGGGTGCAGCGGCATCCGGACTGCGACCGTGCCGTCGGCGTCGCCCAGGTCCCAGGCCAGCGACGACGCCTGCTCAACGATGATCGTCAAACCGCCCGGCCAGAACGCGTCGACCAGCTCGTGCACGGTCGGCGGGACGGCGATCACCAGGCCGTCGAGCGTGCGGCGGTTGCCGACGAGCACCGGCACCGGCATGTCCCGGCCGCGCTGTTTCGCGGTGAGCAGGGAGTCGACCGCGGTCGGCGTGAACGCGTCGGCACCGATGCCGTACACGGTGTCGGTCGGCAGAACGATCAGGTCACCTCGGCGTACGGCGTCGATCGCCGCGGCGATGCCGGCTGTGCGATCGGCCGGGTCGGAGCAGTTGTAGGTCCGGGTCACCCGGCCAGCTTACGGCGGCGCGCGGTGGTGAAGCGGGGACGGTCGGCGAGGTCGGAGTTGTCGGCGACGTCGGTGAACGCCGGGTGGCGCCGGACCAGCGCCGGCAGCGACTCGCCCTGCACGTCGGCGTGCTCGATGCCCAGCACCCCGCCGGGCCGGAGCAGCGCCGCGGCCCGCACCAGCAACCGGCGGACGACGTCCAGACCGTCCGGGCCGCCCCAGAGCGCGGCGGCCGGATCGTGCTCGGCCACCTCCGGGCTGACCGTCGAACCGTCCGGCACGTACGGCGGGTTCGTCACGACGACGTCGACCGTGCCGTCGAGCTCGGCGAGCACGTCGGGCGAGGTGGCGTCGCCGTGGACCAACGTGATCGGCCGGTCGCCGGCGGCGTGGCGGGTCTGGGCGTTGCGCCGGGCCCAGGCCAGTGCCAGCTCCTCGCGCTCCACGCCGTAGACCGTGGCGTCCGGGCACTCGTTCGCCACGGCCAGCGCGATCGCCCCGGAGCCGGTGCACAGGTCGACGACGACCGAGCCCGGCGCGTGGTCGACGGCCCAGCCCGCCAGCAACTCGGTCTCCGGCCGGGGCACGAACACCCCCGGCCCGACCGCCAGCTCCAGGTGGCGGAACCCGGCCAGGCCGGTGAGGTGCTGCAGCGGCACCCGCCGGGCGCGTTCGGCGACGAGTTCGTCGTAGCGGGCGGCCGCGGCCCGGTCGAAGCTCGCCAGCAACAGCCTCCCCCGCGGGACGCCGAGCACGAACGCGGCGAGTTCCTCGGCGTCGAACCGCGGTGACGCCACCCCGGCGTCGGTCAGCCGGCGGACGGCACCGGCCAGCACCGGGCCCAGAGCGAGAGTGTCCACCGCAGAACCCTATGCCGTGTCGGCCGCCACCTCGGCCGGTGCCCACCGGGGTGCGGTCGCCGGGAACACCGTCCGCACCGCGTCGACGACGACCACCGACAGACAGAGCGGGACGGCGAGCACGCTCCACAGCGTGCCGCCGAGCTGGTCGGGCACCGCGCTGAAGCAGAGCGCGGCGCCGAGCACCACCGCCCAGCGGCGGGCGCGGGTTCCGGCGCAGGCCGCGAGCAGTACGCCACCCCAGACCACGTACCAGGCGTGCATCACCGGGCCCGAGCTCGCGAGCACGAGCAGCGCGGCGCCGACGAACGCGCCGGCCCTGCGCCAGTTCGGTTCGGCGCCGGCCCGCCAGAGCAGCGCCGCGATCGCGATCGCCCCGGCCGCCGCGACCACGGACCGGGCCAGCGCCAGCGTGTCGGTGTAGCTCGCGACCCCTCCGGTCACGAGGTACACCACCGATCCGACGAGCGACGCCGGCGCCCAGTAGATACGCACGCGCCCCGGCACGTCCATCGCGCTGAGCCAACCCCAGCCGTGCGGCACCAGGAGCGAGCACCCGAGCACGACGACGCCGATCGTGACCACGGCCGCGACCCGGCGCCGCACCGGGACGGGCTGGCGCACGAGGTGGGCGAGCAGGTAGCCGATCAGCAGGATCCCGGGCAGCTTCACCGAGAACGCGAGCGCGGCGGCCAGCGCGGCCACCACGTACCAGCGCCGCCGCACGGCGTAGATCGTCACCGCGGCCAGCAGGCCGAGCAGGGCGTCGAGGTGCGCACCACCGACCAGGTGCACCACGACCAGCGGGTTCGCCGCGACGAGCGTCAGCGCGAGCGCCCGCTCCTCCGGCGGCGCGAGCCGCGTCACGAGCACCGCGACCGCGACGACCGCGAGCACCACGAGCGCCCGTAAGAGCAGCGCCGCCACCGAGATGTGCCCGGCCGAGAGCGCCGCCGTGCCCTGCAACGCCGCGAGCATGAGCGGCCCGTACGGCGCCGGGGTGTCGCGCCAGACCGGCGAGACCGCGTCCAGCACGTGGCCGGGGCCGAGCAGCGACGGCCCGTACGCGTACGGGTCGAGGCCCTGGCCCACCATCGTGCCCTGGGCGAAGTACGACCAGACGTCCAGGCTGAGCACCGGCGGTGCCACCAGCATCGGCGCGCACCAGCAGGCCGCGATCGTGGCGACCGTCCGGACGTCGACCGCGCGGGCCTCCGCGAGCCGGTAGAGGCGGAGGAAGACGAGCGCGAGCGCCGCGAGGCCGAACAACGCGCACACCGCCCAGCCCACCGGGCTGTGCGTGTCGGGGCGCCAGAGCGCGAGCGGCCCGTCCGGTGGCGTCGCCCCACCGGCGGTGCCCGCCCGCGTGACACCGACCGCGATCGCCACGGACGCTGCCGTTCCACCCCAGGTCAGCCTCGACAGCGTAGTCACGGGTACACCCAGTCAGACCCGTGAGCGTGCGAGGCGGCGTGCGGGTGGCCGCGCGGTGACGCGCGAGAAAAGAGTTACTCGGCTCCGGCCAGGCGGGCCGCGTTGTCGGCCTCGGTGAGCGCGTTGAGCACGCCGTCCAGGTCGCCGTCGAGCACCTGGTCGAGGTTGTAGGCCTTGTAGTTGACCCGGTGGTCGGAGATCCGGTTCTCCGGGAAGTTGTACGTACGCACCCGCTCGGAGCGGTCGACCGTACGCACCTGGGAACGCCGGGCGTCGCTCGCGGCGGCGTCGGCGTCGGCCCGGGCGGCGGCCAGCAGCCGCGCGCGCAGGATCCGCAGCGCCGACTCCTTGTTCTGCAGCTGGGACTTCTCGTTCTGACAGGAGACGACGATGCCGGTCGGGAGGTGCGTGATGCGCACCGCCGAGTCGGTCGTGTTGACGCTCTGCCCGCCCGGACCGGACGACCGGTAGACGTCGATCCGCAGGTCGTTCGGGTCGACCGTGACGTCGACCTCCTCGGCCTCCGGCATGACCAGCACGCCCGCGGCCGACGTGTGGATGCGCCCCGCCGACTCGGTGACCGGCACCCGCTGCACGCGGTGGACGCCGCCCTCGAACTTCAGCCGCGACCAGACACCGCCGTCCGCGCTCGGACGGCTCTTCACCGCGACCGAGACGTCCTTGTATCCGCCCAGGTCGGAGCCGGTGGCGTCGATGATCTCGGTCTTCCAGCCCTCACGCTCGGCGTAGCGGAGGTACATCCGGAGCAGGTCGCCGGCGAAGAGCGCGGACTCCTCGCCGCCCTCCCCTGCCTTGACCTCGAGGATGACGTCCTTGCTGTCGTCGGGGTCGCGCGGCAGCAGCTGCTCACGCAGTTTCGCGTCCAGCGCCGGGAGCCGTTCGGCCAGCTCCTCGGCCTCGGCGGCGAACGCCGGGTCGTCCGCGGCCAGCTCGCGGGCGGTCTCCAGGTCACCCTGCACCGCCTCGATCTCCCGGACGGTGGCCACGACCGGCCCCAGCTCGGCGTACCGGCGTCCGAGCTCGCGCGCGCGGCCCTGGTCGGCGTGGACCGCGGGGTCGGCGAGTTGCTGCTCGAGCGAGGCGTACTCCTCGAGGATCGAGGTCAGCCGGTCGGTGCGGGTGTCGGTCATCAGGTCACTCCGGGCGTCAGGGGCGGACGAGCAATAACGACGACGGCGCCCGCCCACCCCCGGAAGGGGCGGACGGGCGCCGTCGGGACGCTACTTGTCGGACGCGCCGGCAGCCTGGCGCTTGCCGAAGCGGCGCTCGAACCGAGCCACGCGGCCACCGGTGTCGAGGATCTTCTGCTTGCCCGTGTAGAACGGGTGGCACTGCGAGCACACGTCGGCGTTGATCTGGCCGCCGGTAGCGGTGCTGCGCGTGGTGAACGTGCTCCCGCACGAGCAGACGACCTGCGTCTCGACGTACTGCGGGTGGATATCGGGCTTCATGGTTCCTCTTCTCTCGTGGTCGCCGGGTCGCGGCCTCCAGGCGGAGCGCAGCGTGAACCGGAACCGATGAGGTCCAGTGTGTCAGACGTATTGCCGCATCGAAAAACGCGCCCGCACCGGTCCGGCATTCCCGCACAGGTCAGGGACGTGGCCCGCGAGGCCGCAAGCGGCTCCAGAAGCTCCCCCGCCCCCGAAAGCGCCGGCAGCCGCACAACGCGCAGTCGCTGCCCCGCCGGTAGTGGCGATGGGCGTCCTCGTTATGACCGCAGTCACAGATCCGCTCGCGGCTCTCCACCACTCCCCCCTCGCTGGAGGGGAGGTTACCCAGTCAGGGCGCGCGCCGCGCGTACGCCACCACCCAGTCGACCTGGAGATTGACGGTGGCCGGAGTGGTGGAATCCGGGCAACGCTGCCAGGTGTGACCGCAGTACCAGGCCTGGCTCTGCAGCGCGAGCGCCATCGGCTGGTCCGGTACCCGGTCGTCGTGGATAGTGGCCCAGACCTTCCCGTCCAACGTGTACGCGATCCGTCCCGGCGTCCACTCGACGCCGACGACGTGCCACTGGCTGAAGTCGGCCGCGACCGAGTTCTCGATCTGCGAGCCGCCGATCGCGTGCACGGTGCCGTGCAACCGGTCCCGGCCGGCGCCGTTGTCCTCGGCGAAGTCGATCTCCGGCGGCCAACTGTCGTCGACCGGCCAGAGCAGGAACGCGTAGGCGATGCCCCGGCCGCGGTCGGCGCGGAACCGCACCTCGTACTTGCCGTAGGTCTGCTTGAGGCTGCGCTGCGTGGAGATGCCGCCGGTGACCCACCGCTTACGCGCCTTCTGGTACGCGCCGCGGATCGTCAGCACACCGCCGGAGACCGTCACGTGGGCGGGGTCGAACCAGCCGGCCGGGTCGCCCGAGGGCTGGCCGTCGTAGGCGAGCCAGCGGTCGCTCAGCCGGGTGCCGGCGAAGTCGTCGCTCAGGACCCGGCGCCAGCCGGCCAGGTCCCCCGTCGGCATCGCGCTCTCGCGGGCGGGCACCCGACCCGTCCCACACCCCGCGAGCAGGGCACAGACCAGCGCCAGACCCACCCACCGCCCCATGTCGGGAGCCTACCCATAACGGGCAAAAACGCCGCAAGCCGACCCCTTTCGAGGTCGGCTCGCGGCGTTCGGTGATACGTCAGTCGTTCGAGACCGTCGTCTTCTGCACCTGCATCAGGAACTCGATGTTCGTCGAGCTCTTGCGCAGCCGGTCGAGCAGCATCTCGATCGCCTGCTGCGGCTCGAGCGCGTGCAGCACCCGGCGCAGCTTGTGCACGATGACCATCTCCTCCGGCGCCAGCAGGATCTCCTCCTTGCGGGTGCCGGACGCGTCCACGTCGACCGCGGGGAAGACCCGCTTGTCGGCGATCTTGCGGTCGAGCTTGAGCTCGGCGTTACCCGTGCCCTTGAACTCCTCGAAGATGACCGTGTCCATGGTGGAACCGGTCTCCACCAGCGCGGTGGCGAGAATCGTCAGCGAGCCGCCGTTCTCGATGTTGCGCGCCGCGCCGAGGAACCGCTTCGGCGGGTAGAGCGCCGTCGAGTCGACACCACCGGACAGGATCCGGCCCGACGCCGGGGCCGCCAGGTTGTAGGCGCGGCCGAGACGGGTGATCGAGTCGAGCAGCACGACCACGTCGTGACCCAGCTCCACCAGGCGCTTCGCACGCTCGATGGAGAGCTCGGCCACCGTGGTGTGGTCGGACGGCGGGCGGTCGAACGTCGAGGCGATGACCTCGCCCTTCACCGACCGCTGCATGTCGGTGACCTCTTCGGGCCGCTCGTCGACGAGCACGACCATCAGGTAGCACTCGGGGTTGTTCTTCGCGATCGCGTTCGCGATGGCCTGCAGCACCGAGGTCTTGCCGGCCTTCGGCGGGGAGACGATCAGCGCCCGCTGGCCCTTGCCGATCGGCATGACCAGGTCGATGACCCGGGTGGTCATGATGTTCGGCTCGGTCTCCAGGCGGAGCCGCTCCTGCGGGTAGAGCGGCGTCAGCTTGTGGAACTCCGGACGCCGTCGCGCCTCCTCCGGCGGGACACCGTTGACGGTGTCGAGCCGCACCAGCGCGTTGTACTTGTCGCGCCGCTCGCCCTCGCGGGGCTGGCGGACGGCACCGGTGACCGCGTCACCGCGGCGCAGGCCGTTCTTGCGCACCTGCGACATCGAGACGTACACGTCGTTCGGGCCGGTCAGGTACCCCGACGTGCGGACGAACGCGTAGTTGTCGAGGATGTCGACGATGCCGGCGACCGGGATCAGGACGTCGTCGTCGGCGACCTGCGGCTGCTGCTCGTCGCCGCCGAAGCGCTCGGTGCGCTCGGCGCGGCCGCTGCCGCCGCGACGGTTGCGCTCGCGGAAGCGTCCGCGCCGGCGGCGGCCGCCGCCCTCGCCGTCGTCGTCGCCGTCCTGGTCGGCGTTCTGGTTGCGGTCGTTCTGGTTCTGACCGCGGTCGTTCTGGTTCTGGTTACGGTCGTTCTGACCGCGGTCGTTCTGGTTGCGGTCGTTCTGGTTGCGGTCGCGGTTGCGCTGGTTGCGGTCACCGCGGTCGGAACGCTCGCCGCTGTCGTCGCCGCCGCGTCCGCCCTGGCGGTCGCCGTCGGCGGCCGGACGACGGTCGCCGCGGGAGCGCTCGCGACGCTCTCCACCCTGGTTGTCCTCGCGGTCGCCGCGCTGGTTGTCGTCGCGGTCGCCGCGCTGACTGTCCTCGCCGTCGCCGCGCTCGGAACGGTCACCGCGGTCGTTGCGGTCGCCCCGGGCGTTGCGGTCGCCACGGTCGGCACGGTCACCGCGGTCGCGACGGCTGCGCTGGCCGGTGTCCTCGCTGGTCGGGGCCTCGGTGACGTCACCGGTGGGGGCCGGCCGCTCGACGGGGGCCGGCGGCGCGGTCTCGGCCGGCGCGGACGCCTGGGCCGGAGCGGACGCCTGCGGCTCCGCGGTCACGACCGGGGCGGCCGACGCGGCGGGCGCGTCATTGACGGGCGCACCGGCGGCGCGGGTCGCGGCCCGGCGACGGCGGGTGGGAGCGGCGGCAGCCACTGCGGGCTCCGCCTCCACCGGCAGTGCCTGCTGAGATTGGGCGGGCTGCTCGGCGGGCACGTCGGCCGCGGCGGCCCGGGGCGCGGGCACGGTCTTGCGAACGGACGCGGGCTTCTCGGCCTTGGCCTTGGGGGCGGCGGGCGACTCGGCCGGCGTTCCGGTCTGGCGGGCCTCGATCAGGGCCACGAGTTCGCTCTTACGCATGCGGGCGGTGCCCGGAATGCCGAGTTCAGCAGCCATTCGCTGCAGCTCGGGAAGGAGCTTTCCCGACAAACCCCCCGCCCGACGACGAGGCTTGGCCGCCGGGGCGTCGGCCGCGGCGGCACCTGCCCCGTCGGCGGCGGCCGTCGGCGCGGGCGCCAGGGTGCCCGCCGCCGCAGAAGCGTCCTGCGACTGAGGGGCGATATCTGTGGTGTCGCTCAATGGGGGTCCTTCCCTGCGACGGGCGACGGCTGGATTAGCCGTACGGCCGGGTATGGAGCACCGGTCTCACGACCGGTCTTGAGACCACCCGCCAACAGACGGATGGTTCCGGGGACAACCGCGCCTGACCACCTCTGAGGGTGCCGTGGTGGAGCGCTCTCTGGCTCGACCTCAGCGCCGGTTGCGGTCAGGTGCCGCTCCCGCTGCTTCGGTTGGAGTTGCCGGCGGGAGCTCTAAGAAGACACTCGGCCCGGCGTGATCGCGCGCCCGAGGGCGGCTGTGCTGCCTAGCAGCGTAGACGTCCAAGTCCACTCGCAGCAACACATCCCGCCACCGGCGTGTTCCCATCGGCACCTGGGCGGCGTCGAGGAACTTGTGCGGACTAAGTCACACCCGCATCACTACTGGTCACGGCTCCGTTCCCGGATAACCACCGCGCCGGACGTCGAAACGTCCACCGCGGTCACCGCAAAAATAGCCGAACCGGCGACCTTCGTCGCAATCGCCTCCACGTCGTCCGTGGACGGCGTCGGCGCGAACGCCAGCACGGTCGGTCCGGCTCCGCTGACGACGGCCGGAATACCCGCGGCGCGCAGGGCGTCGACGAGCTCGAGGCTCGGGGGCATCGAGGGGCGGCGGTAGTCCTGGTGCAGCCAGTCCCTGGTGGCCGGCAGCAGCAGCTCCGGGGCCGCGGTCAGTGCCCTGACCAGCAGCGCGGCCCGTCCCGCGTTGGCCGCGGCCTCGGCGTGCGGCACTTCGGCCGGCAACAGGCCGCGGCTCGCGGCGGTGTAGCCGCGCGTCGCGGGGACGCAGATCACCGGGTGCACACCGGCCGCCGGTTCCATCCGGGTCGCGTGCGCCCGACCGGTCCCCTCGTCCGTCCACGCGATCGTGACGCCACCCAGCAGACAGGGCGCGACGTTGTCGGGGTGGCCCTCGATCTCGGCGGCCAGCGCGAGCGCGTCCGCGTCGTCCAGGAGCTCGGTGCCGTTCTCGACCAGGCCGCGCGCCGCCACGATGCCGCCGACCACCGCGGCCGACGACGAGCCCAGCCCGCGGGCCTGCGGGATCCGGTTCACGCAGCGCAGACGCAGGCCCGGCGGCTGACCGCCGAGCCGGTCGAACGCGGCCCGGGCCGCACGCACCAGCAGGTGACGCTCGTCGCGCGGCAGGTCCTCGGCGCCCTCACCGGCCAGCTCGACGGTGAGCCCGTGGTCGGCGACCGCCAACTCGATCTCGTCGTAGCGGCTCAGCGCCGCTCCGAGTGCGTCGTAGCCGGGCCCGATGTTCGCCGTCGTCGCCGGTGGCCGCACGACCACCGGCGACGAAACGAAACTCACGCGAGGCCCAGCTCGGCGGCCGCGACGGCGGCGTCGACGGCGACGGTGCGGGGCGCCGGGGCACCCGAGATGGCCCAGTCGGGGTCCTTCAGCCCGTTGCCGGTGACCGTGCAGACGACCCGCTGGCCGCGCTCCAGCGTTCCGGCCTCGGACGCGGCGAGCAGCCCGGCCACCGACGCCGCCGACGCGGGCTCGACGAACACCGCCTCCGAGCGCGCGAGCAGCCGGTACGCCGCCAGGATCTGCCGGTCGGTGACGGCCTCGATGTTGCCGCCCGACTCGTCGCGGGCCGCGACGGCCTTCGTCCAGGACGCCGGGTTGCCGATCCGGATCGCGGTCGCGATCGTCGACGGCTCGCGTACGACCTCACCGGAGACCAGCGGCGCCGCGCCTGCGGCCTGGAAACCACGCATGACCGGCCGCTTCGACGCCCAGCCGTGCCCGTGCGCCTGCACGTAGCCGCGCCAGTACGCGGTGATGTTGCCGGCGTTGCCGACCGGAAGGAAGTGCGCGTCGGGAGCGTCGCCGAGCGCGTCGACGATCTCGAACGACGCGGTCTTCTGCCCCTCGAGCCGGAACTCGTTGGTGGAGTTGACCAGGCTGACCGGGTAGTCCATCGCGAGCTTCGACGCCAGCTGCAGGCAGTCGTCGAAGTTGCCGTCGACCTGCAGCAGCTTCGCGCCGTAGACGAGGGCCTGCGCCATCTTGCCGAGCGCGATCTTGCCCTGCGGCACGAGCACGGCGCAGACCAGGCCGGCGCGCGCCGCGTACGCCGCGGCCGACGCCGAGGTGTTGCCGGTCGACGCGCAGATCACCGCCTTGGCGCCCTCTTCGACGGCCTTGGTGATCGCCAGCGTCATCCCGCGGTCCTTGAACGACCCGGTCGGGTTGGCGCCCTCGATCTTGAGGTAGACCTCGCACCCGGTGCGGTCGGAGAGGATCGGAGCCGGGAAGAGCGGCGTCCCGCCTTCGCGCAGGGTGATCACCGGTGTGTCGTCGGAGACCGGAAGGAACTCCCGGTACTCCTCGATGATGCCGCGCCAGGCCGGTCTCGACCCGCTCCTGGTGGTTCCGGCCGGAATCACTTGACCTCTCCCCCTTCGACCCGCATGACGCTGACGACGTTCCGGACGATCGGCAGCTCGCGCAACGCGTCCACGGTGGCCGCGAGCGCGGCGTCGGTGGCGATGTGCGTCACGATCACGAGCGTCGCGTCGTCGCCACGGCCCTCCTGGCGGACCGTGGAGATGCTCACGTCGTGGCCGGCGAAGGCGGCCGCCACCTCGGAGAGCACACCCGCCTTGTCCGCGACGTCGAGCGAGATGTGGTACCGCGTCCGCGCCTCGGCGACCGTCCGGATACGCAGGTCGGCGTAGGGCGACTCAGCGGTGGTGCGGGCACCGGCCAGCCGGTTGCGCGCCACCGCGACCAGGTCGCCCACCACCGCGCTCGCGGTGGGCGCGCCCCCGGCGCCCCGCCCGTAGAACATGAGCTGACCAGCGGCGTCGGCCTCGACGAACACCGCGTTGAACGCGTCGCCGACCGACGAGAGCGGGTGGGAACGCGGCAGCATCGCCGGGTGCACGCGCACGCTCACCGACTCGCCGCCGCCCTCGTCGAGGTGCCGTTCGGCGATGCAGAGCAGCTTCACCGTCGAGCCCATCGCCTTCGCGCTGGCCACGTCGGCCGCGGTGACCTCGGTGATGCCCTCGCGGTAGACGTCGGCCGCGGTGACCCGGGTGTGGAAGGCCAGCGACGCGAGGATCGCGGCCTTCGCCCCGGCGTCGAACCCTTCCACGTCCGCGGTCGGGTCGGCCTCCGCGTAGCCCAGCTCGGTGGCCTCGTCCAGCGCCTCGTTGAAGCCGGCGCCGGTGGCGTCCATCTGGGAAAGGATGTAGTTGGTCGTGCCGTTGACGATGCCGGTGACCCGGGTGATCCGGTCGCCGTGCAGCGACTCGCGCAGCGGGCGGATGATCGGGATCGCGGCGGCGACCGCGGCCTCGTAGTAGAGGTCGGCTCCGCCGGCCGCGGCGGCGTCCTGGAGCGTCGCGCCGTCCTCGGCCAGCAGCGCCTTGTTCGCGCTCACCACCGACTTGCCGGCCTTCAACGCGGCGACCAGCCAGCTGCGCGCCGGCTCGATGCCCCCGACGACCTCGACGACCAGGTCGACGTCCTCGCGCACCGCCAGCCCGTGCGCGTCCGTGGTGAACAGCGCCGGGTCGATGCCCAGGTCACCGCGGTCGCGACCACTGCGGCGCACGGCGATCCCGGCGATCTCCAGCGGCGCGCCGATGCGCGCGCGCAGGTCGTCGGACTGGGTCAGTAGTAGACGGACGACCTCGCGGCCGACCGTGCCGCAACCGAGGATCGCCACCTTCAGCGGGGTCTTGGCCGGCTCCTTGCTCATCCGACGTCCAGCCGCATGAGGTCGTCCTCCGTCTCCCGGCGGACCAGGACCGTGGCGGCCCCGTCCGCCACCGCGACCACGGGTGGGCGCGGTGTGTGGTTGTAGTTACTCGCCATGCTCCGGCAGTACGCGCCGGTCGCGGCGACGGCCAGCAGATCACCGGGCACCGTGTCGGAGGGTAGCCAGACGTCCTTCACGACGACGTCGCCGCTCTCGCAGTGCCGCCCGACGACACGGGCCAGCATCGGGGGCGCGTCGCTGGCGCGCGAGGCCAGCGCGCACGTGTACTCGGCGTCGTAGAGCGCGGTGCGCAGGTTGTCGCTCATCCCACCGTCGACGCTCACGTAGGTGCGGGTGCCGCTCCCGGTCTCGACCGGCTTGACCGTGCCCACCTCGTAGAGCGTGACGCCGGTCGGGCCGACGATCGCGCGACCGGGCTCGACCGCCAGCCGCGGCACCGGGAGACCGGCGGTCGTGCACTCGGTCTCGACGATGCGACGCAGTTCCTTCGCCACCCCGCCGACGTCCAGCGGGGCGTCCCCGTCGACGTAGGCGATGCCCAGGCCGCCACCGAGGTCCAACTCGGGCAGCTCGACGCCGTGCTCGTCGCGGATCTGCTTGAGCAGCCCGACGAGCCGGTGCGCGGACACCTCGAAGCCGGACGTGTCGAAGATCTGCGAGCCGATGTGGCTGTGCAGGCCGACCAGCTCCAGGCCGGGCTGACGCAGGACGCGCGCCACCGCCTCGGCGGCCTCCCCGCCGGAGAGGGAGAAGCCGAACTTCTGGTCCTCGTGGGCGGTGGCGATGTACTCGTGCGTGTGTGCCTCGACACCGACCGTGACCCGGACCAGCACCTTCACGGTCTTGCCGGCCCGCTGCGCCTCGGCGGCGAGCCGGACGATCTCGACGTAGGAGTCGAGCACGACCCGGCCGACGTTCTCGTCCACCGCGCGCCGGAGCTCGGCGTGCGACTTGTTGTTGCCGTGCAGCGCGATCTTCTCCGGCGGGAAGCCGGCCGACAGGGCGACGGTGAGCTCTCCCCCGGTGCAGACGTCCAGGTGGAGGCCCTCCTCGTTGACCCAGCGGGCCACCCCGCGGCTGAGGAACGCCTTGCCGGCGTAGAACACGTCGCCGCCGGTGAAGGCCTCCGCGTAGCCCCGGGCGCGGGCGCGGAAGTCACCCTCGTCGAGCACGATCGCGGGGGTGCCGTGCTCGGCCGCGAGGTCACGCACGTCGATGCCACCGAGGTGCAGGACGCCGTTCTCGCGGGTGGCCGACCGCGGCCAGATCGCCGGGTCGAGCTCGTTGAGGTCGGTCTTCGGCCCGCCGAGGTGCGCGGCAGGCAGCACCTCGGCGTGCCGGGGCCCGGCGGGGTGCGCTCTCACATCCGCCCCCTCGGGTGCGCGACAGCGGTGACGCTCGGCGTCCGACGACGGCGGTTCACATTCGCCCCCTCGGGTGCGCGGCAGCGGTGACGCTCGGCGTCCGACGACGGCGGTTCACATTCGCCCCCTCGGGTGCGCGGCAGCGGTGACGCTCGGCGTCCGACGACGGCGGTTCACATTCGCTCCGGAGCGGTGACGCCGAGCAGGCCGAGGCCGTTGGCGACGACGGTGCGGGTGGCGACGTTCAGCCAGAGCCGGGTGCGGTTGAGGTCGGTGATCTCCTCGTCTCCCTTCGGGATCACCCGGCACTCGTCGTACCAGCGGTGATAGGTGGCCGCGAGCGACTCCAGGTAGTGGGCGACGCGGTGCGGCTCGCGCAGCTCGGCCGCACCGGCGACGACCCGCGGGAACTCCCCGAGGGCGCCGAGCAACGCGGATTCACGCTCGTGGGTGAGCAGTTCGGGCTTGAACGCATTGTCGTCCAACACGATGCCGACGTCTTTCGCATTTCTGCTGACCGCGGCCGTCCGGGCGGCGACGTACTGCACGTAGAACACCGGGTTGTCGTTCGTGCGCCGGGCCCAGAGGTCCAGGTCGATGTCGATCGTCTGATTGACGCTGGAGCGCGCCAGGGCGTACCGCGACGCGTCGACACCGATCGCGTCGACCAGCTCGGCCATCGTGACGACCGTGCCCGCGCGCTTGGACATCCGGACCGGCTGGCCGTCCTTGACCAGGTTGACCAGCTGCCCGATCAGCACCTGGATGTTGTAGTCCGGGTCGTCGCCCGCGCAGGCCGCGAGGGCCCTGAGCCGCTGGACGTACCCCGCGTGGTCGGCGCCCAGCATGTAGATGCACACCTCGAAGCCCCGGGCGCGCTTGTCGAGGTAGTACGCGGCGTCACCGGCGATGTACGCGGCCTCGCCGTTGCTCTTGATGATCGGACGGTCCTTGTCGTCACCGAAATCGGTGGTGCGCAGCCAGACCGCGCCGTCCTTCTCGTAGATGTGACCATGTTCACGCAGCGTGGCGACCGCGCGCTCGACGGCCCCGGACTCGAACAGCGAGTTCTCGTGGAAATAGACGTCGAAGTCGACGCCGAAGTCGTGCAGGCTGCGCTTCACCTCGTCGAACATGAGGTCGACACCCACGCTCCGGAACACTTCCTGCGGGTCGTCGCTCTCGAGCGCTTGTGGCTCCCGGCTGAGGATCTGGGCCGCGATCTCGGCGATGTAGTCGCCGCCGTAGCCGTCCTCGGGCGTGGGCTCGTTCCTGGCCGCCGCGAGGAGCGACTTGGCGAACCGGTCGATCTGCGCGCCGTGGTCGTTGAAGTAGTACTCGCGGGTGACCTCGGCGCCGGACGCCTCGAGCAGCCGGGCCAGCGAGTCACCGACCGCCGCCCAGCGGACCCCGCCGATGTGTACCGGTCCGGTGGGGTTCGCGGAGACGAATTCGAGGTTGATGCGCGCTTTGTCGAGCGTGTTCGTGCGGCCGTAGCCCTCGCCGGCCCCGATGATCGTGCGGGCCAGCTCGCCCTGCGCCGCGGCGTCGAGCTTGATGTTGAGGAAACCGGGGCCGGCGACGTCGGCAGTGTTGACGCCCGCCGTCGTGGTCAGCGCCTCGGCGAGCCAGCCGGCGAGATCGCGCGGTTTGACCCCGGCCCGCTTGGCTACCTGGAGGGCGACGTTCGTCGCGTAGTCGCCGTGCTCCGGGTTTCGCGGTCGCTCCACCGCCACCGTGTCGGGCAGGACCGCGGAATCGAGTCCGCGGTCGGCGAAGACGGCGCGTACCGCCGCGAGGATCGCGGCTGAAAGGGCATCGGGAGTCACTACGTCATGCTATCGAGCGTCGTAGGACAGCCCCGCCCGCTACCGTGGGGGCGACCGCACGCGTGCCCCAAGGGTCGAGCGCGCGGAACGAGGCGTGACCGATGATCGTTGATCGGTCGAGTTTCGGTGAGCACCCTCCCTGAGGCTTCGTTGGTAGAGCGAGCCCGCGCACGGAAGTCATGAAAGGTCCCATGCCGTCCAACAGCACGCAGCGCAGGTCCGGTTCCGGCAAGCGGCCGCAGCGCGGCAACCCCGGTAAGTCGCCCGCACCGAAGACCGAGCCCACGGCCACCGCTGCCGACGACGACGAGGCGATCACCGATTCTTCGGCCGTCCCCTCGAGCGAGGAATCGAGCGCTTCGGAGGCGACGCCGGCGAAATCGACGCCCGCGAAGGCTGGGGCGGCCAAGGTCGGGGCTTCGAAGGCTGGGGCCGCCAAGGCTGGGACTTCGAAGGCGGCCGGTGCTTCGCGGGCCGGTTCGAAGGCCGCGCCGGGGCGGGGTGGTTCCGGCGGCGGTAAGGGGCCGGGCGGTAAAGGGCCGGGCGGCAAGGGCCCGGCGGGCAAGAGCGGCGGTGGCCGCGGTCGGCAGCCGGTGAAGGTGAAGAGCACCGGGCTGCCCTGGGGCAACATCGTGCTGGGCGGCATCGTCGGCATCGTCGCGCTGAGCATCATCGGCTACGGCGTCTGGTACTCGTGGGACGCCAGCAAGCCGTTCGGTGAGCGCCGGTCGCAGCAGATCGAAGGCCTGCAGAACTACCGGGCCAAGGACGTCAAGTGGCTCACCCAGAACCACGTGACCGGCAAGGTGAAGTACCAGACCAGCCCGCCGGTCGGCGGCAACCACAACGGCTCGTGGGAGAACTGCCAGGGCGACGTCTACGCCAAGCAGATCCCGAGCGAGCACGCGGTGCACAGCCTCGAGCACGGCGCGGTGTGGGTGACGTACAACCCCGACCTGCCGCAGGCGCAGATCGACGAGCTGGCCAAGAAGGTCAAGGGCAAGGACTACATGCTGATGAGTCCGTACCCCGGGCTCGACAAGCCGATCTCCCTGCAGGCCTGGGGCTTCCAGCTCAAGGTCGACAACGCGAGCGACAAGCGGATCGACGAGTTCATCACCCAGTTCCGGCTGAACGCGAGCGTCGAATCCGGCGCCGCCTGCTCCAACGGCCTCACCGTGACCGGTGACACCCCGCAGGAGAACGGCGACGCCGACATGAACCAGAACAGCGGTAGCTGAATCGGAGCGCGGTGGCTCAGGGGAACCGGTTCGTGAGCGCACGTCGTCGGCTCGACGAACTCGAGGCAGACGACCCGTCGGTCGGTGACGAGACCGCCGACGGGTCACCGTCCGTCGGCGATCCCGATTCCGACTCCGACTCCGACGCGGATGCGGCGGACGGGTCGGCGGATTCTGCTGGGGACGGGTCGAGCGGGCGGAAGACGCGGATCTTCCGGGCCGTGATGGTCGGGATCCTGGTGCTGGCCGTCGGGTTCGGCATCGGCGTCTGGGTGGGCTCCCCGCACCGCCCGGCCGACGACTCCGCCGACGCCGGCTTCACCCGCGACATGCTCACCCACCACGCCCAGGCCGTGACGATGGCCTCCCTCGAGTACCGCGTCACCGACGACGCCAACCTGCGGCAGCTCTCGATCGACATCACGCTCACCCAGCAGGCGCAGATCGGCCTGATGATCGGCTGGCTGCGCAACTGGGACCTGAACCCCACCACCACCCAGCCCCAGATGGCCTGGATGCCCGACGGCGGCCGCGCGCTCATCGTCGACGGCCGCATGCCCGGCATGGCCAGCGACACGCAGCTCCAGCAGCTGCGCACGCTCACCGGCACCGAGCGCGATCAGCTGTTCATCAAGCTGATGATCGCCCACCACCTGGGCGGCATCCACATGGCCGATGCCGCTCTGGAGCAGGCGAAGGACGATCAGGTGCTGTACCTGGCGAACCAGATCAAGCGGTCGCAGGAGTCGGAGATCGACGCGCTGCAGCAGGAACAGAAGCGATTGAGCGGCGCGAAATGAGCTGGACCCCGCCGGACGGCTCGACGGTGCCACCCGCGGACGGTTCGCCGCCCGGAGGCCCGGTTTCACGGGTGGAGGGGAAGGGTTCGGTCGAAGGCTCGAACCCGGCCGACAAGGCTGCCTCGCCGGAGAGCGCTGCCTCGCCGGAGAGCGCTACCTCGCCGGAGAGCGCTACCTCGACCGAGGGCGCTACCTCGACCGAGGGCGCTGCCTCGACCGAGAGCGCGGCGTCACCCGACAGCGCGGGCCTGGCCGATAGCGAGGGCCCTGCCGGCAGTGTGGCGCCCGTCGGGGCGGGGTTGGCGGACGGCGCAGGGCCTGGTGACGGTTCTTCCGGCGACCGCGCGGTAGCGGTTTGTGGTGCTCCCGCCGACAGCGCGGCGGCATCCGGCGATGATGCGGCCCGAGGTGGCGCAGGCACGAAGGACGAGGCGTCCGCGGCGGACGGCATGACAGCGTGGTCGGCCCCGGGATCACCGCAGCCCGACTCGCCGCACCCGCCCTCCCCGCAGCCCAGCCCCGGTCAACCGACGCCTGGAGCGCAGCCCGGGTACCCGCCACCGCCAGCGGCCGCAGCGCAGCCCGGGTTCCCAGCCGCGCCCGGCCAGCCGTCGGAGCCCGCACACGGACACGCGCATCCGCCGCCGCCCGCCACTCCGCCGGGTTACGCCCCGGGTCATCCGCCGTCGGGATACCCCTCGGCCGGATACCCATCCGGACCGGGCTACACCGCCGGACCGGGCTACACCGCCGGACTGGGCTACCCGGGCGGACCGGGCTACCCGGGTGGACCGGCCTACACCGCCGGACCGGGATATCCGCCCCAACCGGGATATCCGCAGCCCGGCGGCTACCCCGGCGCCCCGGCTCCGAAGAAGAGCAACGGCAAGCTGATCGCCGGCATCGTCGTCGGTGTGATCGTCGTGCTGGCCCTGTGCGGCGGGGTGGCCGTCACCGGACTCGTCCTCGCACGCAACAGCGTGCAGGACGCTCCCGCCACCACCACCGCGGCGATCGACGGCGTGGTCGACTACCGCGCCAGCGACCCGGGCATGCTCACCCAGCAGCACGTCACGGGCGACGTCACCTACCCGGTCTCCCCACCGGTCGGCGGCGACCACGCCTCCCAGTGGCAGAACTGCCAGGGCGACGTCTACACCGCCCCGATCGGCGATCCCAACGCCGTCCACAGCCTCGAACACGGCGCGGTCTGGATCACCTACCGCCCCGACCTCCCACCCGACCAGGTCGCCACCCTGGCCGCGAAGGTCAAGGGCAACGACTACACGCTGATGAGCCCGTTCCCCGGCCTCGACCAGCCCATCTCCCTGCAGGCCTGGGGCTACCAACTCAAACTCGACAACGCCGACGACGAGCGCATCGACGCCTTCCTCGAGAAGTACCGCATCGAGGCGTCGATCGAGCCCGGAGCCACCTGCGGCAACGGCACCACAGCCACCCGCTGAGCCCGGCCCGATGCACAAGCTCGCCGCGGCGGCTGCTAGGCTTTAGCCGTTCCTGAGCCCCCGTAGCTCAGGGGATAGAGCACCGCCCTCCGGAGGCGGGGGCGCAGGTTCGAATCCTGCCGGGGGCACAGCATTGACCAGACAACACAAGGCCCTGACCAGCGCCGACGCTGACCAGGGCCTTCGTCGTTCGTCCGATTGGCACCGATCGCAGTCCGATAGGCACCGACCGCATCCGGCGCGCGGTGGCTGCCCGACCCGGCGCAGCACTCACCCGGCTGCTGAGCGCTTCGTTCTCGCGTCCACGAGGGTGAGTAGCCAGGGCGGCACCGCGCTCAGGTGGGTTCGGAAGGCGTCCAGGTCGTCGGCGCAGCGGGTCAGTAGGTTTGCGCAGTACGCGGGCGCGTCGTAGGTGTCGTCGTCGCGGGGGTCGTCGGCGTCGGCGAACCAGACCGAGCCGGCGTCCGAGCCGGTCAGCCGGAGTGCCAGCACGCCGCCCTGCACGTAGCCGATCGGCAGGTAGTCGTCGGTGAAACGGTCGGGGAACCAGTGCCGGGCGTAGAGCAGGTCCTGGTGCCGGTCGGTCGTCCCCACGCCGAAGAACGGCTGGTCGACGACGAAACCGTGGTCGGGGTGGACGCCCGGGGTGGTGGGCGAGGAGCCGGTCCGAGCCGAGAGGAGCCGGCGCAGCGCAGGCGGTAACGGGCGCCCGATCCGCCGGACGACGGTCTCCCAGGCGTCGTCGGCCAACGGAGCCGGGACGTCGAACGGGACCGGCACGTGCTGTTCGACCCGGACGCCGCGGTGCGACCGGTCGACCGGCAGGGTCGAGACGCCACCGATCGAGCGGAACGCGCCGTGCGCCGCGGCGGGCACCAGCGCCACCCGGCGGGTGCCGAACTGGTGCGCCCACACCCATCCGGCCGGCGTCAGCGGCGCGTAGCGCGATCGGTCCGGGCCGGAGCGGATCTCGTTCGCGGTGAGCACGTCGGCGATCCGCACCTCGTCGACGGTGAGGCCGGGCTCCGGGGCCGCGAGCTCGACCACCGCGTCCGCCAGCAGGTCCCACTGCGGCAGCCCGGCCAGGTCGTAGACCACGCCGCCGCGATGGCGGATGCGCAGGACCGGCGAATCGAACGGACGGATGCGCGCCGCCCACGCGCTGCCCGGGAGTCGTCGCACCGGAGGCAGATCGGACGACATGACCGGAGAGTAGGACATGGCCACTAGGTTGATTCCAGCGCCGGTTCACCGTCGGCCGGCGCCCGAAGGCCAACGACCGGAAGGACAACGGTGCAGCGGTTCCCCAGCGAGGTCGAGACCGTCCTCCGAGAGGCCGGCTGGAACGACGGCCGCCACGTGCCGGACGTCGCCGCGGAGACCATCCGTGCGGTGATCGGTCGCACCGCCGCGAACGGAGCACGGCACCTCGCGTTCCCGGCCGCGGAACAGGCGCTGCTGGAGTTCGGCGCGCTCTACGTCGACCAGGACGGGCCCGGCGTCGCGCTGCGCCGCCGTCCGTTCGCGATCGACCCGGCGATGGTGCCGCCCTGCGCCGCGACGCTGCAGGCCTTCGGCCGGGCGCTCGGCGTCTCCCTCTTCCCGCTCGGCGTCGAGGGCGACGACGACGCGGTGCTGGCGATCGACGAGTACGGCCGGGTCTTCTCCCTCGACGACGGCGGAGAATGGTTCCTCGGCGAGGACGTGCCCGCGGCACTGACCACTCTGGTCACCGGGGTACAACCGCCGCGCGTGCGCGACGACGGCGCCTGGAACACCGAATCGGACGACGCGGAACCCCGCTAGACACGTCGGGCCGTGCCGTCCGACGGTACGGTGCATCGGGGGACGACAACGGGGAGCAGCATGTCGACTCTGGAAGCGCCGCGCGTCCGGGCGGTCGCTCAGGTGGGTGCGCGGCGGCCGGCGGAACAGAAGCCGGCCGCGTTACGTCGCCGACGTCGGCCGGGCCATCTGGGTCCGGTCCACGTGCTACAGATCGTCGCGCTGGAATCGGCGCTCGTGCTGGCCGTCCTCGGCTGGCGGGCGTCCGGCTGGCCGCGCCCGGTCCTGTACGGGCTCGCGGTCGTCCTGCCGCTGCTGGTCTTCGCCCGCCTCCGCGGTCGATGGCTGGTCGAACTGCTCGTGCTGCGGTCCCGATTCCGTCGACGCCGGGCTACCGCACATCCGTCGGTCAGGGATCGTCGGCTGACCGCCCTGCGTGATCTCGCACCGGACCTCACGGTCGAGACGGTGGAGGGAGCCGGCGGCACCCGGCTCGGGGTCGGGCGCGACGCGGGGGGCTGGTTCGCGGTCGTCGCCCTCACGCCGCCGCGCGGGCTGCGCGGACCGGCCCAGGAGCTGCCGCCGTTCGACCTGCTGGCCCGCTCGCTCGCCGACGCCGAGCAGCCCGGCACCGTCGTGCAGGTGCTCGTGCACACCACGCCCGGCAACTCGGCCGGGGTCGGAGGGCCGTGCGTCGAGTCGTACCAGGAGTTGGTGCGCCCGTTCGGCGGTACCGCCGCCGTGCGTCCGGTGAGCGTCGGGGACCAGTCGTGCTGGGTGGCGGTCCGGATCGACGCCCGCGCCGTCGCTGAAGTGGCGATCGAGAACCCGGAAGCGATCGGCGAGGTGCCCACGGTGCTGGGCGCGCTGGTCCGGCGGGTGGGCAACGTGCTGAAGCGCAACGGGTTCGGCTACCGCGTGCTCGACGGCGACGGGCTGCTCGACGCGCTGGTCCACTCGCTCGCCGTCGAGGTGACACCGGCCGGGACCGACCGCCGGACGGCGCAGGAGACGTGGCGCGGCTGGAGCGCCGCCGGGCTGGAGCACCGCAGTTTCTGGATCCGGTCGTGGCCGAAGCTCGACGCCGCCGCGGGGTTCCTCGCCGAGCTGTACCAGTCGCCGGCGGTGATGACCAGCTTGAGCGTCACGATGGTGCCGGCCCGGAACGGGGCCGAGATCCGGTGTCTGGCCCGGGTCGTGGACCGCCGGGAGGCGATCGGCACGGCCGCTGACGGATTGCGGTCGGCCGCTCGTGCGGTGAGAGCGCGCGTGTTCCCGCTGGACGGCGAGCAGTCGCCGGCGGCGTACGCGACCGCCCCGACGGCGGTGGGGCCGGCATGAGCCAACCCGAGTCCGGCGAGCACCGGTCGTCGGTTCCGCCGGAGAGCCCGGTGACGCCGGCGGCGCCGATGCCGCCCCACCGGCAGCCCTCGCAGCCGGCCGGTCCCGGCACTTCCCCCGGGTGGGGAACCGGTGTACCCGGTGCGGTCGGGCCGGCGTCCGGGCCTCCCGGGCCGGGTGCGCCCCACCTCGCGTCGCGGCCGGTGTCCGCCCCCGGCTATCCGCAGCAGGGTCACGCACCCCGATCCGGCGGAGCCGCTCCGGCCGGGAGTGGGACGCGGCCCGGGCCGGGTGCCCCTCCGGCGCAGGGTGGATACCCGGCCCAGAGCGGATATCCGGCGCAGGGCGGCTACCCCGCGCAGAGCGGCTACCCCGCGCAGAGCGGCTACCCCGCGCCGGGCGGCTACCCGGCGCAGACGCCACCGGCCCGGCCGGGTGCGGTGCGACCTCCGGCCGGATATCCCGGAGTCACGCGGCAGCCCGGGCACCCCGCGGCCACCCAGGCCGCCCCGTCCCCGGTGGCCCCGCCCCAGGCCGTGCAGGCCCGTCCGACCACGGCGCCTCCGTACCCCACGACCGGTCACCCCACTACAAACGCGACACGCTCGGCCACCCCGGGCGGTCCGGCGATCGGCGCGCCCCCACCCGGCCTTTCTGCGCCCGGCACCCCGATGAGCACCGCGCCCGGCGCGCCGAACACAGCCGCCCCGCACGCCGGAACCGCCCCGCACGCCGGAACCGCCCTCCACACCGGAACCGCTCCCCACGCCGGAGCCGCCCCCGCCGGGATCATCGCGCAGCCCGGTGTCCTGGCGCCGTCCGAAGCGGCGGCCCGCTCCGCCGCGGTCGCCGCCGCCGCTGCTGCTGCCGCGCCGCAGCGCCTGGCCGCAGCCGTGCCGAGCGCGCCGCCCGACCCCCCGGACTCCCCCTCCGGCACCGTCTACAGCGCGCCGGTGACCCCCGCGGGCCGGCGCCGTCGCGGGCGCTGGCTGGGGCTCCTGCCCCGGCTCGCGGTCGGGGCGCACGTGGCCAACGCCCCGGCCCTGCGCCGTCTCTCGCCGTCGACGAGCGCGGCCGGGCTCGTCCTCGGCTTCGACGCCGACAACACGGTGGTCACCGCGCGCCTCTTCCAGCCCGAGCCGACCCGGATGGTGCTGGTCGGCGGACTCTGGGCGGCCCGGGTCCTGGTGTTCCGCGCGCTCGCGGTCGGTGCCGCCGTCACGGTGCTCACCGCGCGCCCGGACGCGTGGAACGGCTTCGGGCGATGGGCCGCCGGCTCCGACGACCGGGTGCGCGTCGCGCCGCTCGACACCCCGTTCCACGCGACGTCGTCGGCGTTGGCGCCGGCCCTCGTCGTGCAGGACGGGAACGCGCTCGGGGGCACCGTGCGCGGCACGCTGGGGCCGTGGCAGGCCCAGCTCTCGGTCGTGCCGCAGCTCACCGCGTACGCGTTCCCGGCGATCCGGGAAGCCGGTCTGGTCGCCGTGCAGCGGCTGACCCCGGACGAGGTGACCGCGTCCACGCCGTTGCTCCGGCTGAACCGGGAGTCCGCGGCGCTGGTCAGCGCCTTGCAGGACGACATGCTCGCGCTGTTCGACGACGGCGGGTCGCGGTACGTCTGGACGCAGCCCACCCGCATCGAGCGCGCGCAGTTCGGCAACCCGCAGCGCCAGGACGTCCTCACCACCGTGCGCTGACGATCCCGCCCGCAGGGCCACTGCGGGCGGGATCGCCGGCGGACGGGATCAGCCGGCTCCGGGCAGCGAGGCCCGCTCCTGTGGGCGGTAGCCCTTCTCGTTCGTCCCGGTGGCCAGCACGCCGCCACCCGGCGTTTCCGGCGCGAAGACGTCCTCGTCGCGTACCGGCTGGACATCGACCGGCGTCTCCGCGGCCGGGCCGACCGGGATCGGCTCGACGCCGTGCACGCGGGCCGCGAGGTCGGCCCGCACCAGCGGCCGCTCGTCCTGGTTCGTCGCACCCGGCTCGGGCGCGGTACCCCGGAGCGCGTCCGGGACACCGATCGCGCTGAACGGGGCTTTCCCGGCGTCCGGCTGATTGAGCACCGGGTTCGAGGGCTGCGTCAGCGGCGTGAGACGCAGCGGATCCGACAGACCACCCGGCGTCCGCGACCCCTGCCGGCCGGGCTGGCCCGGCTGACCCGGCGTTCCCGGACGGCCGGGCTGCGGCCGATCGAGCACCGGCCTGGTCGCGCCCGGGGGCAGGTTGCCGGAGCCGGGACGCCCGCCGGGTGCGCCCGGCTGCTGCGTACGCCCGTTGAGCACCGACGGCGTCGCCGGCGTTCGCCGCGCGGCGAACGGTGACGGCGGCAACCCGGACGTACCCGGTCGCTGCACCGGCCCGCCCGGCGCGTTCGGCCGCCGCTGCCCACCGGGCATCGCCGGCAGGTTCGGCTGATTCGACCGGCGACCACCGGACGCGGGAGCGGGCGCACCCGGTTGGTTCGGCCGCCGCTGCCCGCCGGGCATCGCCGGCAGGTTCGGCTGATTCGGCCGGGCGCCGCCGAGCACCGGCTGATTGGGCTGACCGGGCCGGCGCAGTGCTCCGCGCGCCGGCATCGGCGGCAGGCCCGGCTGGTTCGGGACGCCGGGCTTCAGCACGCCGTTCGCCAGCGCCGGAGACAGTGCGGGCGGGGCTACCGGCGGCGTGACCGGAGGGGTGGGCACCCTCACCACCGGCGGTGTCACCACCGGCGGGTTCGGTGGCGTGATGGTCGGCGTCAGCGTCGGGGGAACGATCGGCGCCGGCGGTGCCGGCGCCGGGGGCGGTGTCAGTACCGGCGGTGGCGCGGGTGGCACCGGCGTGACGACGTCGGTCGGTTTCACCGGATCGGCGCCCGGGTCGAACGGCTTGGTCGGTGGCGGCGGCGTGGGCTCGACCGCGCCCGGATTCGGAGCACCGGGAGTACCCGGGGTCATCGGGACGTTGCCGACCGACGGCACACCCGGCTGGTTCCCGATGTCCTTGAACTTGTACGGCGGCGCCACCACCGCGTTGGTCGGCCCCTCGTAGATACCGGGCGTCGTACCGGCGATCCCGTTGTAGGCGTCCCAGTAGGCGTCGGCCATCGCGCGCTCGATGACCTGCGCCTGGTACGTGTACTTCTCGGTCATCGCCGCGACTCTGCGTGTGTAGTCGGCCTGCTGCGGCGTGCCCTCGAGCTCCTCGATGTGCTTGATCTTGTTCCGCGCCATCACGGCGTCCTCGAGGCCTTTGGCTTCGGCGTCGAACTCGTGCCGCAGCGCGGTGATCCGTCCCTGCTCGCGCTGCATGTCGACGGTCAGCTGGGCGAGGATGTTCGCGGTGAGGAACGCCGCCTGGTACCAGTCGCTCAACGACTTCATCGCCGCGCCCGGCCCCATGGCCAGGAACACCTCGGCGCCCGGCGACGTCCAGAAGCCCTGGGCCTGGAGGCCGCGCCGGTTGACCTCCATCATGATCTCGTGCAGCGAGGACGCGACCGCCGACCAGTAGTTGGCCAGGTCGTGAACGGGCCCGGCCTTCTGGGCCATCATCCGTGTGTAGACGGCCTCGACGCTGGACCCGTCGGCGCCGGTGCGACCGAGGTAGTCCTCCTTGTGCTGGTAGTCGTAGGCGCCCTGACCCCGCTGGGTGGGGTTCCCGGTGGGGTTCCACGTCTGGTCGTACTGCTGCAGTTCGGTCAGGCCGGCCGTCGACGTGTCGTACTCGGTGGTGTTCTCGCCCATGTGCCGGCCGACGGTGCGGAGATCGTGGAGACGACTGTTCTCCGCAGAGTCGTAGCCGAACCACGGCTGCTGGTTCTTGTCAGGCATGTTTGGACTCCGCAGTCGTCAGAACGAGGGCGTGCCGCGCTGGTAGCCCTTGGTCCAGTCGACGTCGGTCGTGGCCGGGAACGACTCCACCGCTTCCTGCACCGGACCGCGATCCTCCGGAACCGGCGCGGTGTACGTCGGCTTGTCCAGTTTCACCTCGATCTTGGTGGTCGGGGCGTCCTTGCCCTCGCCGACCCTGATCTCCTTCGTGATGGTCTTCTTGCCGTCGTCCGCGGTGACGGTCCTGGTGGTCGTGGTGACGTCCTGCGCGCGCACCGTGTTGCCCCGCTCGTCGACCGTCTTGCCGCCCGGGCGGACCTCGACCACCAGGCTGGGGGCGACCCGGCCGGTCTTGTCGGCCGTGTAGGTCGTGGTGGTGGTGCTCACGAGCGTGCCGCTCGGCGCGGTGATCGTGGTGACCGAACGCGGAATACCGTCGATCGTCTGCGTACGCACCATCCGGGTGGAGCCGTCCGGGTACATCGTCAGCATGCCCCCGCCGACCGGAATGGACTGACCGCCCGGCGCGTCGGCCTCGGCGTCGATGCCGATGGCGGCCTCGCCCGTGACCCGCTGGTCGAACATCGTCGTGTCACCGACGCCCTCGGGGAGGCCCGGCGGCTCCTTGGCCGTCGGGTCGGCGAACGCGTACCCCATGAGGTTCAGCTTCTCGGCCGACTCCCAGTCGGTCGTGCCGTAGGTGTACGCGCAGACGTTCGCGGCCTGCCCGATCGCGGTGAGCCCCAACCGCACGTCCTCGAGCAGCCGCTCGAAGGCCGCCTGCTGCTTCGCGATGCCGGCCATCATGACCTTGCCCTCGGCGAAGAACCCGGCCGGGCCCGCGTCCTTGAGCCCGGCGAACGCATCGCTCGCGGTCTGGGCCATGGGCGCCAGCTTCATTTTCGCCGGCATGACCGCCGGCCCCGAGTTCGTGATCATCTCGAAAGCCCAGTCGCCGAGCTTGCTCGCATTGACCGATAAATCGTCGCCGGCCATTCCGACCTCCCGCCTGTCCCGCTCCGGCCCCGCGATGTGCGCGACCCCCGTGTGGAGCAACAGATCCAGTGTGAGCCTAGAGGCCCCGGGCTACGCCCGAGAATCATTCCGCCGGAAGATGGGCCAGCTGGACGAGCTGGTTCCCGCCGCGCCTGGTCACCAGCCAGGCCCGTCCCGGCGGCAACGGCTGGGGCCGGAGGGTGCCGAAGAGCGCGCCCTCCTCACGCTGCCCGGACATCATCAGGCCCGGTGACGCCAGCTCCCGGATGCGGCCGACGAACGGGTCGTACATCGCCCGCGACGCGCCGCCGATCCGCCGGGTCACGATCACGTGCAGCCCGATGTCCCGTCCCTGCGCCAGGTACTCCAGCAGCGGCAGCAGCGGGTTGGTCGTCGTCGAGGCGACCAGGTCGTAGTCGTCGATCAGCAGGTAGAGGTCCGGCCCGCTCCACCAGCTCCGGTTACGCAGCTGCTCGGGAGTGACGTCCGGCCCGGGCAACCGGCTCTTCATCACGGTGACGACCTGCTGCACCACGTCGCCGGTGACGGCCGCGGACGTGCCGTACCCGATCAGGTGGTCACCGTCGATCGCACCGAGCAGGCTGCGCCGGTAGTCGAGGACGATGATCCGGGCCTCGGCCGGCGTGTACTTCTCGGTCACCGACCGGGCCAGGCAGCGCAGGAACGTGCTCTTGCCGGACTCGACGTCGCCGAAGAGCAGTAGATGCGGCTCGGCGTCGAAATCCAGCCGGACCGGCTGCAGGTCCGCCTCGGCGATGCCGATCGCCAGCCCGCGCTCGGGATCGGACCCCACCGGCGGCAGGGCGTGGTACGGCAGCAGCGGCGGGAGCAGCCGGACGGCCGGCGCCACGGCTCCCGGCCACTCGTTCCGGATCCGCTGGACGAGTTTGGCCACTCCGTCGCTGACGTTCGACGGGTCGGTCGACCCGTCGATCCGCGGCAGACCGGTGAGGAAGTGCATCGCGTCCGGCGTGAGACCGCGTCCGGTGGCGTCCTTCGGGACGTTGAGCGCGGCGCGCCGGTTGATCTCGGAGTCCGACGGGTCGCCGAGCCGCAGCTCGAGCTTGGCCCCGAACGTGTCGCGCACCGCCGGGCGGAGCTCCATCCACCGGCCGACCGAGGCGAACACGTGGATGCCGTGCCCGAGCCCCCGCTGAGCCAGCTCGGTCACGACCGGCTCCAGGTCCTCGAACTCCGACCGCAGCGTGCCCCACCCGTCCACGACCAGGAACACGTCGCCGAACAGGTCGTCGGCGAAGCGGCCGTCGCGCTTCGCCCGGCGGTAGGTCGCCATCCCGTCGACGCCGTGCGCGGCGAACGTGCGCTCCCGGATGGCCAGCAGCGTGTGCATCTCGGCGATCGTCCGCCGCACCTGATCGACGTCGCGCCGGGACGCGACCCCGCCCACGTGGGGCAGGTCGCGCAGCGCGGTGAGACCGCCGCCACCGAAGTCCAGACCGTAGAACTGCACCTCACGAGGGGTGTGGGTGAGAGCGAGCCCGGCGACGAGCGTCCGGAGCAGGGTGCTCTTCCCCGATCGCGGGGCGCCGGCGACCACGACGTTGCCCGCCGCCCCGCTCAGGTCGATCTCGAGCAGGTCCCGGCGCTGGTCGAACGGGCGGTCGATCAGTCCGGCGACGCCACGCAGCGCCCCGCGCCACTCGCCGGCGGCCACGGTGAGCCCGCGGGCGGAGTCGGAGACCAACGGCGGCAGCAACTGGTCGAGCGTCGGCGGCGCGTCCAGCGGGGGCAGCCACACCTGGTGAGCCGGGGCACCGCGGCCGGCGAGCCGGTCGACGAGCACCCGCAGCAGCGTCTCACCCTGCGGCGCGTCCTCGGCCTCGACCGCCACGTCGGGCTCCGGCTCGATCTGAGCCGGTCCGGCCTGGTAGCGGCTGGTGTAGGCCTGGACGGGATCGGTCATCCGGGCTCGCGCCGAGCGGGTGCGGTTCTCCCCGCGCTGGTACCGGCCGGACACGTAGGCGGCCCGGAACCGGATCAGCCCCTCGGTGCCCGCCTTGATGTATCCGTTGCCGGGCGAGCGGGGCAGCTCGTACGCATCCGGAACGCCGAGCACGGTGCGGCTCTCCATCGACGAGAACGTCCGCAGGCCGATGCGGTACGAGAGGTGCGAGTCCAGGCCGCGCAGCCGGCCTTCCTCCAGCCGCTGCGACGCCAGCAGCAGGTGGACGCCGAGCGACCGCCCGACCCGTCCGATCTGGACGAACATGTCGATGAAGTCGGGCTTGGCGGTGAGCAGCTCGCTGAACTCGTCACAGATGATGAGCAGGCTGGGCAGCGGCACGAGCGGAACGCCGCTCGCTCGGGCCCGCTCGTAGTCGCGCTGCGAGTCGTACTTGCCGGCCGAGCGCAGCAGCTCCTGTCGCCGGATCAGCTCACCCGAGATCGCGTCCTGCATGCGGTCGACGAGCGCGAGTTCGTCGGACAGGTTGGTGATCACCGCGCTGGTGTGCGGCAGCCGGTCCAGCTGGGTGAACGTCGCGCCACCCTTGAAGTCCACGAGGACGAAGTTGAGCGTCTCGGACGAGTGCGTCGCCGCGAGCGCGAGCACCAGCGTCCGCAGGAGTTCGCTCTTGCCCGAGCCGGTCGCGCCCACCAGCAGGCCGTGCGGCCCCATGCCGTCCTGCGCCGACTCCTTGAGGTCCAGCTCGACCGGACGACCGTCGGGGTTGACGCCGATCGTCACCCGCAGCCGGTCCCGGTTCGGCCGGGCCGTCCAGGCCCGTTCGACATCGAAGTCGTAGGGATCGCCGAGCTCGAGCAGCTCGGCCAGGCCGAGCTCGCCGACGAGCGGGGTCTCCGCCACCGACGCCGCGGAGAGCCGCAACGGGGCGAGTTTGCGCACCAGGGCGCCGGTCTCGATCGGGCCGAGCTCGTCGGCCGGGCCGATCGGCGAGGAGCCGTCCATCGTCGTGCTGGAGAGCGTTCCGTCGGCGTCGATGTCCAGCACGATCGTTGACGCGTCGAGGATGCGTGGCGGCAGGTTGCCGATGTCGACGATCGTGACGCCCTCGACGCCGCCCTCGGCCATCAGGTGGTCCGAACCGGCCGTCTCCCCGCCGTCGAGGACGACGACCAGGTGGACGCCGGACGAAGCCGCCACGCTCGGGTTGAACCGGGGCCGATGGGCCAGGACGTCGTCGAGCATGGCTTCCAGCGCGATCACCGAGGGCGTGACCAGCCGGACCGGTCCGACCGCGTCGGTCCGCTTCGGGTGCAGGGCGTGCGGGAGCCACTTGGCCCACTCCCACTGCTCCCGGCGATCCTCGGCGACGCACAGCGCGACCAGCGCCTCGTCGGGGGCGTGGAACGTCGCCACCTGCGCGACGAGCGCGCGCACCATGCCGCGCACGCGCTCCGGCTCGCCGCGGACGTAGACGTGCGAGAAGCCGCGCAGCGCCATCGCGACCGGCAGGTCCGGGACGATCGAGTACGTGGTGACGAAACGACGCAGCGCGCTGGCGCAGAGCGGCTCCAGGTCGTCGACCGGCTGGGTCTCCGGCGGGATGAGCGGCGTGGCGATCTCCTGGGCGCCGCGTCCGATGCGCACCACCCCGAAGTCACCGTCGGAGGAGCGCCGCTCCCAGAGCCGGGCCGACTGCGCCGTGGACCAGAGCGAGTCCGGATCGGGGTGGCGGTAGAACATCGCCTCCTGCTGTTGCCGGATCGTGATCCGGACCGCCGCCCGTAACTGGCTGAGCCGGCGGAGGTACTGCCGGCGAGCGGCGACCATCTCCCGTTTGCTCTGGCCACCGCCCTGGTTGGCGAGCTGCGCGGCGATCATGCCGAGGATCGAGATGCCGTAGAGCCCACCGGCCACATAGGCCAGCGCGCCACCACGTCCGCCGCCGACCATCAGGCCCATCGCCGCCGCACCGGCGCCCATCGGCATGATCATCATGACCCGCTGCCAGCCCTGGTTGTTGGGCTGCGGAGCCTCCGGCGGCGGCTCGAGAACAACCTCGCCGACCGGCAGGTCCGGCGCCGGCTGACGCGGTGGGCGCTTCACGATCACGGTCGCCACGCGATGTCCTCCCTCGCAGCCGATCGGCTCGGCAGCTTCCGCACAGAGTGCACAATAGCCACCACGGTGATCGGCGCGTACCGCATGCAACGGCTGCTACGTTGGCCCCGTTCGCCACGCCATCCGTTCTGCGCCGGAGGTACCACCGCGTGACGGTCCCCCTCGGAACCGCGCTGGCTCGGGTCACGATCAGCACCCCGAAACGCCGGATAGACGTCGCGTTACCCGAAGACCTGGCGGTCGCCGAACTGCTGCCGAGCCTGCTGGCGCACGCCGGCGAGAGCGCGGCCGACGACGGTGAGCGCCACGGCGGCTGGGTGCTGCACACGGCGACCGGTACCCGGTTGGCCGGCGACCGCAACCTGGCCGGCCAGGGCGTGCGCGACGGTGACGTCCTGCACCTGCTGCCCGGGCGCTCCGAGTGGCCGGAACTGGAGTACGACGACGTCGTCGAGGCGATCGCGAGCGGCGCGCGCCGACACGGACGCTCGTGGGGCGCCCCGGCGACGCGCCGGGCCGCGCTCGCCGTCGGAGCGTGCACGCTCTCGCTCGGCGTGCTCGGGATCGCCGCGTCGGGACCACCGTGGCAGCTGCCGGGAGGGCTCGCCCTCGGGGTCGCGCTGCTGCTCGCCATCGTCGGCACCGTGCTGGCCCGGGCCGCGGGCGACGCGCTGGCCGGCGTCGCCGTCGCCGCACCCGGTCTGCTGTACGCGTTCCTCGGTGGGGCGGTGCTGGCCGCGCCCGGCGGTTCGCAGCTGTCCGACCTGGGCGCCCCCGACCTGCTGCTCGGCTCGGTGACGCTCGCCGCCACCGGCCTGATCGGCTATTTCGGCGTCGGCGCCCGGGGACGGGCGCTCGTGGCCGGGATCGCCGCCGGGTTGCTCGGCCTGCTCGGCGGGCTCCTCGGGGTGCTCACCGGGATGTCGACGGGAGGCGTGGCCGCGATCGTGCTGACGACCGGCATCACGCTGCTGCCCGCCTACCCGCTGCTCTCGATGCGGATCGGGAAGCTGCCGATGCCCGCGCTGCCCCAGCGCACCGAGGAACTGCTGCGCGACGACCCGGTGCCCCAGCGGTCCGAGGTGTTCGCGGCCGTCGCCCGGGCCGACGAGGTACTCACCGGCCTGCTGCTCGCGGTCGGGGTGGTGACCGTCGTCTGCGTCGGCGTCCTGCTCGGCTCCGCCGACGGTGGTGCGGCGCTCGTGCTGGTCGTGATCGCGTCGCTGGCGCTGCTGCTCCGGGGACGGCTCTTCCCGACCCCACGGCAGCGCCTCCCCCTGCTCATCGGGGGCTGCATCGGTCTCGCGCTGCTGTTCTCCGCGCTCGCCCTCACCGGCGCGGTGGTGGTGGCGCTGCCGCTCGCCCTGCTGATC
This sequence comes from Cryptosporangium arvum DSM 44712, assembly GCF_000585375.1. Taxonomy (NCBI): domain Bacteria; kingdom Bacillati; phylum Actinomycetota; class Actinomycetes; order Cryptosporangiales; family Cryptosporangiaceae; genus Cryptosporangium; species Cryptosporangium arvum. Next base: position 7,462,290 of record NZ_KK073874.1, read on the forward strand.
GGCGGTGCGGTGCTCGGCGCGGGCCTGCTCTACAGCCGCCGCAACCCCTCGCCCTACGTCGGCCGGTTCGCCGACATCCTCGACGTACTGCTGCTCGTGTCGCTGCTGCCCGTCGCCTGCACGCTCACCGGGTTCTACGGCTACGTGCAGGGGCTGTTCGCCTCGCTGGGGCGGTGAGCCGGCGTGGCCTCCCGCAAGGACCAGCTGCACTCCTACCAGTTCATGCTGCAGCGGGCGATCTCCGCGCTGATCATGCGGGAGACCGACCCGGCACAGTCCCCGCTGCGCCGGGGCGTCGGAGCGGCGTTCATCGGCGTGATGGTGACGGTGATCGTCGCCGCGGCTTTCGGTATCTACGGGCTGCTGACGAAGACCGGCAGCAACCGGTGGCAGTTCGACAACGCGGTCGTGGTCGAGAAGGAGACGGGGGCGACGTTCGTCTACCTGGGCGGTGGCCTGACGCCGACCGTCAACCTGACGAGTGCGCTCCTGATCTCCGGGCAGAGCGCGGCGAAGACGTTCACGGTGCCGCGCAACTCGCTGACCGACGTGCCTCGCGGCCGGCCGGTCGGCATCGTCGGAGCACCGGCCTCGCTCCCGGACACCAAGCACCTGCTCACCGGCGCCTGGGCCGCCTGCCGCCTACCGGCGCAGGACGCCGCCGGGCAGCCGACCGTGGCCACCGCGCTGCTGGTCGGACGGGTGGCCGCCGGTGGGACACCGGTCGGTGACCGCAGCCTCTACGTCCGCGGTCGCACCGCCGACGGCGAGTCCGCCGACTACCTGGTGTGGCACGGGCACCGCTACCGGCTCACCGCGCCGAAAGCGGCGGCGGCGCTGTTCACGAGCGGCACCGCGCCGATCGACGTCGGTGGCGCCTGGCTGAACACGCTTCCGGAGGGTGACCCGATCGGCCGGATCGCGGTCCCGAAGGCCGGGAACTCGTCGACGAAGGTGCCCGGCCGCACGGTCGGTGACGTGGTCGTCGACCGCCGGGATGCGAGCGGGACGTTCTACCTGGTCGTCGACGACGGGCTGGCCCGCCTCACCCCACTGCAGATGGACCTGCTCAAGTCCGAGCGGGCGGTGACGCCGCGCGAGATCCCCCCGGCCGAGATCGCCGCGGTACCCGTCAGCACCCGGCTGGCCTCGTCGTCGCCGACCGCGCAGCGCGCCCCCGAGCGTCGGCCCACCCCGCTCGAGGTGCCGGCCGAGGGCAGCGTCTGCGCCACGTTCGACGCCAGGGGCGGCGCCGCGCCGACGCTCGCGGTGTCCTCGGGCGCGGACGCGGACACCGGAGCGATCGTGACCGCGAAGCAGACCACCGACGGCGCGATGCTGGCCGACCGGGTGAGCGTGCCGCCCGGCCGGGCCGCGATCGTCCGTGACCGGGAGAGCGGGACGTATTCCCTGGTGACCGATCAGGGCAAGCGGTTCCCGGTCGAGTCGGGCGAGGCGTTGGCGGCCCTCGGCTACACCGACGCGGACGCGGTCACGATGCCCCGCGCCCTCCTCGGCCGGCTTCCGACCGGCCCGGCGCTCACCCGCGCGGACGCCGTCACACCGATCGGATGAACGACGAGCAGCGCGAAAGGTGATCCACGAGTTGCCGGAGTTGTCTACGTTAAGTGCGGCGGCGGCCGATGCGGTGGCGGCCGCCTCCCCAATGGAGCGACATTCGCTCGAACATGGAGAGAGGTGATTTCGCAATGGCTCTGCAAGCTCAGTCAAGCACGATGCAGAACGCTGCGAAGAAGGCGGAAAACGTCGGCGAAGGTATCGCGGCCAACCTGGCGAACCTGCTGATGACGATCGAGACGACCGGTGCCGCGTCGATGCGGGGCGACTCGGGCAAGGCGCTGCAAGCGGCGGCTCCGCAGATCGATGCCAACCTGAAGAAGATCCTCAACGCCCTGAACACGATCGCCTCGCACGTCTCGCAAGGCGCGGTGGAGTATTCGGGGCAGGACGGACAGGCTGCGGCCGAGCTCAACAACCTCACGTCGGCCTTCGACATCAACAGCCCCATCATCAGCGCGTTGAACGGCCGCTGAGCCGCCGGAGAGGAGTACGCCATGCCGCTCGAAGCCGATGACATCTTCTACGAGTTCGAAGGTGTTCAGCTGGTCTCCGAGGCCATCGCCTCGTTCTGCAAGCAGATGGACACGAACCTCGCCGAGGTCGACGCCGCGTTCGCGAGCATGACCTGGGAGAGCCCGGACAGCAAGGCCCTGTTCGAGCAGTGCAAGACCCAGTGGCACCAGGGTGCCGACGGGCTGCGCGAGGTCCTGCAGACCCAGCTCGCACCGAAGGTGGGGCAGGCCGGGATCGACATGCACGAGCTCGACAAGAAGGTCGGCGCCCGGTTCCTGGCGTAAGGGCTTTCGAGGAAACGGCCCCGGTGCGGTGCACCGGGGCCGTTTCGCGTGCGTGACGTCAGCGGCGGTCCTCGAACAGCTGACGCGGAGGCTCCGGCACGTCGTCCTCCGGATGTTCCTCCGGGCGCGGAGCGATCCCGGGCCGCCAGCCGCGTCGGCGCCCGAGCGGCAGCGCGATCGCGAACCCGAGGCCGAGCAACGCGACCACACCCAGGCCGGCCGCCGTCGCCGTCTCGATCGCCGTGCTGCGCTGCCGGGCCGCCCGGGCGGCCGCGTCGGGCGGAACCGTGGCCAGGTCGGACGGGGGCGCGACCGGCGTACCGGTCGCCATGATCTCCGAGACCGCCTGCGTCGGGCTCACCACGCCGTGCCCGGCACCCGCGGACATCGGCGTCGCGGTGGCGAGCAGTCGCTTCACGACCTCGGCCGCGCGCATCGACGGCCACCGGCTCCGGACGAGCGCCGCCGTGCCGGCCACGTACGCGGCGGCGTACGCGCTGCCGTCGACCTGGGCGAGGCCACCGCCGGTCTGGGTGGAGAGCATCGCGTCGCCGGGAGCGACCAGATCGATCACGCCGGTGCCACCCAGCAGCTCCGTCACACCGCCGAGCGTTCCGTCGACGTCGATCGGGCCGACGCCGAGCACGTCCTCGTACGCCGCCGGGTACGGGGTGACCGGCCCGTCCGGCGACGGCGGGCCGTCGCCGACGGTGGCGACCACCACGACGTCGGCGGCGACGGCCGCCGCCACCGCGGACTTCACGTCCGGGTCGTCGACGTAGGTGACCACCGGTACGACGAGCACGTCCGGCTTCGCCTCGGTGGCGGCTCGGATCGCGTCGGCGAGCGTCCCCGGGGTGCCGGCCGACCGGTCGGTCTCGTCGTCGGGTGGTGTGATCACCTCGCCGGTGGAGACCCGGTAGGGCACGATCGTCGCCTTCGGCGCCAGGCCGTGGAAGCCGATGTCGGGCACCTGGGCCGCGGCGATCAGACCCGCGACCCGCGTCCCGAAGCCCTCGCAGTCGGTCGACGGCGACGAGTCGTCGGGCAGCAGATCCGCACCGCCGGACACCCGGCCACGCAACTGCGGGTGCTCACCGTCCACCCCGGAGGCGAGCACCGCGACCCGCACCCCGGACCCGGCGGCCACCGGCCAGATGGTCTCCGGCTCGAGCCGCTGCTGCGGCCAGGGCACCCCGGGAAGTGGTTTGCCGGGCTCGGCGCACTGGTCCGCGGCGGCCGCCGGTGAGCCCGGCACCACCAGTGCGGCCAGTACCGCGACCGCCGCCAGGACGCGCGCTCTCATGTGCCGGTGGCGGCGAGCAGATCGTCGATCGTGAGCGTCTGCAGGTCCTGGCGGGTCGGGACGCGGCCCAGTTTGCGGAGCCGGCCGGACTGCGCCTTACGCATGCCCTCGAGCAACTTGCGGGCCTCGCGGGCGTTGCCGAAGTTCGGCCCCCGATCGATGCCGGCGAAGTGCTCGTAGAGCGCGTCCTCGAGGCCCGGCTCCAGCCGGTAGTCGTCGGCGCCGGCGATCCGCTCGCTGATCAGCGTCAACTCGGCCGGGGCGTAGTTGACGAACTCCATCGTCTTCGCGAAACGGGACGCCAGACCGGAGTTCGTGTCGAGGAACGTGGTCATCTCGTTGGTGTAGCCGGCGACGATCACCGCGAGCCGGTCACGGTGGTCCTCCATCAGTTTCACCAACATGTCGATCGCTTCCTGGCCGAAATCGGCGCCGCCGCCGCTCGACCGGGAGAGCGTGTACGCCTCGTCGATGAACAGCACGCCGCCCATCGCCTCGTCGACGACCGCCGCCGTCTTCTCGGCGGTGTGGCCGATGTACTGGCCCACCAGATCGCGGCGGGAGACTTCCTTGAACGTGCCGTCGGGCAGGACGCCGAGGCTCTTGAGCAGCTGCCCGTAGAGCCGGGCCACAGTGGTTTTACCCGTGCCGGGCGCGCCGGTGAAGATCAGGTGGTGGCTGACCGCCCCGACCGACAGCCCGGCCTCGCGCCGCCACGCGTTCACCTGCATCTCGTCGATGAGCGCACGCACCTCGGCCTTGACCCCGTCGAGGCCGACCATCGCGTCGAGCTTCTCGAGCAGCGTGTCGACCTCGGCCTGACGCGCCTCGGCCGCGTCGTCCCGGGCGCCCGCGCCCGGTTCCCGGTTCGCGCTGATCGTGGGGTTCGCGCCCGGCTCGACCTCGATCTCCGGGGTGGCGGTGGCTTCGAACTCGCAGGCCTCGATCGTGCCGCCGCAGCCGGTGCCGATCAGGATGCCGACGCCGCCGGTGTGGTGGATCCGGCAGGAGCGGACCACCGGCTTGCTGTCGTAGACCGCGGCCAGCCCGACGTCGCCGGTCCGGGCGATCTCGCAGCGGTCCAACGTGGGGCGGCCGGCCTGGTAGACGTACACGCCGCGGTAGCCGGTGCCGGTGACCTTGGTGTCGACGATCGTCGGGTCGGCGCCCAACCGGACGATGATGCCGTCGTCGGTGACGTCGGAGACCGTGCACCCGGCGATCCGGCCGGTCGCGTCGGAGAACACGATGCCGTGCTGGCCGGCGGTGATCGTGCAGTTCTCCGCACGCACGTCCGCGCCGTCCTCCGCGGTCAGCGCGGCGCCGTAGCCGGCGGCCAACCGGCAGTCGGAGAGCTCGAGCCGTCCGCCGGTCGCCCGGACCGCCGGCCCGTCGGACGAGCGCAGGATCAGACCCCGCACGGTGACCGTGGCGTTCCGGGCCTCCAGCGCCGGGCGGCCGAGACCGGTCGCGTCGACCGTCACCTCCCCGGCGTCGTCGAGGGCGGTCAGCGTGATCGTCGTGTCCCGCAGGGACACGGCGGCCGCGTACTCACCCGCGTCGAGCGTGATCGTTCCCCCGGGCTCGACGACCTCCAGGGCGTCGGCGAGCGTGGGTAACGCTCCCGGCCGGCGGGAGGAGACGAGAAGTGTGCGCGCCATGGCTCCGTCTGATTCTCGGGTGTCGGCCGCTGAGCACCGTATCCGATGGTGTCGATGCTCTGGCTAGGCTTCCGGCCGGAACTTCCGGCTTTCGAGAGGGCGCGCGGTGACCGAATCGGCGTACGGCGCGGCGGCGTGGCAGCCGGCGAACGAGACCGAACTGCTGATGCACCACGCGCTGCTGCGACAGCACACCCAGCGGTACTTCCAGCTCGCGGCGGGCGCCACGCTCTACCTGCCCGCGACGACCGAACCCGCTCGACGGCTGCACACCCGGGAACGAGACGGGCGTACCCAGCTGCTCGCGTTCACGTCGGCCGAGGGCGTCGCGCGGGTGATCGGCCGGGGCGCCGACACCGTGCTGCGCGTCGGCTACCCGCTGCTGGTGCGGGACTGGCCGGACGAGGCGTGGTGGCTGGCCCTCAACCCGGCCCTGCCGATCGAGGCGGTGCTGCCGGTGACCGCCGTGGGGTCGATCGCGTCCGGCGAGCTCGACGTCGTTCCCCCCACCCCGCCCGAGATGCTCGTGCTGCCCGGCGGCGACCTGGACGACACCCCGGCCGACGAGTTAGAGGAGCAGCTGGCCACGGCGATGGCGACCCGGAACAGCGCGCTCATCCTCGACCTGCTGGTCCTCGCCGACGTGCTGCTGCCCACGCTGCGTCCGGTGTCCGAGCCCGCGTTCGACGACCCGTACTTCCCGTGGGCCGCGATGCCGCTGATCCCGGAACTGCCGGTCGACGGTCCCGCGCTCGGCGTGTTCACCTCGGAGCAGCGGCTGTCCGACGCGACGCTGGGGGCGTCGGTGCCGACCGTGCGCACGTCGCTGCTCGAGCTGGCCGCCGCGTGGCCCGACGCGGAGTACACGATGCTGGTCAACCCGCACACGTCGCTCGAGGTGCGGCTGTCCGGGGAGCAGGTGGCCCTGCTCGCCGAGTGGGTGGAGATCTCCGCGCTCTACTACGAGCGCGTTCCGAGCTGACGGTTAGAGTCGTCCCGTGCCGACCGCGCATCCGCGCCCCCCGCTGGCCCGCACCAGCGACGAGGCCCACGTGTACCTGGACCTGCACCCCTGTGTGTGCGGCGAGCGCGAGTTCCCGCGCTCGACGGCGATCGTCCAACTGGACGACGCCGGTGCACTGGGCAGCCGCTACGACGGCTTGTGCCCGGCCTGCGGCCGCTACCGCGAGTACGTGTTCCGCCTTCCGGCCGACCTTCTGCTGCCGCCACCCGGCGAGGTGCGCTACGGCGACGGCGCACCGTCCGAACTGCTCGATCCGGGCGAGTGGCTCTGGGTCGCCGACCGGCACGCCGGGTCGGTGCCCGCCGACGCATCCGGATTGGACCCGGCTGCGCAGCGTCAGGTGCGGGCCGCGATCTCCGCCGCGGCCGCCGCGATGGACGAGGTGCTCGCGTTCCTCCCCGACGGCGCGGACGCGGTACCCGCCGAGGCGATGCGCACCGATCTGGGCCGCCTGGTCTACGACGACGAGCCCTACCGCTTCGACCGCGACCGGCTCGAGGTGGTGCGTGACACCTACCGCGACCTGCTCGCCGCGGTCTCGTAGTCCACTGTGACGATTTGAACCCCGCGATACGGTCACGTTGTTTACCGTGACAACACGGTCATCACCGTTCCCAGCCGCAGCGCGGTGGCCGGGACGGCAGGAAACACGGGGAGAATTCGGGTGGTAGAGATCCCGCGCGGCGACGAGACGGACTGGTCCGCGATCTCGTCGATGGCCAAGGACCTGCAGGCCGCGATCGGTAACGCCGAACGTGTCCAACGGGAGGCGCTCGCGCTGACCGGCACCGCCTGGTCGCCGGACGGCCTGATCAAGGCCGTGGTGGGCCCCCGTGGCCACCTGCTCGAACTCGACGTCGACGCCCGGGTGTACCGAAACCCGAACTCCAAAGCGTTGTCGGCCGCGATCGTGGCGACGGTCCGCGCGGCCACCGACGACGTCATCTCCAAGAGCGCCGCGATCCTCGAGCGGAGCCTGCCCGCGGACCTGCGGGAGCGGGCGCCGGGCAAGTGGAACGCGTGGAAGCTGGGCCGGATGCACGACGCGGACGTGCGTGAAACGCTGAAGCGGGAGGAAGTCGATGGGTTGGCTTGAGACCGGAGACACCGACGACCTGGCCAGGAAGGGCGGCCGGTTCGACGGCGCGGTCGTCGACAACGGCGCGACGGCGCTGCGCTTGGTGGAGCAGCTCCGGGAGCTGGACGCGCAGCGCATCGCCGGCGGGGAGGTCTTGGACGCACTGCGCGACGGCTATTTCAAGCCGACCAAAGCCGGCGCCGCTTTCAACGTGGCGGTCAACGATCAGGTCGAGAGTCTGACCCGCGACGGCGAGGACATGGGCACGAACGTCATCAGCGCCGCGGTCGACTACAAACTGCAGGACACCGACGCCGCCGCGGACATCCGTCAGGCCGGTGCGAACATCCACACCTGACCGCTAGTCACTGATCACCGACCCCGGGCAGCCGCCACGCGGCTGCCCGATGTCGGTCCGCGCCGCGATCGAACGGGGAGGAACACCCGATGGCGGGGACCTTCCCGGACGCCCTGGACGATCTCCTCAACTGCTTCCGCGAGTTCGAGGAGTGGTTACCGGGCATCCTCGGCGAAGTACTGAAGCTGATCGTCGACATCCCCGACGCCGATCACGACAAGATGTTCGAGATCGCGACGACCCGCGCCCAGCTGACCGAGGTTCTCGCCACTTACCAGGAGCAGGTCGGCACCACCGGCGTCGAGATCCTCAAGCAGTGGAGCGGCGACGACGCCGGCGGCGCCGCGGGCTTCAAGGCCAAGTACGAGCGCCACATGAAGATCTCCGACGCGGCGCTCGCGGGCAACGCCGACCTCGCCGAGCTCATGGCCTCGGCCGCGAGCAACGTCGTCGTCGCGAAGGTCTCGGCGCTGTTCGACCTGTTCGATCTGGCGATGGCGGCGTTCAGCGCGATCATGGCCATGGCCACGGTGGTCGGGGCGCCGGCCCCGGTGAGCCTTCCGGTGGCCTACGCGACGGCGCGGGCCGGCATCACGAAGGCCGCGAAGGAACTCATCGAGAAGATCGCCAAGAAGGGCGCGGAGAAGGAGTTCCGCGACGTCGGCGAGATCCTCGGGGACGCCGCGAAGTCGATGAACCCGTTCGTCCGCCGGCCGGGTAGCCCACCGATCGTCAACTTCACCAAGGACGTCGGGAAGTACCTCGCCGACCGGAACATCCGGAAAGCGGCGAAGGAGGCAGCGGAGAAGGCCGCGAAGGAAGCGGGCGAGAAGCTCGGGAAAGAAGCCGGCCAGAAGGCCGGGAACGAGGCGGGCAAGAAGTCGTTGCTCGACAAGATGGGCGGCCGCCTGGCCGGTGAGAACGCGGCGCGGGCCGCCCGGAAGGCCGCAGGCGGCAAGATCGACCGTTTTGTCGACGCCAACCGCATCGCCCGTAACGCCGCGGACGGAAAAACCGCGCGGATCGCCGCGATCGGCGCAAGGGAAGCGGAGCAGAAGGCGGCCCAGGCGGCCCGAGAAGCGGCCGAGAAGGCGTTCCGGGACCTGAAAACGGGCAAGGGCAAGGCGTTCGCCAGCGAGCTGGGCAAGGCCGGGTTGGAATCGGCCAAGCTCAACGCGCGCGAAGCGCTCAAGGAAGTCGGCACGGGCAAGGTCGTCGCGGCGATCGCGGAACAGAACGCGCGCGCGGACGCCGGGTTGGAGAGCAACTGGGGCCAGGCCCTCAACCCGTTCGGCAGCGAATACGGGCGCATGAACGTGGTCTCCGTGGTGGCCGAGGAGGCCGCGGCCGGATTCATCAAGGAGGCGCTCCCCGGCGCCGGGGACTCCGCACTCGGCGGCAGCCTCAAGGAGGGCATCGCCGCCGGCGCCGCGTCGGTCGGCACGTATCTCCTGGACGACCCGAAGAGCATCACCGACTGGGCTCTCGGTGACGGCAAGGGCCTGGAGAACGCGGCCAGCGAGGCGCTGTCGGAGCTCACGGGCAGGCCGCGGGAGTCGTACGCGAACATCCAGTCCGAGGTGGAGGCGAGCCTCTCGTGGGAGGCCGCCACGGCGGAGGCGAACGCGTCGCCGACGGCCGCCGCGACGACGCTCGATGCGGGTTCGCCGACGTCGGCCGACCCCGCGACGACGACGGCGGGGATGGACGGCGGGTCGCCGACTTCGAACGCGGGGTCATCGAACGCGGGGTCATCGAACGCGGGGACTTCGAACGCGGCGTCTTCGAACGCGGCGGGGACGTCTTCGGGGCAGGGTGGGTCGCAGGGTGGCGGCTCGAGCCGTTCCGGCGGCGGAGGCTCGTCGTCGGGGGCGGGGGGATCGTCGGGTGGGTCATCGTCCGGTGGCTCGTCCTCGTCGGGTGGCTCCTCGGGTGGCTCGTCAGGTGGCTCCTCGGGTGGCTCCGCCGCGAGCTCCTCGGCGGGTGGCTCGTCGGGAGCGGAGGGCTCTTCCTCCGCGGCGAGCCCGACATCGTCCGCGGATTCGTCGGCGGCCGGGACGACGACCGGTGGAGAGGCGGCCCCAGCGGCAGAGGCGGCCCCAGCGGCGGAGGCGGCCCCAGCGGCGGAGGCGGCCCAGTCCACCTCGGACTCGGACTCCCCAGCCCCAGCCGACGTCCGCACCGATGCCGTTGCGGGCGAGGCGAGCGCCCAGCAGTCCACCGCGGATCAGCCGACCACCGACACGGGCGCACCGAGCGACGCCGCCGGCAAGGTCGAGTCGACCACCTCCGACAGCGCTCCCCCCGAAACCGCTCCCCCATCGGACTCGGCGCCTCCGACCGACCCCACGGCCCCAGCCGACCCCATCAGCCCGACCGACACCACACCGTCGAACGACACCGCGCTTCCAACCGAAACCGCGCCCCCAACCGAAACCGCGCCTCCAACCGACGCTGCACCGTCGAACGACACCGCGCCTCCAACCGACGCGGCACCGTCGAACGACACCGCGCCTCCAACGGACACCGCACCGTCGGTCGAGGTGTCGTCGTCGACCGAGATCGCTCCCTCGGCGGAAGCTCAGCCGGCGGCCGAGGGAACGACGTTCGCGGGCGCGGACGCCGCTCCGCCCCCCGACACCGTCACCGCCGACACCATCACCGACTCCGCGCCCGCAGCCGAGGCCGGGTCTAGCGACCAGCGGTCCACGTTCGACTCGGCGCCGGACACCGGGACCGCCGATCAGTCCTCCCCGTTCGACTCCGGACCGGGTGACTCCCGGGACACCACACCGCTCACCGACGCACCGTGGCCGGACGACGCCACCAACAGCACGCCGGACCCCACGACCGGCGACCAACCGGGCGAACCGACCGACGAACGAACCGGCGAACCGACCGGCGAACCGGTCGATCAACCGGTCGACCCCGCCACCGGCCGGACGGACACCACCTCGCCGCCGCGGGACCCGGGGTCGATCCCGCCGCCGGTCGTCGGCGCGGAGACGTCCGACATCTCCATGCTCTCCGCGCAACCACCCACCGCCCCACCGGCCCGGCCGCCCGCGCTCACCCCGCCCGATCTTTCCCACCCGCCCCGCACCCCCGAGGAGCACCGGCACCGCGAGCTGCTCGCCGGGTTCCTGACCCCGGCTTCGCTCCAGGCCCGGGTCGACACCGAACGAGCGGCCGCGGTCGACCTGCTGCTCGCCACGGGCGCCGCCGAACCCGTTCCCGGCGGCCGGTTCGGCCCGACGCGCCGTTCCGACGACCGCTCGGCGGCCACCGTCGAGACGGAGCCCGCTCCCACCGACCCCGACCACACCGACCCGACGCCCCTCGACCCCGAGAACACGCCGCCGGTTGCCCTTACGAACACCACCCACCCGGCCGACGACGCCCCGCTCGAAGTCCGGTCAGAGGACCCGAACGACCCGGTGTCCGAACCGGACCCAACAGCCGAATCAAACCCGGCCACAGAGCCCGACCCGGTCACAGGATCCGACCCGGTCACAGGATCCGACCCAGCCACAGAACCCGACCCGGCCACAGAACCCGACCCGCTCACCCCCGCCGAGCCGGCCGTCCACGACCCCGACACGATTCGCGCCGATCCCTCGGTACTCGCCGGACCGGCCGTCGTCGACGAGTTCGCCGCGGCGGCCGAGGAGCACTTCGCCGAGCTCGCGGGACGCCCGGCTCCGGCCCGCGCTCCGAGGCCCCGCACCGTCGCACGGTGGTCACGCAGCCTCTCCCGGACGCATCCGGAGCTCGCCGCCGCCGTCGCCCGGCAGCAGGAACTGACCGAGGCCATCCAGGCACTCGGCGATCCGAAGCGCCGCCAGCTCGTGACCCGCTGGCGGCGTTACCGCCTGCGCGCGCGGCTCCGCCGGGCGGCCCTGCACCGCTTCGTCCTCGAGGACAGCGTCCGCCGCCTCCACGGGAAGATCGCCGACGCGATCGACACCGGCCGGATCGACCCCGCCACCGCCGAGACACTCCAGACCTTGCTCGACGCCACCGCCCCCACCCCGGCCGACACCACCACACCCGCCCCGGCCGACGCCGACGAACCGACCACCGACACCGACACCGACACCGACACCGACACCGACGAACCACCCACCGACGCCCTCGATCCCCGGCTCGAGCAGCAGATCATCCACGACCTCTACCCCCCGGCATCCGACACCGCCCCCGTCACGCCGGCCCGGACCGGCACGCCGCCGGACCACGATCTCGAGGCCCTGCACGGCACCCCGGACCGGAGCTTCCGCGTCGAGCCGGACCCGGCCGAGGACCCCGCCCGGGCAACGGCCTCCCCGGACGACGCCACCCGCCTCGATCCGGTGGCCCTCCGCGCGGACCCCTCGCTGCTCTCCGATCCGGCCGTCGACGCCGCGATGAAGAGCCGGTCCGCCCGCTACTTCGCCGACCGTGCCGGAGCGCGCGCCCGGGCCCGCAGCGTGTTCGAGGCGCTGGCGCAGCGCAGGCACGAGCTGGAGACGGTTCAGGACGAGGTTCGCGAGCTCGAGGCCGGTCTGCGGGAGCTGCGCGACGTGGAGCTTCCGCGGCTGGAACGGGCCATGGACGACGCCATGGACCGGGCGAACGGGATCCCCGACGGCGACGTGGTGATGGCGCGCTCGCCCGAGCAGTGGGAGGAGGACCGCGACTGGGCTCTCCGCAACGCCGAACGCTGGGCCGGAGCGCTCGTTCACGCGCTGGACCGTGTGAGTCCGCGTCCCTCCGGTGAGGCCAACGCCGGGCAGGCGCGCCGCCTGGCGTGGCGTGCGCGGCAGGAGACGCTCTGGCTGGCCGTCGCCCAGCGCTTCGCGGCCGCCGATCTCCTGGCCGGTGTCTACGAGGCCCGGCACGCGGCCGCCCTGACCCAGCAGGAGTCGGACCGGGCCACCGAGGCCGTCGCCCAGGCGGAGCTGGTCGTCGACGATCTCACCCTCCGGGTCGAGGCCGCGCAGCACCGCGCCGCGCTGGTCAGCGACGCCGTCGGCCTGCTCGAGGCGAGCCTCACGCCACCCCAGGACCCCGCCGCGCCGAGCCGGCCGGACATCGCGTCGATCTGGCGTACGCAGAACGCCGACGCGGCGGACGAACCGATGACCGTCGACGACGTCCTGGCCGCCGACGGCATCGACCCGGCCTTCGCCGCCCAGGTCTACACCGAGCTCCCCCGCAGCGACGACCCGCGCACCGGTCACCTGACCCCCCAGCGGGTCCACCAGTTCCAGCTGATCGCGGCGCTGCTGCACGACGGCCGCATCCCGCTGCGCCCCCGGACCGGGCCGTGGTTCGTCCGCATCAACGCGTTCGGTCAGTCCCTCGACCCGGCCCGGAGGATCAACTGCACGGACGCTCGCCGGGCCGAGTTCTGGACGCACTTCGGCGTTCCGCTGGTGGCCGCACCGACGGTGCGCACCGACTACGTCGACGGCAACCCGGACGACGTCCGTCACCCGGGTGGGCGCCGCTCCACCGACGAGGCGACGACCGGTGCGCGCTACCAGGAGGTCGTCGCGTTCCAGGACGACGACGCTCCCGACTCCCCGGAGTCCGCCCAGGCCCTGCGGGACGCCGAAGCGCGAATCAGGAGCGCTCTCCTCGCCGCCGGTGACGGCGCGTTCGCGATGCTCAGTCCGGCGTGGCGCTCGGGCGGCGGGCATGCCTGGTCGGCCGTGAACGAGGACGGCCGCATCGTCTACCGGGACGCCCAGAACGGCGTTCACGGCGAGACCTTCCCGTTCGAACCGGCCGAGATCCGCTACCTGGACATGCTGCTCGTCGACGCCGAGCGGCGACCCGTGGCGGTCGACGGATTGCCGCTCTCCTACTTCAGCGACGCGTCCCAGCCCCGCCCGCCCGGCTACGAGCAGCTCTCCCCCTCCCACTCCCGGCCGAGCGCGCCCGTGGCCCCGGAGATCGGCTCGCCGCGCGAGGTCGCGGCGAACGGTCCGCTGGACCGGAGCATCCTCGGTCATCCGCTGGTGCGCGCCGATCCGTCGCTGGAGCAGACGCTCCGGCGGGTCGTCGCGCGGCACCTCGACGCCGACCGCGCCGACGCGCAACCGCTCCGCGACCGGCTGACCGCGCAGAAGCGGCAGCTCGACGGCTTGCGAGCGGGTCTTGCCGCCCTGGAAGCCGGCCGTTCCGACGACGAGGCCTCGTTCCGGTCCCAGCTCGACACCGCGCAAACCGCCCACACCGACGCCGTCGCCGCGCTGGACCTCGCCACGCAGAACGTCGCGCGGTACCGCCGGGAATCGACGGAGCTGCGATCGGCGGCCGACCGGATGGCGCCCGACGAAGTGCGCCGGCGGGCCGCGGCGCTCGACGCGTCCCTCGCCGAGTGGGAGCTCGCCGAGCAGCGGTCCGCACAGGCCGTCGACACGGCCACCCGGAGCCTGGACGACGCGCGCTCGGCCTTCCGGCGACACTTCCCCGGCGTCCTCGAGACCACCGAGGCCGTCGCCGCGACCACGGACGCGATCGACGCGACCCGCCGGGCGCTGGCCGAACCCGCGCACCGACTCCTGACCGTGCTCGACCCGGAGACACTCCGCGCCGACCTCTCCGTGCTCACGGAACCGGCCGTCCGCGCCGAGTTGGAGCTGATCTCCGATCGCTACTTCACCACGGCGGCGCAGGCGCACGACCGGCTGCGGGCTCTCGCCGCCGAACTCGCCGCCGACCGGGAGGAACTGGCGGGCCGACGGCACGAACTGATGCAGCACGAGGCCGCGATCCGTTTCTGGACCGACGAGGTGCCCGACATCGAGGCCGCGTTGGACGAGGCGCGTGAGCGTCTCGGCGCGGCGAACACCGCGAAGGATCGGGCGGAGGCCGCGGCCGCCGGCGCGCGCGGCGACGCCCACCGGTTGCGTGAGAACGAGCAGCGCTACCGCCGGCTGGCTCGGTGGTCGCGGCTGGCCAGCGCGTGGATCGTCTCGAGGCTCACCTACCGGGCCCAGACGGCGGAGGCCGCGGCAGCCGACGCCGACCGCGCTGCCCACCGCCACGACCAGGGGGCCGCCGCGGCTCAGGAGGCGGTGGCCGCCGCCCGGAGGAGCCTCGACGAGCTCGTCGACCGGCTCACCGCGGCCGGTCTGTCGGTCGAGCACCACACCGAAGTCCAGCGCGACGTCCTCATCCGCATCAAGCAGCTCGAAGTCGTGATTCCGGCGGCGGAAGCGCGGATCGTCGCCCCGGAGTCCGACGATCGGCGCCACGGTCACTCGCCCGGCGCTCCGATGACCGTCGACGACATCGTCCTCGCCGACGGCGTCGACCCCGCTCTCCGGCAGCGCGCGTACGACACCTTGTACGGCCGGGCGGGGGTGGTTCCGCCGCGGTCGGACCAGCTGCTCCACCTCGGAGCCACGCTCGGCGAGCACGGTCGGCTGCCGGTGCACGCCCGGCCCCGCACGGCGACCGCCGCGCCGGGCCGCGCGCAGGTCGCGGACTGGTGGCAGTGGAACGGCGTCCACGCCGTCGCCGCCCGCACGCCGGCCGAGGACGACACCGGCCGGGCCGCGGTGGAAGAGGCGACCGGAGGCCGGTTCCAGGAGCTCCTTCCGGACCGGGAGCACCCCGAGGATGCTCTGCGGGAGGCCGAGCGGCAGCTCCACGAGACGCTGCGCTCGGCGGGCGCCTCCGCCTACGTCTTCGTCCGCACTCGACCGGGCTCCGGCGACGAGCAGGCGTGGAGCGTGGTCGCCGCCGACGGGGGGATCTGGTACCGCGACCTGCGCAGCGGCGCCGAGACCGACGTCTTCCCGTTCGGACCCGACACCCGGTTCCTCGATCTGCTGGTGACCCGCGGCGCCTCGCCTGTCGTCGTCGACGCGTTGCGCTTCGCCGACGACCGGAGCGCGTCGTCGCACTTCGACGGCCTCGTCCGGGACCGGGAACAGCTGCGTATTCTGCTCGACCTGCTCGGCGACCAGCGCCGTGACCTCGAGTCGATGCGCCGGGACCTGTCGGCGATCACCACCGAGCTGACGACGCGCGAAGCGTCGATGCCCGGCCTCCGCGAACGCCTGGACATCGCGGCCGAGCGCGTCGCCGTCGCCGCGAGGTCCATCGCCGGCCTGGAGCGTCGGATCACCGAGATCACCGTCGCGGACGGGGACCCCGGCGAGCAGATCCGCGCCCTCCGCCGGACCCATCCGCTCGTCGACGCCGCGATGGACGCGGTGGCGGAGCTCGTCCGGGCCGGAGCGGACGTCGAGGAGCTCTCCGACCGGCAGGACCAGGTGCTGGCACGCGCCACGGCCACGAGCCGGGCGATCCGCGAGACCGAACGCCGCCTCCTCACGCTCACCGCCCGCGCACCACGCACCGCGCCAGCCGGAACCGACGTTCCTTTACCGGCTGGAACCGACGTCCGGTCGTGGGCGGACACCCCGGCCGCGCTGCTCCGGCAGCCCGGCGCGCTCACCCACCCGGCGGTCGTCGCCAGGCTCCACGAGGTCAGCGCCCGGTACTTCGCGGACGTGCGGGACCAGCGCCCGCACCGCACCGTGCTCGACGAGCTCGCCGGCCGTGCGGCGGCACTCGCCACGCTCGGCCAGGATCTCCGGCAGCTCGAAGCGTCCACCGACGAGGTCGACGTCCTCCGCGCCGCCGTCCGCGCCGCGGAGGTGGCGGTGCGGGCGGCACACGCCGAGTACCGGAGCGCGACGCGGATCGCGGAGCAGTTCCGCACCACCGCGGGAACGCTCACGCGGGAGGCGGCCGGGCTCCACGTCGCGAACCCGCCCGCTGCTCACGACCTGCGCACGCGGGCGGTCCGGCTCCGCGACCTCGCCGAAGCCTGGGAGCGCAGCGTCACCGCCGACCGTGTCGTCGACCGGGCCGACGACGCCGTGGCCGCGGTCGGGGACCAGCCCGGGCCGCTCGCGGACCGGCTCCGCGTCCTCGTCGAGCGCGCGGACGCCGTGCGCGCCACGGCGACGGCGACCGGAGCGCTGCTCGGCCCGTCACCGACCGACGACGCCGAGGCCGTCAGCCGTGCGCTGCAGACCGTCCTCGCTACGGCCGAGACCGCGATGACCGCCGCGACCGGCCACCTGAACCAGTCGAGAAGTGCGGCCGCGCGGTTCCGGCTCGCCGACGACGCGACGACGGCGACGTCCGAGGAGCGGCTCCGGGCGGCGGTCGAGGCGTGGAACCGGATCAGTGAGGACGCCGCGGCCACCGTCGACCGCGCGGCCCGCCGTCTCGCCGAAGCCCGGGCGGCCGTCCGGGACCACCGGTCGCTGCCCACCGAGCCGGCGGACACCGGCGCGCGCGACGACGACCTCACCGCGTCGGAAACCGAGCCGGGCACGACCCGGTGGGACCTGGCCGGTCGGCCGTTGACCATCGACGACGTGCTCGCCGCGCCCACGGCCGACCTGGACGCGGTCGCGCCGATCCTCGAGCATCTTCTCGGCCCGCAGGATCCGCGCTCCGGGCAGGAGATCGCGCCGCTGGCGCAGTACCTGCTGCTCGTCGGCACGGCGGCCGGGCCCGGCGGCACGATCCCGGTCCACGTGCTCTCGGCGCAGACCCTCGCCCTGATCAATCCCGATCTCGCTCTCGACCCGGCGCGTCGCGTCAACTGCGTGGTCGCCCAGCTGGCGGCGTCGCTCACCTGGAGCGGCGTTCCGATGGTCGCCGGGCCATCGCTGCGCGTCGACACCGGAGACCCGGACGCGCGCCGCACGGTGGAGCGGATCACCGGCGCCCGGCTCCAGGAGCTCGTGCCGTTCGGCTCGCCGTCGGACGACGCACTGCGGGACGGCGAGCGACGCTTCACCGAGGCGCTGCGCTCGACCGGCCCCGGCGCCCAGGGGTTCCTCTACCCCGCATGGCGTGACGGCGGTGGACACGCCTGGAACGTGTTCAACGACGGCGGACGCCTCGTCTACGTCGACGCGCAGACCGGGCAGCGGACCGAGACGTTCCCGTTCCGTGCCGCGCAGCTCGGCTTCCTGGACGGTTTTGTCCTCGACGCCGGCCGCGCTCCCGTGGGGATCGAGGAGGCGCCGCTGTCGTTCTTCGGCGACCGGCACCTGGCCGTACCCGACGCGTACCGCTCCGTCGTCGACGCCGCTCCGGCCGCGTCGACCCCGGTGCCCGGTTCCACCGTCGACGCGCGGGTGGGCTCCGGGCCCGCCGCACCGATCGACGTCGAAGCGCTGCTCGCCGACCCCCGCGCCGCACTGGACGATCCCGAGCTGCCCGAAGCCCTGCACCGGACCGCCGCCGCCCAACTCGCCGGGCTGCCGGTCGACGAACGGGTCGTCGGGGAGACCGCCGGGTATCTGCAGCGCCGGGTGCCGGTTCTGCTCACCGAACTCCAGAAGCAACGGCGGCTCGCGGACGAGGCCGCTGAGCGGGCCGCCCGTCGCGCCGAGCAGAAGCGCGAGCTGACGGCCCGGCTCAGCCCGGACCCGTTGGCCGACGACGACGTTCTCCAGCACACCATCGGCAGCGCGCAACGCGACGAAACCCGGGCGCGCCGGGAAGAGCGCACGGCCGGGGAGCGCGTCGCGGCACTGCGCACCGGGCTCCGCCTGCTGCTCACGGTGCCCGCCGATACGCCGTCGGCCGGCTCCGGATCGACGGATCCGCGAGCCGCGCTCGACCAGCTGCTCGACGCGTTCGCACGGTTCGACACCGAGTCGGGGGTCGCCCCGGGCCACCCCGCGGAGTTCACGTCGGTGGCCGGAAGGATCTCCGAGCTCCGGCCGCTGCTGGAGGAGGCTCGCCGGACCCACGACGAGCAGACCGTCCGGATCGAGCAGCTGACCGCGGAGTACCGAACCGCACGCGACCAGGCGGCCGCGGCGCAGCAGACAGCGGAAGACTCCGGCCGGACGGCCGACGACTACGGCCGGTGGTCCCGGAAGGCTCATTCGGCGGCACTGGGCACCGCGGAGCAGGCGAACAAGATCCGGCTGTTGAACCCGCTGCGAGCCCGCCAACTGGACCTCGAGACCGGTGAGTACAACTGGCTGGTCAGGTTGGACGAGCGGATCTGGGCTTTCTCCCGGGCGGACGAGCTCGAGGCCCGGGTCACCGCGGCCCAGGAGAGCCGGCGGGCCGAGCGGGCCGCGACCGAGCTGGCCGCGGTCGACGCGACGCTCCAGCAGCGTCGAGCCGACCTGACCGGGCACGGTCGGCGGTTGGCGACGGTGCTCGGCGCACTTCACCGGGCTCTCTCGCAGGACGGTCATCCGGCGATCGCCGAACTGGTCGGCGCAGCGCGGGCCGCACTCGACGAGATGGCGACCGCCCTGCTGTCCACGCCGGACACCTCCACCGCCGCTGAGTTCGACGGGATGCTGGCGGAGGCGCGGGCCCGGTCCGCCGCCTCCGCCGAGGCGCTCACGGCAACGGCCAGCGGTTTCGACCTCTCCCGCTGGCAGTCGAACCAGCGGGAGTGGATCCACCGGCGACGTGTGCAGGCGCGTCGTCACCGGCCGCTCGGAGCCGCTGATCCGAAGCCGTCGGAGACCGAGAGCGACGAGCGGGAACTCGACGAGATCACGGCGCTCGTCACCGGCCTGCGCAGCGAGACCCGACCACCGGCGCTCCCGGAGGCCGTCGCCGAGCCTCCGGCCACCGAGGTCGGCCCGGCCGACCTCCAGCGGTCGCTCGACGCCCTACGCGACGCCATGGCTCAGTTCGAGGCCCGACACGACGAGGTCGGTCTGGACAAGTTCGCCGCGTTGACGCCGGCGGTCGCGGCCCTCCGCTCCGCCGTGACGCCCGCGGCGGAGCGAACCGGCAACGAGCGAGTGGTCCAGCTCGTCGCACTGGCGGAGGACTACCGGACCGCGCTGGACCGGGCTCAGCAGGCCCGGCGCACCGCCGACGAACGTCACCGCGAGATCAGCGACGAGCACAACCCCTGGATCGCCCACCTCACCGACGCGGCTGCGGGCCGGCAGGCACGCGTCGACGACGGGTCCGTCAAAGGGCTCGAGGCTCGGCGTCTCCGCTCGGAAGCGCGCGTACTGCAGCGCTTGGTGGACCGGGCCGAGACCGAGCGCAGCCAGGTCATGGAGGACGCGCGGAGCGCCGGGAACACCGCCACCGCCGAGGCCGGCACGGCGGCCGACGCCGCCGCGGTCCTGATCGCACGGCTCACGCCGGACGTGCTCGAGATCATCGGGAACCAGGCCGCGCGACCGGCGACGCCGCGCGACCTCCCTACCCTGCTCGCAGGTCTCGACGCGGCCACGAACGATCCGGCAATCACCGATCCCGAGGTGCGGGAGCTGCTCCGCGACATCCGGAGCACTCAGGACCGGCTGACCGTGCTCGATTCCCGGCCTGCCGACGTCGAGCCGGAGCACCGACGCGACGCCGAGGACGCCCGGCGGCACCTCGCCGCGCTGATCGCCGGTCTCGACCAGCGCGTCCAGCCACCCGCCCGACCGGCCGAGGACCCCGCCGAAGGACTTCCGGAGCTCGACCGGCTCCAGCGGGAACCCACCGCCGCACTGGCCGACGCGACGTTCCTGGCCGCGGTTCACGACGCCGCCCGGCGCTCCCTTCCGGACGCCGAGAGCCGCGGATCCCGGCTGCGTCAGCTGTTCGACGCCGCCGAAGGACTCGACCGGCAGATCGACGCGGCACAGCGGCCGATGTCCGAGGTGCCGGTCGTCCGCGACCGCGCGGAGCAGGTCGTCGCGATGGCCGGGGAAGCCGCCCGCGCCACGGCCGCGGCGAGCGAGACCGCCGCCGCGGTCGAGCGGCTCGACGACACGATCACCGAGCTCCGGTCGGCCGTCGAGCCGGGCCGGACCCCGCCGCGCGAGAAGATCATCGAACTGCGCGGCCAGCTGCTCCGGGCTCGGCAGGCCGCCACCGAGGCCGCCGAGATCCGCGACCGAGCCGTCCGAGAGTGGACGGATGCGCGTGAGCAGCACGACCGTTACCTGCGCACGGCGGAGGAGAGCGCCACCGCCGCGGTCGACGACGCCCGTCAGCGGCTCGACCGGCTCGTGCGCGAGGTCTTCCCCGACTACGTCGGCCCCGCTTCGTCGACGGAGCACGCCGCGACCGAACCCGCCGCCCCCGACGAGCCGGAGCCGCGCCCCCACGAGGACCTGCGCCGGGAAGCGGAGCAGGTCGCCGCTGAGATCAGCCGGCTCGACGCGCTCGCACGCCTCTCCGCACGCGAGGCGATGGAGGCGGCGGCCACGGCCGGCGAACTCCAGGCCACGATCGCGGAGGCCGAGTCCCGGGGTGAGGAGAACGAGGGGGCCGTCCGCGCGCTGGGCCGCGCGACGCGTCGGCAGGCGGAGCAGCAGAAGCGTGAGTCGGCTGCCCGAGCCGGGATCGGGGAACTGCAGCCTCGGCTCGACCGGCTTCGTCGCCTGATGTTCCCCGGCTCGGCCGCCGTCGCCCCGCTCGGCGACGTGCCGGGGGCGGGACCGGACGCGGCCTGGCTGCGTGATCCCGACGTCGTCACGGCGCTGATCACCGCGGCCGAGCGGCACTTCGACGAACTGCGCACCGGACACGAGGGCCTCTCCTCGGTCGTCGACGTGGTCGAACTCCTCCGGCAGTTGCTCGCCGCGCTCCGGGACGAGCTGCGTCCGCTGCACGCCGCGCTGCGCCGGTCGGACGTCACGCTGGCCACGGAATCGACCGCGGTGGCCACCGCGGTCGCGGAGACCGAGCGCGCGCTGCGGACCGCGTCGGAAACCGCCGACCAGCTGGGCGAGGCCGTGGCCGATCGGGACGCGACGAGCGATCTGATGCGCGCCCTCCGCCATCGGGCAACGACCCAGTACGAGGCCGCGGTCGCGGCGAACTACGACCCGACGCTCCTCGACACGGCCTATCGGCTGAATGCCGCCGCGCTCGAGCGGCACCTCGGCGAACGAACGACGATCGACGACCACAGCAGCGAACTCCGGGCGGTGTTGGCCGGCTCCCTCGCCTCGGTGACCGCAGGAAGCGCCGCGGTCCGGGCCCTGCTGACCGCACGGACGACCCACGACGAACTGTCGGGGCGAGTCCGGGCCACCGCGAACGCGATCGCCGCGATCGAGGCGACGTTGAATCGCGTCGGCCGTCTCGTCGGCCGCTCGGCGCTGGCCGACACGACACGCGAGGACACGCTCCCACCGGCGGCTCGGGACGGGCAGCCACTCGGTCGGGCCGCGGCGGAGCGCACCCCCGCTGAGCGTCGGGAACTGGCGGACGACCCGACCGTCGCGCAAGCCCTCGAGAGCGCACGGACCAGCTACCTGAACCAGCGGCTCGTCGTTTCGCGGGCGGCCGAGTACATGCGCGGGCACATGGTCGCGCTCGTCGACGAGCTCCGCGCGCTCGACGCGGACGCCGACCGGGCCGCCGAGGAGCTGGCCCGCGTCGAAGAGCTCGTCGCCGAGTACCGGGGAGCCCACCCGTCCCCCTCCCGCCCGGCCTGGGACGCGCTGATCGCGACGATCGCGCGCGCCGAGGCCGCCCACGACCGGATCCGCCAGGAACGCGAGCTGGTCGAAGACGAACTGAGCATGTTCGGCGAAGCGCTGTCGCCGAGTGCGCACGCCCATCCGGACCTGCGGACCGTACCCGTCAACTGGAGCGAGTTGCACGGGGGCGCGGCGGCGCCGGCGTGGATGCACCTCGGCCTGGAGCTCGCGCTGGCCGACGAGGACGGCACGATTCCCGCGCGCCCGGCGATCGACGAACGATGGTTGTCGTGGATCGACGCCGTCGCCCGGCCGTTCGACCTCACGCGCCAACTCGACGACGGGGCCAGGGCCCGATGGGCGGCCGTGCGGACGCTGTCGGGCGACCCGCAGGTGGCGGCGGGCACGGCACTGGCCCTCGACCGGACCACGCTGCGGTTGCGCCCTCTCGGTGACTCGCGTGCGGCCGACGAGATCCGAACCGGCGGTCGCTACCAGGAGCTCGTGGCGTTCCAGCACC
The DNA here is from genome assembly GCF_000585375.1 of Cryptosporangium arvum DSM 44712. NCBI lineage: Bacteria > Bacillati > Actinomycetota > Actinomycetes > Cryptosporangiales > Cryptosporangiaceae > Cryptosporangium > Cryptosporangium arvum. Next base: position 7,485,053 of record NZ_KK073874.1, read on the forward strand.
ACGGTTCCGCGGGCTCGCCGGAGACCGAGCAGGCGCTGCGGAACGCCGAACAGCGGGTCGCCGAGGCGCTCCTGGCCGCCGGCGACGGCGCGTTCGCGCTGATCGACGCGGTAGGGCGGGACCGCACCGGAACGGCCGCCTGGGCAGCGGTCAACGAGGGCGGCCGAATCCGGTACCTGAACGCCAAGGAGGTCGGATCCGGGAACCCGTGGCTGACCGACGACTTCCCGTTCGACGCCGACCGGACCCTGTTCCTCGACCTGCTCGTCGTCGGTCCCGACGGGGAGCCGGTGCCCGTCGACGGAGCGCCGCTCTCCGCCTTCAGCGACCGGACCCACCCGCTGCCCGACCCCTACGTCGCCGCCACCGCCGCCGCACCGCCGGCGTCCCGGCCGCCCGACTCGCTCGCTCAGCTGGACCCGAGCCGGCTGCTCGCCGATCCGGTCGGTGCTCTCGCCGACCCGGCCCTGATCGCCGTGCTGTCCGAGGCGCTGGGCCGCATCTACCCCGACGAGCGTGACGCGGACCGCGCGCTCCGAGCTCTGCTCGACGAGGCCGGCGCGATCCGGGCCGAGTCGTCCACGACCGCGAGCTCACACGTCGTCACCGACGCCGAACGCCGCCTCATCGACCTGACCGCGCAGCACGCCGACGCCGCGACCATGGTGACCGACGCCGCGGGCGCCATCGCCCGGCTCGAGGAGGCGCCCCGGGGTGCCGGCCACGAGTCCCGGCTGGACGTGCTCCGAGCGGTCGAGAGCCAGCGCGTCGGCGCACGCGATCTGCTCGCCCGGCAACTGGCCGACGCGCGCTCGGCGCTGGAGACGGTCCGCGGCCTCGCTCGCGACGTCGCGACCGGCCGGCTCGAAGCGCTGCGTCACGAGCTCGCCCGGCTGACCGACACGATCGAGGCCGGTGCCGGCCGCCCGGACGCGACCGGGGCCGACCACCGCCGGCCGGCGGCGCCGGTGGACGTGGAACTGCTGCGTACGGACCCCTGGGCTGCCCTGAACGACCAGGCGTTCAGCACGCAGCTGTTCGACCACGCGAGGCGTTTCCTCATCGCACGGTTCGACGAAGACGAAGAGCTGACGCGCTGGCTCGGGCGCGCACGAACCGATCTGGAGCAGATCACCCGTCTCGAGGAGTCCGCCGCCGAGGCGGAAGACCAGGCCGCCACGATCCGGCGCGACGCCGAGTCGGAGGTCGCTTCCGCGGCCAGGCGCAAGGACGACGCCGAGCAGCGCCGGGCGGACCTCGATCGCGGACGCAAGCGGTGGCAACGGCTTCCGGGCTACCGGCGGCGGCGAGCCGCTGCGGCGGCCCGTGACGTCGAGGCGGCCGCAGCGGCCCTCGACCAGAAGGTCGCGAGGCAGCTGGACGAAGAGCAGCACGCTCAAGACGTGCGGCACGGGGCGGTGGAGCAGCGGGCGGAGATCGCACGGTTGCGGGCCGGCGTCGATCAGCTGGTGCGCGCGCTCTCGCCCGGTACCCACGACGATCCCGATCTCGCCGACGCGCCCACGAACTGGCTGCGGATCAACGCGCCCGCCCACGGGGACGACCCGCTCGCCCGTCCGGCGACCGAGTTCCCGATGGACTTCGCGGACGTGCCCGCGCCCGGGGCCGCCGAGCGTCCGCGACCGAGCACGCTGGCCACGAACCATCGGATGCCCACGCTCGGCGAACAGCTCCGGCTGCTCGTCGCCCTCGTCGCGGCCGGCAAGCACCCGCCGGACCTGGGTCGCTGGGTGTCGCTGGGCAACAGCGCCGGCCCGGTGGATCCGGGCCGGCGGGACAACTGCATGGCCGCGTCCCGGACGTTCACCTCGATCTGGTCCGGCGTCTACGAGGTCGCCCCGGCGACCCACGTCTCGGCCACGCTTCACGGGAGCGACCTCGACGTCGGTTCGCCGGGTGAGGCCCGCTCGGTCAACGAGCAGTACTACGGCGGTCGGTACCAGGAGGTCGTGCCGTTCCAGCCCTCGGAAGCCGACGTCCGGGACGGCCTCCAGCGGGTCACCGACACGCTGCTGCGCTCCGGTGACCGCGCGAACGCCAAGCTCGTCGTGCTCTGGCCGGACGGCGGTACCCACGCGTTCGACGCGGTGAACCAGAACGGCCGCGTCTACTGGGTCGACCTGCAGATCGGGACCTTCACCACCGACTTCCCGTACCCCGTCGACCAGGTCAGCTACCTGGACATGCTCCTGCTCGACCCGGAGAGCCGGCCGGCCGCGGTCGACGGGCTACCGCTCTCCCATCTGACGACCAGGTCCCTTCCGGTCCCCGAGGCCTACGCCGACGCGGCCGCGCTGGAGCCGTCCGCTCCCCCGCCCGGCGACGAGGTGCCCACCCTGGTCCGGGGCGAGTCGTCCGGCGACAACGGCCTCTCGGTTCTCCGCGACCGGCGTCTCTCGCCGCAGGACCGGCTGGCTCTGGTCACCGACGCGCTGCTGGCCGACCCCCGGTTCGAGGCCGACGTACGCCGATCGGTCGACGGCTATTACGCCCGGTTGGCCGCGGCCAACCTGGTGGTGCGCGACCACCTGAAGGCGATGAGCTCGCTCTCCGACCGGATCGACCGGCTCGACATCGGTGTCCAGGACGCTCTCACAGCGATCGACTACGGAGTCCGCCGGATCGCCCGCCTGAACACCCAGCAGCAGGAGGCCCTGGACCGGGCGGCCGCCGCCAGGGAGGCCGCCCGGTTCCGGCGCGAACAGGCCCGCGCGCTGGCGGCCACGAGCCGCGACCTCCGTGCCGCGGCCGACGACCTCTCCGCTCAGGCCACCGACACGTGGCAACCCGGCCGGGCGCACCGGCTGGCGGCGCGGAGCCGCCGCTACGCCGACGAGGCCGCGGCGTACGCGAATCGCTCCGCCGAGCTGCGCTTCGCCGCCCTGCGCTCGGAGCACATCGCGCTCGTCCACGGGGAACGAGCGGGCCGGATCGTCACCGCGGCCGACGACGTCCGGGCGGGTCAGCAGGACGACGCCACCCGAGCCGAGGAGCAACGGGCTCGAGCCGAGGAGCTCCGGCAGGACCTCGACCGCTTGGAACGCGTCATGCTCCCGCAGTCGTTCCGGGACGACGATCTGGCCGACATCCGGGCGGACCCGAACCGGACCGACTGGGGCCGGATGAACCTCCCCGGTCTCGACGAGCCGCTCTGGCACCCGGTCGACCACGGCCGCACGGCGCTCACCGAAGCGATCCCGGCGACCCTGGTCGAGGAGATCGCGCTGCGTGTCGAGCTGTTCCGGGCGACCGGCGAACAGGCGCCGGTGAACCCGCCGGTGCTCGAGGGCAACTGGGTGTTCCTCGGGAACGGCCACGGCTACGTCGACAGCGGACGGCGTGAGAACTGCGTCTACACGGTCCTCTCGTTCTGGAACACGCTGCGCGGACGGCCGGAGGTCGCCCCGCGACTGATGCGCGAGGGCTTCACGGAGTTCGACTTCGACGCCCCGATCCAGCCGTACGCGGACCCGACCGTCCAGGACCTCGAGAGCCGGTTCGGCGGCCGGCTGCAGGAGGTGGTGCCGTTCCTGGACGACGTCGACCCCGGCACTCCGGAGGCCGAAGCCGCCCTCGACACCGCGGTGGCGCGGATCACCGCGGCACTACGCGCGGCCGGCGAGAACTCGATCGCGTTCCTCAACCACGCCTACCGGGACAGCAGCCTCGCCCACGCCTGGGTCGCGGTGCACCAGGACGGGAAGATCCTCTTCGTCGACACCCAATCCGGCGTGGTCAGCGAGAAACTCCCGTTCCGGGCGGCCATCGGGTTCCTGGAAATGCTGGTTCTCGACGCCGGCGACCGGCCGTACCCGGTGGACGGACTGCCGCTCTCCCCGTTCAGCATCGGGGACCCTCCTCCGGGCTACGCGCTCGCCACCGCGACCGCGGGACCGCCGTCGGCCGTCCCGGATCGCATGCGGTCCGGCCTCCAGCTCCGCGCGGGCGACCCGCCTGGCGTACCGGACACCGCGGAGGCCACGAAGGCCGAGGTCCGGGCGTACTTCGCGAACAGCGAACGCCTCACCCGGCTTCGCGACGTCCTCGCCGGGCTGCGGGCGGTCCGCGCCCACAGCGCCTACCTGGAGACGAAAGCCGACTCCGGCGCGCTCGACGAGAACCGCCGCGCCTACCGGCGGATAGCCCTCGCCGCCGGGCTCGACCCGGACACCCCCGTCGACGTGAACTCCGACGTCGGCCGGTTGATGCGGCCGGAGGACCCGGCGGCACGCGTGAGCCGGGCGCCGGGCGCGCCCGACCGGGAACCCGTCGAGGCGACCCGCGGGGAGTACTACCGCCCACCGCTTCGGGTGCACCAGTGGGCGGTCGAGGAGGTCGTCCCGAACGAGGGCGGCGAGTTCGAGCGGCACTTCTCGCTCGTCGACCATCCGGACGTGGTCCCGCGGATCAACCCGGGGCACCAGGTCGACGCCACGTTCCGCGCGAACTGCGCCGACGCGGTCATGGCGTTCATCGACACCTGGGTGTACGGCCGGCCCAGGGTCGCCGCGCCCCTCGCCCGGGACGTCTACTCCGACGACACCGGCCACTACGACCTCGACGAGATCAGGGCCCGGGAATCCCGGCGGGTCCAGGACTGGCTGGGGAGCCGGTTCCAGACCGTCGTCGCGAGGGAACCGGGCAACCCCGCCGCCTCCGCCCGTGGCCTCCAGTCCGTCGCCGACGCCGTGCGCCGGGGCGGGCCCGGCACCGCGGCGGTCGTCACGCTCGACTGGAACGCCGGCTCTCATCTGGTCTCGGTGGTGAACGACCACGGCACCGTCCGGTGGATCGATCCGCAGATCGGCGCAGTGGACACCGAACCGATGTACCGGCCGGACCAGGTGGCCGGACTGAGCATGATCCTGATCGCGCCGGACGGGACCGCCGTCGACGTGCCCGGCCTGCCGTTCGCCGAGAACCTGCCGCAGCTGACCGGCGCCCCGGCCACCGGCGGCGCGGAACCCCCCGGCGGCGCGGAAAGCACCGACCCGCCGCAGGCCGCCGCTGATCTGCTCGACACGTTGTCCGATCCGGCGGCCCTCCGCGAATTCGTCGTCGCGAACCGTCGGTACTACGCGCAGCGCGCGAGGCTGCGGCTGAGCGACTGGGACTACTACTCGTTCGCGGCCCGCGTGCAGCCGGAGATCGAACGCCTCTCCACGGCCCTCGCCACCGCACCCACCGGTGACGAGGGCAGCCGCGACGCGGCGCTCGACCGGGCGACCGACGCGGCGCAGGACACCGCGGTCGCCGCTCACGGCGCCGCCACGGCGGACGCACGCGCGCGACGACTGCGGAGCGAGGCGTCCGATCGCGCCGCGACCACCGGCGAACGACCGGGTGACCGAGCGGAGGCCTACCGCGCCGCCGGGGAGGCTCGGCGAGCCGACGATCTCGCGCAGGTGACCGACGTCGCCGCCGCGCGTGCACTGTCCGGGCTGGAGCCGGCGATCCGGGCGGCGGCCGACGCCGCGGTGGACGCGGCGGCCGGCTCCGACCGACCGGTGGAGGCACCGGCGGCGATCCGGGCGCGGATCGACCAGCTGGTCGCTTCGCTGGAGTTCGTGCGCCGGTCGCTCTTTCCGGAGACCGAGGCCGTGCGGCTGCCGGTCCGGCCCGACACCGGTCCGGCCTGGCGCACCGACCCGGAAGCCGTCCGGCAGCGCGAGGCCGAGGCGGTCGCGTACTACCAGGCCGCTGACCGGATCGAGCGCCTGCACGACGTGTTCCGCGAGGCTCACGACCTCAAGCGACGGTGGGTGAACGCCGAACGCCGGCTGGCCCGGCTCACGGCCGAGCGGCAGCCACTCGCCGACCCCGCCGGGGCCGACCCCGCGACCGTGGCCGACCCCGGCCTCGAAGCGGCCCGGGCGGGGGCCGACCAGGCCCGGCGCGCTTATGAGAACGCGACCGAACCCCACGTCGACGCACTGCGCGAGGCCTACTCGGCGCTCTTCCCGGTCGCCGCGCCGCCCACCGACCTGAGCGCCGCCGACCTGCTCGATCGGATCGACCGCGACGCGGACTTCGGTGAGCTGGTGGGGCCCGAGGACCGGTTCGCCCAGTACCTGCGGACGCCGTCGACCGGCGACCGCGTCCCCGCCGGGTTGCTCTCCCTCTTCGGACCGCACAGCTACCGTCCCCCGCTCCGCCAGCAGGACCAGGCGATCAAAGAGGCGCTGCGCACCCCGGACGGCGGGTACCGCAGACACCGCCCGGTCGCCGACGACGGGTCGCCGGACTTCGTGGACTGGGTACCGCTCCTCAACCCGGCCTGGCGGCACGACCCGTACTCCCGGCTGAACTGCGCCGACGCGGTGCGCAAATTCTTCGACGTCTGGGACGGGCGGGAGCCGTCCGTCGCCGCACCCAGCTCGCGCAGCACGATCGTCACCCGGTCCGAGGCCGAGTCGACGCAGGCCTACGGGCGGACCTGGCAGAACGTCGACGAGGCGTGGCTCGGACGCCCGACCCAGCCGGTCGTCACGGTTCCCGGCGGGACCGAAGCCGATCAGCACCGGGCCGCGATCGACGCGGGCGTCCGCACGATCGTGGACGCGGTGGACGCGGAGGGGCCCGGCGCGAGCGCGTACATCGCGCTCTCCTGGACCGAAGGGGGCGCCGGCCACGTCTGGGCCGTGGTCAACCAGGGCGGATCCGTCAAGTGGGTCGATCCGCAGACCGGCCGCGTCGGCGACGGTCCGTTCAACCGGTCGCTGAGCCTCAGCGGGCTCTGGGTGATCCTGCGCGACGCGAACGGCGTGGCGAAGCCCGTACCGGGGTTGCCCGACCCGGGAACCGACCCGGCCGCGCCGTCCCGCGCCGAGGCCCGCGGCGGCCCGACCGGTGGCGCGACCGGTGGCGGGACCGGTGGCGCGGTCCCGGTCGACCGGATTCGCGAGCTGCACCGGGCCACCACCGCACGCAACCCGCGCACCCGGGAGCGGGCCGTCCGGCAACTGGACGAGTTGCTCGGCACCGAGAACCTGGTCGCACCACGCGTCGACCCGGTCACCGGGGCGCCGGTCGGTGGCTCGCCCGGCTTCGCCGACCGGGTGGCGCAGCTGCCGGCCGACGTCCGCACGATCGTCGAGAACCGCCCCCACGACCGGGCGGCGCAGCGCGAGGCGGCTCTGGGCGCCCGGGCGCGCGCGGTCCGGGAGGCGGCGCTCGACCAGGCGCGGACCGGCCGGGACGCGGCGACGCTCGAACGCGAGCGCGCGCAGCTGACCGCCGCACGGCACCGGCTCGACGCGCGGCTGGCCGCCCTCGCGGCCGGGCAGCCGGATCCGGGACCGGCCACGTCGTCGCCGCTCGCGCTCGCGCAGCGCGCCCGGCAGGTCGCGGAGTCGTTCAGCGGACCGGGGACCCCGTTCACCGACGTCCGCGTCGATCCGGCCGGGACGGTGCGGTTGACCGGCGACGACGGCGAGTTCCGGCTGCGGATCGAGACGGGATCCGCGACCGAGCCGGTGCGGATCACCGTGCTGCCCGACGGTCCGACCCGGCCCGTCGACGCGGCCACGGTCACCGACGACGTCCAGCGGGCACTGCGCGACGCGGTGAGCGGGCGGGCGTCGGCGAACGTCCTCGCCGGTGGCGCTGCCGACGGTCCGATCGATCCGGACGCGTTCACGAGCCGTGACCACCAGCGCCTGGCCGCGATCGGTCAGACGCTGGACCGGCTCGACCAGGCGGCCAACCGGCCCGCCGAGGCGGGCCGGTTGCGGGCCCGCGCACGCGCCCAGATCGCCGCGGCCGGGCTGGCTCCGGCACTCGACGAATCACCTCCGCGGCCCGGCGCGGACCTCGATCCGGACGCGGCCGGGTGGCCCCGTCGCCGGGCGGCGATCGATCCCGGCCTGGCTGATCGGATCGCCGCGCTCGACCCGCAGCCGAACGTCGGGCTCGCGGCGCAGACACAGCGGCTCGCGGTGGTGGGTGACGTCGGGCGTCGCCAGCAGCGGAGCGCGGCGGCGCGGGCCGAGGAGTACCTGCGCGAGCTTCGCGACGGCGTCGCACAGGAGCGGGCGGCGGTACGGCAGCGGGAACAGTCGCTGGCCGCGGTGCTCGGTGCGGGCTCGACGCCGACGATCACTCCCCCGACGCTCCGTCCCGCGTCGCCCGGTGCCACCGCCCCGGCGGCGACTCCGACGACCGGTCCGGCCGCGCCGAGCACCACCGTCCCGCCCCTACGGCCCGCCGCCCCCGCCGCAACCGCCACGCCGGGCAGCAGCGCCACGCCGGGCGTCCCCGCCGCACCAGGCGGACCGGGAGGCTCGGGCGGACCGAGTTCGCCCGGCGGACCGAATTCGCCCGGCGGACCGGTTTCGCCCGGCGGACCGGTTTCACCCGGTGGGCCGCCACCGGGTGGGCCGCCGCCCGGCGGATCGGTTCCGCCCGGTGGGCCGCCGCCCGGTGGGCCGCCACCGGGCGGAAACCCGAACAGTGCCTCCCACCCGGACGGCCCGCTGTTCGGCACCGATCCGTCGGACAACCTCCGCAACGCGGCCTGGATCGCGGAGATCGCCGGTGTCGCGGGCATCACCCCCGCCGGCCGGCCCGGCGCCTTCTTCGTGACGACGAACAACGGCCGTCAGCTGCCGCTCGTCCTCTCCGAAGCGGACGATCTCGCGCCCGGTACGGTCCGCGCGGCCTGGGTGCGCCGGGCCGACCCGGCCCAGCCCCCGATCCTCGGCATCGCGCGCCCGGTACGCGGCCGCCGCGTGGAGGTCCAGATCGAGGTCGCCGCCCAGATCGCGGCCTACGTCGCCGTCGCCACCGGAACCGCGGGCCCGACGAACCTTCTCGGCAGCGGCCCGCCCGACGTCCAGCTCCGCGCCGACAACGCCGCTCCTCGGTTCTCGGCGGCCGACCACCAGGCGCTGGCCCGCGTCCGCGGTACGGCCCGCGCCGTCGACGAGGTCCATCCACTGCGTCGCGGCCCGGCCCGGGAACGGTTCCGCCAGACCCTGGTGGACGCCGCGCTCCTCCCCCTCGACCCGGCCACCGGGGCACTCGACCACACCGCGCCCCGCCTGGCCGCCGCGGTCCGGGCCGGTCTGCTCGACCCCGCCCACCTCGACGCCGTCGCCACCGAGGCCGGGACACCACGCACTCCGGTCACCCGGCGGGTGGAGGACGCCGTCGCCCGCGCGGTCACGACGTTCGGCGGCACCGCACAGGCCCGCGGCGGGGCCCTCGTCGACCTCGTGCCCCCGGGCTTCGCCGGGCTCACCGCGCAGGTCGTCGTCGGCGACGCCGGGGACCCACCGGCCACGGTCACGTTCGGCGCCGGAACAGTGCGGGTGACCGTCGCCGCCGACGCCGACCCGACCGCGGCCGCGATCGACGCCGCGACGCAGATCGCCCGGACGATCGGGTCGACCCTGGTCACGACGTCCACCTCGCTCGGAAGGCGACCGGCCACCAGGACACCGGTCTTCGGCAACCACCCCTTGCCCGCCGACGTCGACCGGTCGGACTTCCGGATCGGCGACTACACGGCCCGGGCCCGGTTGACCGAGCTGATCGAGACGGCCAGATCCGGCCACCGCGCACAACGCCGGGAGGCGCTGGCCGAGCTCACCCGGACGGCCGGGCGCCTCGGCCTGCGCCTGGGTGCCCCCGACGCCGCCCGCCGTCGCGCGCTGCTCTCGCGCGGGGCCGCGTCGGCCGCGGCACCCGGCTCGCTCGCGCCGGCCTCCACTCCCGACTCCGGCGGGACCGACGTCGCCGCGGCGCTGGCGGAGCTGATCGACGGCCGCCTGCCCCGTCCCGACCCGGACGCGGTGCTGCGCTCGCTGTTGGCCGGCGCCGAACGCGCGACCGGCGAGTTGCGCGGCCTGGCCGACGCACTCGGCGTGCGGAGCACGCGAATCGACCGGTCGGAGCCGGACATCCTCCTGGTCACGCCGCACGGTGGTGCGCCCGAGCGGGTCCGTCTCGTCTTCGCCGCGGTGCCGAGCGGTGCGGTCGCGGTGGTGGACACCCCGAGCGGCGCCGTGGTGCTCGATCACCGGGCGGCGCCGACCGACGCCGCGATCGGCCTCGCCGGCGCCGTCGCCGAACTGCGCGCGATCCGGGCCGGGGTGGCCGTCGGCCCTCCGGTTCTCCGGACCGGCGTGGAGGCGGCGCGGATCACCGAGGACGACCTGGTCGTCGCCGATCACCGGAGCCGGGCCGAACTGGGCCTGGCGCAGGCCCAGCGGACCGTCCGCGGACGGTCGGTGCCGGCTACCGAAGCACTGCACGCGCTCGCCCGTGAGACCGGCGTGCTGGCCGGGGACGTCCGCCCGCCTGCTCGCTCGGCGGCGGAGATCACCGCGGAGCGCGCCGAGCGCGATCAGATCGCACGTCGCCGCTCGGTCCTGGACGCGGCCACCGAGCGCGCGTTGGCCGTCGTCGGTGGAGCGGAGCCGCCGAACCTCACCCGGGCCCGCCGGCAGATCGAGGACGTCACCCGCCGGCACGCGATCGCCGGTGGTGCGGCGCAGCCCGTCCGGCTCGGCGTCGGCGAGGTGTCGTTGCGGGCCGGTAGCGGGGTGAGCACGCTCACGATCCGAGTCGGCGACCGGGTTCCGGGCGACCCGCGGAACGCGCCGGCCCGGATACGGCCCGCCACCGCCACCTCCGGTCCACTGGTGACCGTTTTCGCGGACGCCGATCCCCTCGCCCTCGATCGGGCGATCGCGCGGGCCACCGCCGTGGAACTCGCCCGGCTCTCGGGACTGCCCACCGACATCACCGTCGACGACGTCGCCGCGGCGGCCGAGCTGGTCGAGCTCGGCCGGCAGGCGTCGGATCCGGGACTCGGACCGCTCCGCCGACGGGCGGCCGCACGCGCGTCGACCCGGCTGCGCACCGAGTCCCGCCTGGACCCGGACCGGCCCGGCGGCGAGCGCCACTACGCGCGGCTCCGCGCCGCGGGCCTGATCCCCGATGCCGACCACCAGCGCCTCGACACGCTCCTCGACCAGGAGGTCGTCCGCCTCCGCCAGGAGACCAGGGAGAGGATGGTGCAGGCGGCCACCGACGCCGGGGCGACCGGGGTGGAACGCATCGGGCACGGCGCCGCCCGCGTCACGCTGCCGGGCGGCGACCAGGTCACGATCGAGGTGGCGATCGACCGGGACCCGGCGGAGGTCCGGGTCCCGGAGCGCGACGTGCTGACCGTGACACGCAGCCGCCCACCGATCTACGTCGGCGAGACGGAGGCGCACACGCTGGCGCTGGCGGCCGAGGTCGCCCGGCATCTCGCCGAGCGACGCGGGCTGCCCGAGGACACCGTGGTTCTGCGTCCCGGCGCGCAGTCCGAACCGGTCCGGCCCGAGGACTACGGCGCTCGCGACGTGATCGCGGTCGCCCGCCTGCGCCGACTGCTCACCGACACCCCGGGGATCGCGCGCCCGCTCGTCGAGGAACTCGGCCTCGGGCACGACACGATCGGCGCCGCCGAGCGTCGGGCATCCCTCCCGGCCGATGTGCGGAGACTCCTCGAGACCCACGACGGCAGGCTCGGCACGCACGAGACGGTCACGACCGGGCTGCTAGCCGCCGAAGCCGCCCTGCTGTTCGCGAATCCCACCATCAAGATTCCGGACGCGCCCGACGAGGCAGCGAAGTACGAGGCAGCCACCATTCAGGTCGAGCGGCTCGCCGACCGGCCGAACGTGCTCCGGGTGATGATCCCCGACGTGCCCCGCCCGGGAGGCCGGACGGAGTCCGTGGTGGCCGAGGTCGCCGTCTACCGCGATCCGAGCGACACCGCCGATCTGGCCGTCTTCCCCCCGGACGCGCGCACGAGAGCCCCGGACGAGCCGCAGAACTTCACCGTCGTCCTCAAGCCGGGAGCGAACGCCACCGACATCACCATGGCGGTGGCCACCGAGGTGACCCGATGGGTACGGGGCCAGGTCACTCCCCCGCGTCCCCGGAACAAGAACTACGACCGGCTGACCCTGCCCCTCGATCCGCGCGCCTGGCGCCCCCGCCACTACGCCGAGATCGCGACCCTCCGGGTGCTGCTGGCGAAGCTCGGGACCGCCCAGCAGCGGACGATCCGCAACGTCCCCCACGAGTCGGTCATCCGCTCTCAGATCCGGGAGGTGTCGCGCGCCCTCGAGCTCGACCGCGGTGTCGCCCGATCGACGTCCCGCCTGACCGTTCTCGTCGCGGAGGGGCAGCTCAGCCCGGAGCAGGCCCGGCTCATGCGCAAAGTCGACCGGCCCAGCTGGCGTCGGGTGGTCCTGCGTTGGGACGACAAACGAACCCAGCGGATGCTCGCGCGCGTCGGCAACTCCCTGGACCAGGTGAGCGACCTTCCCAGCGTCATCGAGGTCGTCTGGAAGCCGGCGCCGTGGGCCGCCGAGAACGACCTCACCGGGACCTACCTCGTCGCCCTCGAGAACGGCCGCACGATCGAGCTGGAGCTCATCGGCGGTGCGCTCGTCGAAACCGAATCGACCGATCAACCCTCCGAGCCGACCGGCCGGCTGGCCACGATCGTCATCAACCAGCGTCGCCCGTCGAACATCCGCCCGGCCGAGTGGATGCGCTGGCTGCTGACGCCACCGGCCGAGCGCGGAGCCTCGCCGCTGCACACCAAGGCCGAGTGGGAACGCGAGACCGAGATCAGCGCCATCCGCCAGCTGGTGGCGCTGGCCGTCCTGCAGCCTCCCGCGGGCCGATCGGCAGCCGAGGCCGCGGCGGACCGCCCCACCGACCGCGTCCTGCACCGAGGTGAGCCGAACCCCGATCCCGACGCGCTGACGCCGGAGGACGAGATCGAGCTCGGGGTGTTCAGCGCCCGGGTCCGGATGCTCGGTGCCGCCTGGACCGAGGCCAGGCAATCGACGTGGAGAGCCGGTGTCACCCCGTTCATCGCCGGCCGGCGGGTCGCCAAGCTGAGCGCCCAGGTGCGGGCCGAGGCCCACCGCCTGGGTCTCGACCCGGGCGCACCCGGTGTCACCGGCCTTCGCGCCCAGCTCACCGAGGACGTCCGCAGGAAACTCGACCAACTCGACGGCGGGCGCGAAACCCGGGCCCCGCAGACCGTCACGTACCGCGCCGTGCGGACGCTGGACACCGTGGCCCGCCTCGGCGGGTTCCGGGTGGAGCGACCGGCGCCCGGCCTGTTCCGCCTCACCGATCCGGGAACCGGGGTCGTGAAGGAGTTCCGGCTCGGCTCCGGCGACCACGCGGGCTTCGGTACCGGAGTCGTCGACCTGGAAATGCCCGGCGACGGGTCCCTCATGCTGGCGTTCTCCCCGTGGCTCGACGACGCCCAGGTCGAGCAGGCCCTGGCCCGCCGGCTCGGCGAACTGATGGCCGACGACCCGGACCGCGCACCGGACGCCGGCCGGACGCTCGAGGTCGCCATGCTGGTCGACCAGCTCCGGCGCACCGACCCGCCGGCCGGCGCGGAGGTCGTCCGGGACCGCCTGGACCGGGTGACCGGCTGGCTCGGACTGGATCGCGACGTGCCCGGCGTCGACGCTCACCGGGAGACGATGTTCCGACGGCATCCGGAGGTGCTCACCGAGTTGGCGGCCGCCGACGGTCTGGGCTCGTACCCGGCCGCGGACTTCGCCGCACTCGCCTCGGAACTGACGGTACTGGCTCCCGCGGCCGGGCTCGTCGTCGCCCGCGACCAGGGCGATCCGCGCCGGGTCGTGGTGCGGCTGCCCGGACGGGCCGACGTGCAGGCGACGCTGCTCCTCGTGGTCGATCAGGCCGGCCCCGGCCGGTTGGCCCGCGGCGATTTCGCGGCCGGGACGTTCCATCTCGACACCCGGGGTGAGGGCGTCGCCCGGCAGGCCGCCGTGGTCCGCGAGCTCGCCCGCATCGCCGCCGAGCTGGAAGGCAGCACCCCGGCCGACGCTCGACCGCGCCTCGTGCCGGGGCCGCTCGACGCCGACGTCCGGCCCGCGGACCTGACTCCGGACGACTGGGCCATCGCGGCCGAGGGCCGGTTCCTCGCCCGCGCATACCGGGCGAGCTCGAAGCGCGCCGATCGGGCCACCCGGCAGTTCATCCGCCGTCGTGTCGACGCGCTGGCTCAGGCCATCGGCGCGCTACCGGACGAGCCGGGAGGCCGGCACCGCATCGCGGCGCTTCCGGCCGAGTTCGGGACGCTGCTGGCGAATCTCCAGTACGGCGAGACCACCGACGAACGGGCCCTGGTCGCCGAGACCGCGCTCACCGGGCTGGCCGAGCGGCTGGGTGTCACGGTCAGCCGGGTCAGCCGCGGCCCGCAGGAAGTCGGCCGCGGCGCCGAGGAGCCCGCACCGCGCTACCTCCTCACGATGCCGGACGGTTCGACGATCCGGCTGCGCATCTTCGTCGACTCGCTCGGCAAGGGTGTCGTGGCCAAGTCGACGCGAGCGGAGGACACCGGGACGGAGACGGTGTGGACGCTGGACGTCTCCGAGAAGCACTCGGCCGCGGAAATCGACGCGGCGGCCACCCGGGCGCTCGCCGACGTGCTCCGCACCCAGATCACCACCGCCGGATCCGACGTGCCCAGCTTCCACCTGGGAACCCCGGATGCGGACGCCCAGAAGCTGGCTCGCGTCCGAAGCGGCGGACGGCCGCAGGCCGGGTTGCTCGCCGCGCTCGAAGAACTACGCGTCCTGGATCGGATCGCGTACCCGTCGGCCGGCGCCGCGGACGACGGACGGACCACTCGTTCCCAGCGACGCGCTCGGCGGGCCGCCCAGGATCTGCTCGTCCGGATCGGTATCGCCGTCGGGGCCGACGATCCGCACGGGCTGCGCGGCCGGATACCCGTCGGCTATCACGAACTCGTCGCACGCCACGACGGCAGTCAGGCCGCGGCCGACCCGGGAGCGGCGCTGGCCGCCGCCCGACGCGCCGTCGAAGACGCCGCGCGCTTCCGCACCCACGACTACGACGCCGGAACCAAGGTGACGCCGGGCGCGGGCAACGACGTCCTGACCGTCCGCTTCGAGACGGGCCAGGAGATCAAGCTGCAGGTCGTCACCGCTCCTCCGCCCGGGGTGGACGCGCTGCGCCCCGGGGAAGCGGCGATCGCGTTCGATCTCCCGGACGGCCCCGGACAGCCGGCCGTCCGGGGCCTGCTGGTGTCGCCGACCGCGCCGCCCGACGCCGTCGCGATGGAGGCGGCCGTGCAGGCCGCGGATCTTCTGCACACGATCGATCCGCCCGTCGATCCACCGCATGCCGACCCGTCGACGGTCGCGCGGTTGCGGGTCCTGCTCGAACGGCAGAGTCATCTGCGTGCCCGGGCCCGGCACCGAGCGACTCCGGACGCGGCCTCGGGCGCGCCGAGGCGGCCGGTGCTGCGTCCGCAGAGCGGTCGTCAGGACGAGTCCCGGCTGCGTTTGCTCCTGGCCCGGGAGGGCTACCTCGCCGACCATCCCGCGGTGACCGCCAATCGTGCCGGGCTTCCCGCGACGCTGCGCGAGGAGCTGGCGGCCCGCGACGGAGCCGCGAGGACGGCGAGCGACCGGCGGGTCCGTGGCACCGTGTCGTCCGGGCTGCGCCGCCTCGCCACGGTGACCGGGGCGCATCGGATCACCGTCGACGACGCGGCGACCGGGCGGCAGCGCGTCACGGTGGTGATCAACGCGGACGACGGGCCCGATGAGCACATCACGTTCGACGTCGCCGCCGCGCCCCTCGACTCCGGAGTGAGCAGCCGCCCGGACCCGAACGACGGGAACGTCCTGCTGTTGTCGGACACCGCGGCGCCTAACCGTCTGCGCGCCGCGCTGGCGCGGGAGGTGGCACGCCGGATCGTCGAAGCGTCCTCCCTGACCCCTGGCGTCCCGGCCGCCGGGGCGACCCCCGTGCTCTGGGAGCCCGGCGCGGACGGGGACCCGGTCATCACGCCCGAGGGGCACGGCGAGATCGCCTACCTGCACACGGTCGCGCTCTCCGCGGGTATGCGCAGCGCGGAGTTCGAGGAGACACTGGCCCGGCTGGGCCTGCACCCGACGCAGCCCGATGCGGTCGATCGCGCACGCGCTCTCGACTCCGGGTTGGTGAAGAAGGCCCGGCGAGGCATCGCGAAGCTGGACGACCCGTGGTCGCGCTCGCGGCGCAACGAGGACGAACTCGGGACACCGCCCGCGGTTCCGGCCGTGGGCTGGTACGTCCTGAAGGCCGCGCTCGGCTCCGCGGGCGTCGGGCTGGCCGGGAGCAGCCTCGCGACGCTCGCCAGTGGCCGTCCGATGGTGGCGGCCCTTACCGGAACGCTCACCGTCGTGACGTCGCTCGGCGGTGGGTGGGGGGAATGGCGGTTGATCCGCAGCACCCAGCGGAACGCGGAGATCAAGGCGATCGCCGGGCGGAAGAAGGCGGCGACGGAGTCCCGCGCGCGGCTCCGGAGCTATCAGGGGCTGCTCGACGACCTCAACGACCGGCTCGGGCCACTGAGTACGGTGAGCGTGCCGGCGGCACCCCGGCCCGGGGAGGTCTACGGGAACCGCCTCCTGGATCCCAACGCGGTACCGCTTCCGCCGCGCCCGGCGCAGAGCGCCCTGTTGACGGCTCGGCTGCTGCTGCGCAAGTTCGCCGTCACACCGCTGGTCTCCGCGGGTATCGGCACCTGGTTGATCGTGGAGGCCGGCGTCGCGCTGTCGCCCTGGGTCATCAGTGCCGGAGTCGTCGCGGGCGTCGGCACCGCGGTGGGCGACTGGCTGCGCCGGCGCAAGGAGGAAGAGGAGGCGAACCGCGACGCCGACCGGCAACGCGACCGGGATTACGAGCACAGCCGCCACGTCGTGGCCGAGGAGCAGCGCGTCCTCGACGAGTTGCAGTTCAAGGCCGCACTCCTTCTCGAGGAGCGGGCGCGGCTCGCTCGACAGGCCGGGGTCCCGGACTCCGACCCACCGCCGAGCCGGCTGCCGGTGGTCGGCGCGACACCGGCGCCGGAGGGGGGCCGGGTGTCCTGGTCCTGGAAGCGGGAGATGCCCGGATTCATCCCGCACCTGATCAAGTCCGCATCGACCGTCGGGCTCGGCGCCGGGGCCGCTGCCGTCGGAACCGTGCTGGCCGGTAAGTACTTCAACATTCCGATCTCGTGGGACGTCGTCGAGGTCGGCCTGTACGGCGGCGCCGCGGGCACGCTCGTCGGCGGTTCCTCCGAGTCGCGCATGATGTACCACGCGGACCAGCGCAAAGCTCGCAAGGAGCGGGACCAGGCGAACCTCAACCTCCGGGTCAAGGTCAAGCGCCTGGAACAGATCGAGGCGATCGTCACCGATCTCCGGCACGCCCAGTGGCTGGGGAAGCAGATCGGCGAAGGCTGGCAGGAGCCGCTGTTCGACCGGGAGATGCTGCCCCGCATCGAGCCGAGCCCGGTTCCCCCCAAGGACGTCCCCGTGCTGACGTTCAAGCAGTTCGTCAATCGGGAGTATTTCGAAGCCTACGGATGGCCGGGGTACGTCTACCTCGGGGCGAGCATGGTCATCGGCGCGGCGAGCAAACTCTTCCTGCCGTCGCTCTACACCGCGAACGCGGCGACGACGGCACCCGGCACCGCGGCACCCGGCACCGCGGCACCCGGGACGGCGACGGGCGCCCAAGCAGCGAGCCAAGGCGCTCTGATGCAGCAGGGCCTCGCCGGCCAATCGGCCCGCGGTGCCGTCACCGCGATCACGGGCAGCTGGAGCGATCGTTATGCCGACACCCACGCCGACTACCGCGCCGCCGCACGCAAAGCCCCCTACGAGAGGCGGGAAGCCGAGGTCGACGCGGCGATCGTCGCGGCCGAGCGCAACATCGCCGCCACGCTCCTGGACCTGGATCTGGAGCAGGAGGCGTTGGAGCGGGTGATGTCACGACGGCGGCCGGGCGGCAACGGCCCGAACCCGCTCGCCGGTCCCACGGCCAACCCCGACCAGCCCTGACCCCTCGCCTACGGCGCGACGTCCAGGTAGGCGACGCCGGCCTCGACGAGGTCACGGATCGCGTGGAAGCCCCGCGCGGTCAGCAACTCG
Organism: Cryptosporangium arvum DSM 44712; assembly: GCF_000585375.1. Classification (NCBI taxonomy): domain Bacteria; kingdom Bacillati; phylum Actinomycetota; class Actinomycetes; order Cryptosporangiales; family Cryptosporangiaceae; genus Cryptosporangium; species Cryptosporangium arvum. Next base: position 7,503,064 of record NZ_KK073874.1, read on the forward strand.
GAGGGGTCGGTGAGCGTCGGGTCGGCCACGCCGAGACGCTGGAAATGATCGGCCTGCGCGACGAGCGTGTCCCAGAGCGTCGGCCACTGCCCGGCCGTGCGCCAGAGCAGTGAACTGTCGATGCCGGACCGCGCCGCCCATCGCCCGGGTACGCCGTAGGTGAAGACGCGGGAGTCGTCTTCGGGGGTGCCGAGACCGTGCAGCAGCGGGAAAACCCGATAGCTCCGCGCGAACTCCTCGGCCTGCGCGGTGCCCGGGTGCACCTCGACCACGACGGCCCGGTCGATCAGGTCGTCGAGCGGGACGGCCGCGTCGGCGACCCCCTGCTCGACCGCCGCCGCGACCACGGCGCCGCGTGTCCACAGCCGCCGGGGATCGGCGCCGCGGACGATCTCCCACAGTCGGGCCCCGGTCGCGTCGAGCCGATGGTCCGTCGCTCCGATCCGGACGACGCGCGTGACGAACACGCCGTCGTCGGGACGGTGGAACGGGCCGCCGTCGTGCCCGACCGCGAACAGCCAGCCCGCGGCCCCCGGATGTCCCGGGTCGGTCTTCCAACGCGGTACCCCGGCCGTCGGCGAGTCCGGCCGCCCCGGAACGTAGGGCAGTTCCAGGACCTCTTCCGGCTCCTGCGCCACGGCCGGGTCGGCCGGCTCCGCCGCGGGCAGTGACCTCGCGGCCGCTCCGACCAGGTTCACGGACGTCGCCGGCTGGAGCGCGGCGGTCCACCCGGACACGGACACGGCCGCCAGCCGAACGGCCTGCTCCACGAGCGCGTCCAGCGGCACCGGGGCGTCTATCGACATCGGGGCGTCCGGCGGCATCGGGGCGTCCGTCGACTCGCACAGCTCGGCCAGGGATCGGGTCGCGCCGGCCCACCGCCACATCCCGTAGACGAGCGGGCCAAGCTCCGCCCACGCCCCGGACAGCCCGGTCCAGCGTCCGATCCGCTCGCCCGGCAGCCCGACGCGAAAGCGGCCCGCCGCGGCGCCCGGCGCGTTGCCGAGCCCGTGGAGCAGCGGCTCCAGGCGGTACCGCGCCACGAATCCGGCGTTCTCGTCCGGCCCGGTCGGCAGCTCCGCCAGCAGGCCGCGCCGGTGGAGCCGCGAGACCACCTCGGACGGTTCCGGCTGGTCGTCGTGGGTGAGCAGCCAGGTCGTGTGCTCGGCGTCGTCGAGCGACACGAGCTGCGTCCCCAGCCGCACGAGATGCGTCACCGGCTCGCCGTGCAGCGTCCCGTGGTAATGGCCGACCGGGATCAGCGGCGGTCCGCTCATCCCCGTGGTCCCGGTGACGCGCGATGGTCGAGGTAGGCGGCGCCGTGGGCGACCAGGTCCTGCAGCGCACCGAGGACGAAGGACAGCACCTGGTCCGGGTCGGTCTCGGACGCATCGAGGGAGCCGGTGTCGCGCGCGGCCTCGGCCAGTGCCTCGCAGGCCGACCAGAGGTCGGGCCACAGGTGGGCCCACTCCCAGACCTCGATCACCCGCGGGCGGGCCCGCAGCGCCACCGACAGCCCGGGAATGCCGAGGCCGTCGAGCTCCTCGCCGTCCGGGCGACCGAGCCCGATCAGCAGCGGCGCCACGCGGTGGTAGCCGGCGAACTCCCGGGCGCCGTCGGTGCCGGGCGTCACCTCCACGACCAGACCCCGGTCGAGCAGGGCGTCGAGGATCGGTTCCGCGTCCTGGACGCCGACGCCGACGGCGGCCGCGATCACCTCGGACCGGTCCCAGGCACCCTCGTGTTCCGGCAGGCCGTGCGCGAAGCCCCAGACGTCGAGCGGGCCGTCGTCGTCGAGCGGAATCGGCTCCCAGCCCATCCGGACGACGTGATGGCCGGATGGGTGGACCACCCCCTGGTAGTGGCCGATCGGAAGCACGATTGCGTTCATCGGCCTCGATCGTAGGGCGGGTGGCCACTCTGGCTACAGTGGGCACCATGGCGGCTTTGGATCGCACGGATGCCGAGGAACGAGCACGGCAGTGGGTCGAGTCGGTGGCGCCGGGCGCCGAAGCCGTCCTCCACGAGTTCGATCTCGGCTGGGTGATCTCCGCCCGCTTCCCCCCAGCGGTCCCGTACCCCCTCGGGCTCCCGAGCATGGTGCTCGACCGGGAGTCCGGCGAGCTGGTCGTCGGTGGCACGATCCCGCCGGAGGACATCGCCGAGGCGTACCGGCGCGGCTTCCGGCCGCCGGAGCCGCCGGACGGGCCAGGGCCCCGGATGTTCCCGTCGACGATGAGCAAGCTGACGATCGCCGAGCGGTCCTGGGTCGCGCGCAGCCGCCGGTCGGACACCGACCGCATCCTGCACCCGATCGTCTCGACGTTCTTCGACGCGATGCCGCCGGAGTACAAGGAACGCGGCGTCGAGCGCTCGGCCGAGGCCGCGGTCTTCTCCGAGATGCTCATCGCCGAGGAGATCGCGCGCGCCGAGGCCGGCCGTCCCCGGCTGACGCTCGAGGACGCGCGCGAGCTGGTGCAGGGCGCCCGGCTGGAGACCTACCGCATCCGCGAGGACGACGACCCGGCCACCGGTACGGTGCACCGCTCCACGCTGCCGATCCTGCTGTTCCTGGACTTCCTGGGGCTGAGCCCGGCGGCCGCCGAGCCGTCCCGCTAGGCCGCCCGGTCCAGGTAGGCGGCGTTCGGGCCGAGCAGCCCGTGCAACGACTCCAGCGTTGCCGCGAGGATCAGCTCCGGCGTCTCCTCCGCCACCCCGCCGGTGGCCTCGCAGGCCACCCAGAGGTTCGCCCGCAGATGTCCCCACAGGTACAAGTGCGCGAGCGTGGCGCCGAGCCGGACGAGCGGCTCCCCGGGCAGCCCCACCTCGTACGTCTCCGGGTCGTCCGGCCGGTTGCCCAGGCCGAGCATCAGCGGCCGGAGCTGGTGGGTGCGCGCGAACGCGAGGGCCTCCGGCGCCCCCGGCACGACCGAGGCCACCAACCCGTCCTCGATCAGCCCGGCCAGCGCGCCACCCGGGTCCGCCACCCCGACCGCGGCGTCGAGCACCTCGTCCGGGCCCCAGAGCTCGCCCTCCACCCGCTCCGGCGCCCCGTGCGTCAACGCCCACACGAAGAACCGGTCGTGCGGGAGCCGGACCACGTCGGGGCCGACACGCACCCGGTGGAACGGCTCACCGGTGGCCGGATCAGCGGAGACACCCAGCGAGTGCCCGATAGGCAGCAGCATCCGGTCGCTCACGTGAGGCACGATAGCCCAACGCCCCACGCGCCCCTGACCGCCGTCGGAAGCAGCGCAAGGTACCGTGAGGCCGGTCGAGTCCCACCCCGGCGAGAGGGTTTCCGGCCCGATGAGTGGTGACAGATCTCCGGCCGGGCTCGACGTCTTCGCCTCCGACCCCGAGGTCGGCGCCGACCTGGCCCGGGTGGACTGGCGCGCGACGCCGCTCGGCCCGCCCGCCGGGTGGTCGCAGAGCCTGCGCACCGCGGTCAACATCCTGCTCCCCTCCCGGTTTCCGATGTGGATGGCCTGGGGCCCGGAGCTCACGTTCTTCTGCAACGCCGCCTATCGACGCGACACGCTGGGGCGCAAGTACCCGTGGGCGCTCGGCCGCAACTCGAGCGAGGTCTGGCGGGAGATCTGGGGTGACATCGGGCCCCGGATCCGCACCGTGCTCGACACCGGCAAAGCCACCTGGGACGAGGGGCTCCTGCTGTTCCTGGAGCGCTCGGGTTTCCCGGAGGAGACCTACCACACGTTCTCCTACAGCCCGCTGCGCGACGACGACCAGGCGCTGGTCGGGATGCTCTGCGTCGTCAGCGAGGACACCGAGCGCGTCATCGGCGCCCGGCGCATGTCGACGTTGCGCGACCTCGGCTCCGACCCGAGCGTCGTGCGCACCGAACGCGAGACGCTCACGTTCGCCGCCGACCAGCTCCGACGCAACCTGCGTGACCTGCCGTTCTCCGCGATCTACCTGTTCGACCAGGACGGAACCGCGGAGCTCGCCGCCACCTCGGGCATCGAGGCCGGGCACCCGGCCGCGCCGCTCGCGCTGACCGACGGCTCGCCCTGGCCGCTCGACCCGACCCGGCAGGAGCCGACGCTCGTCGACGTGGACAGCGCGTTCTCGGCGACGCTGCCCCGCGGCGACTGGCCGTTGCCGCCGACGAAGGTCCTGCTGGTGCCGCTGCTCCGGCCGGGCGGAACGTCCTACGGCGTCCTGGTCGCCGCGCTCAACCGCTACCGCGACCCCGACGACGCGTCCTACCGCTCGTTCGTCGAGCTGACCGCCACCCACGTGGCCAACGGCCTCGCGAGCGCACGCAGCTACCAGGCCCAGGAGCGTCGCGCCGAGGAACTGGCCGAGCTCGACCGCGCGAAGACCGCGTTCTTCTCCAACATCAGCCACGAGTTCCGCACCCCGCTGACGCTGATCAGCGGCCCGGTGCAGGAGCTGCGTGAGCGCCTGGCCGCCGACGACACCCGCTCCCGCGACGACGTCGAGATGATCCACCGCAACAGCTTGCGGCTGGCGAAGCTGGTCAACACGCTGCTCGACTTCTCGCGCATCGAGGCCGGCCGGATGGAGGCCCGGTTCGAACCGATCGACCTGGCGCTGTTCACCGCGGAGCTCGCCAGCGTGTTCCGGGCGGCGGTGGAGCGCGCCGGCCTGACGCTCGACGTCGACTGTCCCCGGCTCGACCAGCCGGTCCACGTCGACCGGGGAATGTGGGAGAAGGTTGTTCTCAACCTGCTCAGCAACGCGCTGAAGTTCACGTTCGACGGCACGATCCGGGTCGCGGTGACCCAGGACGCGGCCGGGCCGGTCGTGCGGGTCGCCGACACCGGGATCGGCGTTCCGCCGGAGGAGATCCCGCGGCTGTTCGAACGGTTCCACCGCATCCCGATGCCGCGCTCGCGCTCGAACGAGGGCAGCGGCATCGGCCTGGCTCTGGTGCGTGAGCTCGTCGAGCTGCACGGCGGCGAGATCACCGCGGAGAGCGAGCGGGACCGCGGCACGACGTTCACGATCCGCCTGCGGTTCGGGTCCGCGCACCTGCCGGCCGACCAGATCACGGCGACGACCGACGTCGAGCTGCCGGCGAGCACCGCCGAACCGTTCGTCCAGGAGGCCCTGCGGTGGCTCCCCGACGACTCCGCCGCCCTCGGCGACGCGTCCGTCGTCCGGCCGCTGACCGCGGGCGACGCTCCCCGGGCCCGGGTGCTGGTCGCCGACGACAACGCGGACATGCGCGACTACCTGCAGCGGCTGCTGCGCGGCCGGTACGACGTCACGACGGTCGTCGACGGCACCGCCGCCCTCGGTTTCGCCCGCGCGCACACTCCCGACCTGATCGTCAGCGACGTCATGATGCCGGGCCTGGACGGCTTGGAGCTGGTCGCCGCCCTCCGGTCCGACACCCGCACCGCCGGCATCCCGGTCCTGCTGCTGTCGGCGCGGGCCGGGCAGGAAGCCGCGGTCGAGGGCCTCTCCGCGGGCGCGGACGACTACCTGGTCAAGCCGTTCGCGGCCCAGGAACTGCTCGCGCGGGTGCGCACGATCGTCGACCTCGCGAGCCTGCGCAACCATCACGCGCAGTGGCGCGCGGCGCTCGTCGACTCGCTGCAGGAAGGGTTCTTCGTCGCCGACGGCGACGGGGCGGTCGTCGAGGTGAACGCGGCCTTCACCGACATCCTCGGCTACCCGGCCGAGGACCTGCCGTACCCGGCGCCCCAGCCCTGGTGGCCGGACGCGCGCGCCGACCCCGCCGCGTACGAACAGGTCGTTGAGGCCTACCGCCGGGTGGTGGAGGGCCCCTACGGGGCTTTCACGATCCCGCTGCAGCACCGCGACGGTCACCGGCTGTGGGCCGCCGTGTCGATCAACTTCGTCGACGACGACCGCAGCGAGAAGATGATCGTCGGCACGATCCGGAACGTCACCGCGGAACACCGGGCCGCGCAGCGTGACGCCGCGCTGAACGCGATGAACGAGCGGCTCGGGGCGGCCAGGACCGTGCCCGAGGTGTTGCAGGCCGGCGTAGACCAGCTCCGCCAGCAGTGGCGGGCGAAAGCGGTGTTCGCCCGCGGTTCCGGGGTGGCCGCCCAGTCCGGCCCCGGTGACGAACCGCCCGGCCACCTCGACACCGGCTCGCCGGGCATCCGCATCGAGGGGGACCGCGGCCGCCCCACCGGGGCCGGGACGACCGTCGACTCCGCGCTCGGCCCGGTCGCGCTCTGGCTGGTGCTCGATCCGGCTCGGGGGTTCGGCCCCGAGGACGACGCCCTGCTGGGGCTGCTGCGCGGGTCACTGGCCCAGGCACTGCAGCGCGCGTACGCGTTCGACCAGCAGCGCGCCGTCGCCGAAGCGCTCCAGCGCTCGATCCTCGGACCCTCGGTGCTGCCCGGCGGTTTCGCGGTGCGCTACCAGCCGGCCGGGCGTCCGCTCGAGGTCGGCGGGGACTGGTACGACGCGGTCGACCTGCCGGACGGGCGGATCGGCATCATGGTCGGCGACTGCGTGGGCCGGGGACTGGTCGCGGCCACGGTGATGGGGCAGCTGCGCAGCGCCGGGCGCGCGTTGCTGCTGCAGGAAACCGGTCCGGCCGCGGTGCTCACCGCGCTCGACAAGTTCGCCCGGCTGCTGCCGGGAGCCGCGTGCACCACCGCGTTCTGCGGCATCCTCGACGCCGACACCGGCCGGCTCGTCTACAGCAGCGCCGGCCACCCGCCGGGCATCGTGACCCACCCCGACGGGAGCACCGAGCTGCTCGAATCCGGGCGCGGGACGCCGCTGGGCCTGCGGCGCGAGAACGGGCGTACCGACGCCACGATCATGCTCCCGGGCCGGTCGGTGCTGCTGCTCTACACCGACGGGCTGGTCGAACGGCGGCGCCTGTCGATCGACGTCGGCATCCAGCAGGCCGCCGGTACGGTGCGGGACCACCGCACGCTTCCGGTGGAGGAACTCGCCGACCAGGTGATGGACGAGTTGGCCGGCCAGGACGGCACCGCCGACGACGTGGCCCTGCTGCTCTATCGCCACCCGGCACCGCTCGACGTCTCATTCGACGCCCGCGAGCGCGAACTCGCCGGGGTCCGCTCCACGTTCCGGGAGTGGCTCGGTCGCGCCGGGCTGCGGCCGCTCGACGCCCAGAACGTCCTGATCGCCACCGGTGAAGCATGCGCCAACGCCGTCGAACACGGATACCGTGGCGCCGACGGGCGCGTCCGGCTGGTCGCCAGCACCCTGGGCGACGATCTGCGCGTGACCGTGTCCGACGAGGGTAGTTGGAAAGACACCACGGGCACGCCGCACCGCGGTCACGGGCTCCCCCTGATCCGCTCACTGATGGCCGATGTCACCCTGCACACCGGTGCGACCGGCACCACCGTAGAAATGGCCACGAGGATCGCTACATGACTGCCCCCCTGCGCATCACCACCGGCGTCACCGAGGACGGCCGCGCCCGGCTCACCGCCACCGGCGAGATCGACCTGAGCAACGCCGCGGACTTCCGGGACCGCCTGGCGGCCGAGGTGACCCCCGACGGCAGCCGGCTCCTCGTCGACCTGACCGGCGTCGACTACCTCGACAGCGCGGCGCTCGCGGCGCTGTTCGTGCACGCGGACCGGATCGAGGTGCACATCGCGCCGCTGAACGAGTACCTGCTGACGGTGTGCGGCCTCACTCAGCTGACCGACGTGCACGTGATCCGGCCGGAGGATTCCGAGTCCCGCTCATGATTCGCGGCCCGCTGCCGACGAGGTAGACGGGCTGTTTTTTTCCGACGCCCCGACTCCTGATCTCGGACGCGAGGGCGTGAGGTCATGCGGAAGCCCAGGAGAACGAGCCGGCCACTGTTCGCCGGCGGGATGGTGGCCACGGCCGCACTGGCCGCGGGCGTGCTGACACCGGGCACCGGAGCCGCCGCCGACACCGAGCCCGTCGTCACGGCAATCGCGGTCCGCGCGGGCGGGTCCGCGTCGACCGGCGCGAGCGCGCGCGGGTCCGCGTCGGCCGGCGCGGGTGCGGACGGGGTGGTGCGGGTGGCGCGGCGGATGGAGCTGGGTAGTGCGGCCGCGCCGTCCGGTGGGGCGCTGGCGTTGGCGGCGCAGCCCGCGGGGGTACCGCTCGCCGGCGACCACGAGTTCACGCCCGACGGCCGGAACCGGGTCCTGCGGGCCTCGGCCGGCGGTCCGCGGTTCGCCGCGGTCGGCGTGAGCTGGCGCCGCGACGTGCGCCTCGGCGACGTGAGCGTGGCGATCCGCACCCGGCCCCGCGGAACCCCGAAGTGGTCCGCGTGGACCGCGAACGCCTACCACGGCGCGAACAACCGGGCCGGGCGAACCGGCCCCGGCCTGACCTGGACCGGCGACGCCGACGCGGTCGAGGTCGTGCTCACCGGCGTGCGCGGCCGCCCACCGAAGGACGTCACGGTCGACCTGCTCGACCCCGGCCCCGAACGGACGACCTTCCAGGGCCTGCCGGCCGCAGCCGCGCAGCCGACGCGCTACGGCAACGGCGTGGTCGCCGTCCACCGCCGCAGCACCTGGGGCGCCAGCGGATCCTACCTGCGCAAACGTCCCCAGTACGCGGCCGCGGTCCGCGCCGTCGTGCTGCACCACACCGCCACCACGAACGACTACCGGGCCGACGACGTGCCCCGCATCATCCGGTCGATCTACTACTACATGTCGGTCACCGAACGGTACGGCGACATCGGCTACAACGTGCTCGTCGACAAGTTCGGACGCCTCTGGGAGGGCCGCGCCGGTGGCCTCGACAAGCCGGTCATCGGCATCCACGCCGGTGGCTTCAACTCCGGCACCTCGGGCATCGCCGTGATCGGCAGCCACGACACCCAGCCGATCAGCCCGGCCGCACGCGAGGCCATCGCCCGCTACGCGGCGTTCAAGCTGGGCCGGTACGGCATCGACCCGCTCTCGACCCAGCGGCTCACCGGCGGCCCGTCGACCCGCTTCACCCGACGCGCGACCGTGAGCATCCCGGCGATCTCCCCGCACCGTGCCACCAGCCGCACGGCCTGCCCCGGCGACGAGGGCCTCGCCGTCCTGCCGGCCGTCCGCGCCCGGGCGAAGACCTTGATCGGCCGGTACGGGCTGAACGCGGCCTGACGGGGGACTCACCGTCCATGGTGAGCTCATTCGCGCAGTGGACGCTGGACGTGCGTGACGTCGGCCGGATGGCGGAGTTCTGGTCGGGGGCGGCGGCCACGGTGGACTGCCGGCCTCGGAAACCGGGCCTAGTGTCGAGTCGTGGAGAATCAGGCGATCGCGGAGTTCCGGGGTGGGGCGCCGACGGCGTCGGCGCGGCTGCGGATCGAGGGGCCTCCGGAGACGTTGCCGTCGTTGCTGCCGGTGACGGATCTGGCCGTCGCGGCCGTCGCGGCGGCCGGTCTCGCGGCCGCTGACCTGCTCGCCGCGCGGGGCGGTGGGGTCGGTGAGTGCGTGGTGGACCGGCGGGCGGTCGCGGTGGCGTTCACCAGCGAACGCCACCTGCGCCTCGACGGGGCCGAGGTCGGCGGCTGGGCCAGGCTGTCCGGTTTCTTCCGGACGCGAGACGGCTGGGTACGCACGCACGCGAACTATCCGCACCACGAGGAGCGGCTGCTCGCCGCGCTCGGACTGCCGTCCGGTTCCGATCGCGCCGCGGTCGCCGCGCACCTGGCCCGGCGGAACGCCGCGGACGTCGAGGACACGGTCACCGCGGCCGGCGGCCTGGCCGTGGCCGTCCGCTCCCCCGACGCGTGGGCCGCGTCCCTCGCCGGCCGGGCCGCGTCCACCGGCCCGGTAGTGGACGTCGAACCCACGCCCGTCGGAGCGCCGGCCGCCGCCGGCCCAGGGTCGACGCCGGTCGCGGACGGTGGTGCGCCGGCGGCGGGAGTGCGGGTGCTGGACCTGACCCGGGTGATCGCCGGGCCGGTGGCCACGCGGACGCTGGCCTACCTGGGCGCGGACGTGCTCCGGGTCGACCCGCCCGGCCTGCCGGAACTGATCCCGCAGCACCTCGACATGGGCCTGGGCAAGCGCTCGACGCTTCTGGACCTCCGCTCGCCCGCCGACCGCCACACGTTCGACGAACTCCTGGCCGGTGCCGACGTCGTGGTGACCGGCTACCGGTCCGACGCGGTGGACGCGCTCGGGCTCGACCCGGCCCGGTTGCGCGCCGCGCGTCCGGAGTTGGTGGTCGCCGGCCTCACCGCCTGGGGCGCGTCCGGGCCCTGGCGGACGCGGCGGGGCTTCGACAGCCTGGTGCAGGCCGCGACCGGTGTCGCCGCGCTCACCGCGGACGCCGAGGGTGCGCCGGGCGTATTGCCCGCGCAGGCCCTCGACCACGCCACCGGTTACCTGCTGGCCGCCGCGATCCTCCGCGCGCTCGCCCGGCCGGCCACCGGCGCCACGATCCGGGCCTCGCTGGCCCGCACCGCCGCCTGGCTGCTGAACGCGCCGCGCCCGCAGCGCACCGGGGGTGAGGCCGAGCGGAGCGACGCCTGGCTGGCCGAGCTGCCAAGCCCTTACGGCGTCGTACGGCACGCGGTGGCGCCGTTCCGCCTCGACGGACGGCCGGGCGACTGGACCACCGGCCCGGTCACCTGGGGCAGCAGCGAACCCGTCTGGCTCTAGGGCCGCACGTGGATCACCGCGTACTCGCCGGTGAGGCGCCACGCCTTGCCGGTCGCGTCCAGCCGGTTGACGGTCTCCTCACGAAGGCCGACGGCGACGTCGCACTTGAGCGTGCGCAGGGCCGCCACCGGGCTCGGGAAGTGTTCGGTGAGCTCGGCGAACGACGCGGTGGTGGCCCAGTGCCGGTCCCCCACCAGGCGGCGGTAGTTCAGGTCGCCCTTGCTGATCGTGAGCGACGCTCCGGCGAACCGTTGCCGCAGGTCGGTCGGGAGCGCCTGGTAGGTCAGCGGGCCGCAGAAGAACTCGTGCGCGTCGAGTTGGAGCCGCCCGTCGCGCAGGAGACCGGTGAGGCGTTCGCCGACGGCGGCGGCCCGGCCCGGCGCGGCACGGAGCCGGGTGAGCGCGGCCAGCACGTCCGCCGCGGTGGCGTCGGAGACGTAGTAGGGGTGCGGTTTGACGTGCAGCACGACGCCGGTCGCGAGCCCCGCGCCGAGCAGATGGTCGATCAGGATCAGGTCGGGCAGCAACTCGCGGCCGGAGTTGTCGGCGATCAGGTGCACCTCGCCGGCCGGGCGGTCGTGCACGAGCGTGTGCAACTGGGCGCTGTCGTCGGCGATCAGGCCGCCGGTCTCGTGGCCGGCGGTGGGGCCGGCCTGGAAGCTCAGGTCGGCGCGGTTGCCCCACAGCGACGAGGAGACCAGCGCGTCCCAGCCCGGCTCCGCGTCGAGCGCGGCGAGTTCGGCGTCGACCGCCGCCCCGGCCAGCTCACGCGACTTCGTGGGCGCGAACGGGTCGATGCCGCGCCACGGGCCGGGCACGAAGTAGCCGACCGCGTCGAGGACACGGCGGTAGAAGTAGCTCTCGGCCCAGAGGAACGGGGTCTCGCCCCAGGGCAGGTCGCGGTACTCCGGGCGCCACCAGGGCCACGGCTCGTGACGCAGCGCGTCGACGTCGGGCGCGGTGATCGTGCCGGTGGTCGTCTCGGCGAGCAACGCGTCGAGCGCGGCGCGCTGCGACGCCGGGCGCGGCACCTCGGTGGCCACCCGCTCGACGAGCACCGGGTGGCGGTCGTGGAACACGCTCCACGGGAACGACGAGGGATCGCTGCTGTCGATCTCCGGGGCGAGCGTCTCAGTCACGCGACAAACGTAAGCCACGTACAGCCCGCCCCGACGCGCGCAGTCGCAGCGCCGGGGCGGGCAGCCTGCGTTACTTCTCGATGCGGCGGACCAGGGCCCAGGCGCTGGGCAGCACGATCGCGGCCAGGGCCACCTTGACCGCGTCACCGATGAGGAACGGCGTCAGGCCGAGTTCGAGCGCCTTCGCGAAGCTGACGTCGATCGACGCCATCAGCCACGGCACGCCGATCGCGTACACGGCCAGGTTGCCGGCGATCATCAGCGGCACCGCGCGCAGCGGGGTGCGGTCGGCGCCCCGCCGGGCCAGCGCACCGACGACGGCGGCGGCCAACACGTATCCGAGGATGTAACCGAACGACGGCATCGACCAGCCGGACGTCTGCTCGGAGAACCACGGAACGCCCGCCATCCCGGCGAGCAGGTAGACGAGCATGCCCAGCACACCGCGCGCCGGGCCGAGGGCCGCGACCGAGAGCAGCACCGCGAACGTGCCGCCGGTGATCGGCACCGGGGTGAAGGGCAGCGGAACGGCGATCTGGGCGGCGAGCCCGACGAAGAGTGCCGAACCGCCGACGAGAGCGGCGTCCCGAACGATGCCACCGGGGATGACGTCGGCGAGGACGCGGGGGGACCGGGTGACGCTGAGCGTGGACATGAGCCTCCTCCTGAGAACTTCTGTCAGGAGGCTATTTACTCAGGTATCTCGGGTTCCAGGGCGTTCCGCGACGAACGTCACGTCCAGCCATTTGGAGGAAACCTCCAACGAGGTTCGTCATCGACTACCGATGGTGAGCAGCTTCGAGGCCACCTCGTCCGCGTCGAGCGGCTTGGAGAACAGGTACCCCTGGCCTTTCCGGTACCCGAGCGCGGCCAGCTCCGCCGCCTGCTCCTCGGTCTCGACACCCTCGGCCACGGTGCCCAGGTGCAGCGTCTGGCTGAGCCGGACGACGGCCTCGGCGATGGCCGCCCGCTGCGGGCTGCCGTCCAGGCGGCTGACGAACGAGCGGTCGAGCTTGAGGATGTCGACCGGCATCTGGGTGAGGTACTGCAACGACGAATATCCGGTACCGAAGTCGTCGATCGCGATCCGGATCCCGGCCTCGCTCAACCGGCTCAGCGCGGGGATCGCCAGGTCCGGATCGACGAGCGCGCTCTCGGTCACCTCCAGCACCAGGTGTTCCGCGTCCAGGCCGGCGGCGGCGATCGTCTCCAGCACGATGTCGACGACGCGGGGCTGGTCGAGGTCGCGCGCCGACAGGTTCACCGACACGGAGAACTGCTGGTCCTCCGGCACCGAGCGCTGCCACTCGGCGACCTGGCGGCAGGCGTGTCCGAGCACCCAGCGCCCGAGCTCGTGGATGACGCCGGTCCGCTCGGCGATCGGGACGAACTCCGCCGGCGACACCGGCCCCCGGGTGGGGTGCGTCCAACGCATCAGCGCCTCGAACCCCCACAGCGAGCGGTCCTCCAGCAGGACGATCGGCTGGTAGACGACCGACAGCCCGCGCCCGGTCGCGAGCGCGACCCGCAGATCGTCCTCCAGCGCGGCCGCGGCGATCTCGGCCTCGTCGCGGCCCGGGCCCCCGGCCGCGTACGACGACCAGCGGTTGCGTCCCTCCCGCTTGGCCCGGTACATCGCGTGGTCGGCCCGCCGGATCAGCTCGACAGCACCGGCCTCGTCGTCCGCGAGCGCGATCCCGATGCTGGCGCCCACCTGCACCTCGGCCTGCGGGAGGCGCAGTGGGGCGCGGAGCGCACGCAGCATCCGCTCGGCGACCGCGACCGCGTCGCTCTCCCGGTTGATCCCGCCGAGCACGGCGACGAACTCGTCACCGCCGATCCGCGCCACCGTGTCGACGCCGAGCACGTTGCGCTCGAGCAGGCGCGCGACGGTCACCAGCAGGGCGTCGCCGCATTCGTGGCCGTAGGTGTCGTTCACCGGCTTGAAGCCGTCCAGATCGACGAGCAGCACCGCGACCGTCGGCGCGCCCTCGTCACCGGCGGCGGCCATCGTCGCGGCACGCAGCAGCAGCGCTTCGTCGAGCGCGCGGTTGAGCTCGACGCGGTTGGCCAGGCCGGTCAGCGCGTCGTGGGAGGCGTCGAACGCCAGCAGGTCGTGGTAGGCCCGGCGCTCGTGCACGTCCCGGCAGTTGAGCACGACGCCGGCGATCTCGGGGTCGTCGAGCAGGTGGTGGGCGGTGAGCTCGTGCCAGCGCCGGGTGCCGTCGGCGTGCCAGAGGCGCAGCTCGGCGCGGTGGTCGGCGGCGGGACGTCGCACCACGTCGTCGAGGAAGGCCGCGAACGGCTCCCGGTCGAGCGGGTCGACGATCGCGTCGGCCGGGCCGCCGAGCAGATCGGCCGGGCGGTGACCGAGCCGCTGCTCCGCGGCTTCGGAGACGTAGGTGTACAGGCCCGCGGAGTCCACGACCGTGATGACGTCGCTGGTGTTCTGCACCAGCGCCCGGAACCACCGCTCGCTTCGCCGGGCGGCGGCCCGCGAGGTGACGAGCGCCCGCTCGGTCTCCTCCCGCTGTTCGAGCAGCGCGCCGTAACCGCGGATCGCCAGGACCACGATCACCAGGATCAGCGCGCAGAGGAAGTAGGACACCGGCCGGCCGAAGTAGTCGTGGACCAGGCCGCGCTGAATGGCCAGCACCCCCGACGCCATGGCGACGCACGAGCACACCACGGCCAACCGCCAGACCCGCGCCCCGCTCCAGCGCATGTGCAGCGTCGCCAGGACGATTTCGGCGATCATGAAGACCGGTCCCCAGCCGGTGACGAACACGGCGACGCCGAAGAACACCACCATGTGCAGGAACATCCGCACGGCGACCCGCCGCCGGAGGTCACCGCCGGAGAGCCACGTCTGCGCCCTGGTCGTGCTGACGATCAGCAGCGGCGCGGTGAGCGCGAGCAGCACCGGGGTCGGATGACCGCCGTACCGGCCGAGCTCGTTGAGGACGGCGACGACCGACGCCGGCACGACGATCTCACCGAATTCACGCACCAACTGCGCGCGGCGGGGCGCCATCGTGCCGACCTCCCTCCCGCGCGGCTCGCACGACCGCCTGACGGATCATCGGCACGGCGTGCGGGAACCTGTGGGATCGGCCAGGCCGGGTGGGGTGCGCGGACGCCACGTTCGGAGAAAACGCCAGTAGCCGACGATCACCGCCAGTGATGTGATGATCAGCGGAAACAGTCCGACACTTCCACCGTCGGAGGTGCCCAAGCGCGAGGCACGAGGACTGCACGTGGACCTGAACACGATCGACGAGGTGGCCGGCGCGCTCGACGCCGGTGCCTGGCGGCCCGGTGACGGCTGGCTCGCCGGGGGCACCTACCTGTTCTCCGAGCCGCAGCCGCACCTGCGCCGGCTCCGCGACCTCACCACGCTCGGCTGGCCGGCGCTCACCGAGACCACTGACGGGCTGGAGATCGCCGCGACCTGCACGATCGCCGAGCTCGACGCCTACGGTCCCCCGCTCTTCGGCCAGTGCTGCGACGCGTTCCTGGCCAGCTTCAAGATCCAGTACGTGGCCACGGTCGGGGGCAACATCTGCGCCGCGCTGCCGGCCGGGCCGATGACGTCGCTCGTCGCCGCGCTCGACGGCTCGTGCACGATCGAGGCGTGGAGCGGCGAGCGCCGCCGGGTCGCGGCCGTCGACTTCGTCACCGGTGACGGCATTACCGTGCTGAGCCCCGGCGAGTTCCTCCGCTCGGTCTTCCTGCCGCGGTCGGCGCTCGCGGCGCGTTCGGCGTTCCGCCGGGGATCGCTGCACACGCTGGGCCGCTCGGCCGCGCTGGTGATCGGCCGGGTCGACGCCGACGGCACGTTCGTCCTCACGATCACCGCGTCCACCCGGCGGCCGGTCCAGCTCCGCTCGGCGACGGTCCCGTCCGCGGCCGCGTTGCGGTCGAGGTTGAGTGACCTTTTCCGGCCCGACGACCTCTGGCTCGACGACGTCCACGGGTTGGCCGCGTGGCGTCGGCACCTGACCCTGCGTTACGCCGGCGAGGTCCGCGACGAGCTGGCGGCGACCCCGTGATCGTCGACGGCGTCCACCACGACCGGCAACCGCGGCCCGGTCAGTGCCTCCGGACGCACCTGCGCGACCTCGGGCACTTCGGCGTCAAGAAGGGTTGCGACGCCGGTGACTGCGGCGCCTGCACGGTCCACGTCGACGGCGCCCCGGTGCACAGCTGTGTGTACCCGGCGGTGCGCGCGTCGGACAAGACGATCACGACGATCGAAGGGCTGGCCGACGGGGACGAGTTGCACGTCGTCCAGCAGCGCTTCCTGGACGCGCAGGGCTTCCAGTGCGGGTTCTGCACGGCCGGGTTCGTGATGACGACCGCCGCGCTCGACGAGCGGCAGCGCGCGGACCTTCCCCGCGCGTTCAAGGGCAACCTCTGCCGCTGCACCGGCTACCGCGCGATCGAGGACGCGGTGCACGGCGTCCGCCATGCCGTCGAGGCGGGGGTCGGCGGCAACGCTCCCGCACCGGCCGGCCCGCTCGTGGTCACCGGAGCGGCCCGCTACACGTTCGACGTCGACGTCCCGGACCTGCTGCACCTCACGGTGCTGCGCTCCCCGCACGCCCACGCCCGGATCGTGCGCATCGACACGTCGGCGGCCCGGGACGTCCCCGGGGTGCACGCCGTGCTCACCCACGCCGACGCTCCGGCGAAGCGGTACTCCACCGGGCGCCACGAACGCGACCAGGACGATCCGCTCGACACCCGGGTGCTCGACGACGTGGTGCGCTTCCGTGGCCAGCGGGTGGCCGCGGTGGTGGCCGAGTCCGAGGGCGCCGCGGAGGAGGCCTGCCGCCGGATCGTCGTCGAGTACGACGTCCTGGACGCGGTTCTCGACGCCGAGGAGGCGCTGCGGCCGGGAGCGCCGGTGCTCCACGCCGACAAAGGCCCCGGCGACGGTATCGCCCGCGCCGAGGCGAACGTCGCCGGCGAGGTGCACGGCGAGATCGGCGACGTCGAGGCCGCGCTGGCCGCCGCCGACGCGACCTGGACCGGCACGTTCCGGACGCAGCGGGTACAGCACGCGAGCCTGGAGACCCACGGTTCGGTGGCCTGGTTCGACCGGGCCGGACGGCTGGTCGTGCGCTCCAGCAGCCAGGTGCCGTTCCTGACCCGGCGAGCACTCTGCGCGCTCTTCGACCTGCCGCTCGACCGGGTGCGGGTGCTCACCGGCCGGGTCGGCGGCGGGTTCGGCGGCAAACAGGAGATGCTCGCCGAGGATCTCGTGGCGCTGGCCGCGCTCACCACGAAACGCCCGGTCAAGTACGAGTACACCCGCTCCGAGCAGTTCGAGGCCGCGACGACCCGGCACCCGTTCACGACCCGGGTCCGGCTGGGCGCCACCCGCGACGGCACGCTCACCGCGATCGACCTGCGGATCGTGTCGAACACCGGCGCGTACGGCAACCACGGCCCGGGCGTGCTGTTCCACGCGTGCGGCGAGTCGATGGCCGTGTACCGGTGCGACAACAAGAAGGTCGAGGGGTACGCGGCCTACACGAACACGGTGCCGTCGGGCGCGTTCCGCGGGTACGGGCTCGGGCAGGTGCTGTTCGCGGTGGAGTCGGCGCTGGACGAGCTGGCGCGTGAACTCGGTCTCGACCCGGTCGAGTTCCGGGCCCGCAACGTGATCCGGGCCGGGGATCCGCTGGTGACCCCGGCCGGGCACGAGGCGGACCTGACCGTGGCGAGCTACGGCCTCGACCAGTGCCTCGACGTCGTCCGCGCGGCGCGGGCGGCGCCCGGCGAACCGGCTCCGGCGGGCTGGCTCGTCGGCGAGGGCAGCGCGGTGGCGATGATCGCCACCACGCCGCCGAACGGCCACTACTCCGACGCGACGCTCACGCTGCTCGCGGACGGGCACTACGACCTCGCGGTGGGCACGGCCGAGTTCGGCAACGGCAGCACGACCGTGTTCCGGCAGATCGCCGCGGACGTGCTGGGCACGAGCACCGACCGGGTGACGGTCCGGCAGTCCGACACCGACGTCGTCGGTCACGACACCGGGGCGTTCGGCTCCACCGGCACCACCGTGACCGGCAACGCCGTCCTCGCCGCGGCCGGGTCCCTCCGTGCCGTCCTGCTCGCCGCCGCGGCCCGAACAGCCGGCGGCGACGCGCGGCTCGAGGCCGACGCGGTCGTCGGGAACGGCGTCCACGTGACGCTGAAGGATCTGTGGGAGGCGGCGGACCGCGCGGGGCGCCGCCTGCGCGCCGACGGGCACTTCGGGGGGACGCCCCGGTCGGTGGCGTTCAACGCGCAGTGGTTCCGGGTCGCGGTGGACCCGGACACCGGCGAGATCCGGATCCTGCGCAGCGTCCACGCCGCCGACGCGGGCACGGTCATGAACCCGATGCAGTGCCGGGGCCAGATCGAGGGCGGGATCGCCCAGGCCCTCGGCGCCGCGCTGTTCGAGGAGGTCCGGATCGACGCCGACGGCGCCGTGACGAACCCGACGTTCCGTACGTACCACCTCCCGACCTTCGCCGACGTCCCCCGTACCGACGTCCACTTCGTGACCGGCGTCCACGACCCGGTCGGTCCGCTGGGCGCCAAGTCGATGAGCGAGAGCCCGTTCAACCCGGTGGCGCCCGCGCTCGCGAACGCGGTCCGGGACGCGACCGGCGTCCGGTTCACCGCACTCCCGCTGGCGCGCGACGTCGTGTGGCGAACCCTCACCGAGGGCACCGGGGCGCGGTGAGAAAGCTGTAACCAGGCCCGCCGCGACCGCGTCACGTCGACGAAACCGCCGCTTCCCAGACTCGGGACGTGTCGGAACGCGTCAGGACCGTGTGCTCGTACTGCGGCGTCGGCTGCGGAATCGTGCTGGAGATCGGGCGGGACGCCGACGGGCGGCGGCGCGCGCTCACGGCGTCCGGGGACAAGGAACACCCGGCGAACCGGGGCCGGCTCTGCACCAAGGGAGCCACCAGCGCGGATCTGCTGTCGGCCGGAGGCCGGCTGACCACGGCTCACACCCGCCCGGAGCGGCAGGCGGCGCTGGTGGCCGCCCCGGTCGACGAGGCGATCCGCGCGACCGGCCAGCGGCTGCGGCGCATCCTCGACGAGCACGGCCCGGACGCGATCGCGCTCTACGTCTCCGGCCAGATGACGCTGGAGGCGCAGTACCTGGCCACCAAGCTGGCCAAGGGCTACCTGCGCACGAACCAGATCGAGTCGAACTCCCGGCTCTGCATGGCCAGCGCGGCGAGCGGCTACAAGCTCTCGCTCGGCGCCGACGGGCCGCCCGGCTCCTACGCCGACTTCGACGAGGCGGACGTGTTCCTGGTGATCGGCTCGAACATGGCCGACTGCCACCCGATCCTGTTCCTGCGGATGCTCGACCGGCTCAAGCAGGGCGCCAAGCTCATCGTCGTCGATCCGCGGCGCACCGCCACGGCCGCGAAAGCCGACCTGTTCCTGCCGATCGAGCCGGGCACCGACCTGGCCCTGCTGAACGGGTTGCTGCACCTGCTGCCGGTGGACGAGCAGTTCGTGGCCGAGCACACCGAGGGCTGGGAGACGATGCCCGCGATGCTGCGCGACTATCCCCCGGCCCGGGTCGCCGAGATCACCGGCGTTCCGGAGGAGTCGCTGCGCGAGGCGGCGCGGCTGATCGCCGGGGCCGGCCGGCGGTGGGTGAGCTGCTGGACGATGGGGCTCAACCAGAGCACGCACGGCACCTGGAACACGAACGCGCTGATCAACCTGCACCTCGCGACCGGCGCGATCGGCCGCCCGGGAGCGGGTCCGTTCTCGCTCACCGGCCAGCCGAACGCGATGGGTGGCCGGGAGATGGGGTACATGGGCCCCGGCCTGCCCGGGCAGCGGTCGGTGGTCTCGGCGGCCGACCGGGCGTTCGTCGAGGACCGCTGGGGGTTGCCTCCGGAGACGATCCCGGCCTCCGGCGGCGCGGGCACGATCGACCTCTTCCGGCGGATGGCCGACGGTGAGGTGAAGGCCGCCTGGATCATCGGCACCAACCCCGTGGCGTCGGTGGCGAACCGCCGCACGGTGATCGAGGGCCTGGAGGCGGCGGAGTTCGTGGTCACCCAGGACGTGTTCGCGGACACCGAGACGAACGCGTACGCCGACGTCGTGCTCCCGGCGGCGATGTGGGCCGAGGCCGACGGCGTGATGGTGAACTCCGAGCGGAACCTGACGCTCGCCCGGCAGGCCGTCGACGCGCCCGGGGAAGCGCTGCCGGACTGGCTGCTGATCGCCCGGATCGCGACCGCGATGGGGTTCGACGGGTTCGCCCACACCTCCGCGGCCGAGGTGTTCGACGAGCTGACCGCCTTCGCGAACCCGGTGACCGGGTACGACGTACGCGGGGTGACGCACGCGCGGCTGCGCGGTGGGCCGGTGCAGTGGCCCGCTCCGGCCGGTGACGCGGCCGACCGGCACCCGCAGCGGTACCTGACCGACGAGGCGCGGCTGGTGTTCCCCACCGCGAGCGGGCGGGCGGCGTTCTACCCCCGGCCGCACGTGCCACCGGCCGAACTGCCCGACGACGACTACCCGTTCGTGCTGAACACCGGGCGGTTGCCGCACCAGTGGCACACGATGACGAAGACCGGGAAGGTCGAGAAGCTACGCAAGCTGAACCCGGAGCCGTTCGTCGAGATCCACCCCTCGGACGCGGCCGCGCTCGGGGTGCGGGACGCCGACCGGATCGAGGTGGCGTCCCGGCGGGGACGCGCGGTGCTGCCCGCCGTGGTCACCGACCGGGTGCGGCCGGGTACGTGCTTCGCGCCGTTCCACTGGAACGACGTCTTCGGCGAGTACCTGAGCGTCAACGCCGTCACCAACGACGCGGTGGACCCGATCTCGTTCCAGCCGGAGTTCAAGGTGTGCGCGGTGTCGCTCACGGTCGTGGCCGGTCCGGACGCTCCGGCGACGAACCTGTTCGACCTGGGTGACGTGCGGCCGCCGGTGCTCTCGGAGTCCGAACGCCGGTACCTGGCCGGGTTCATGGCCGGGCTGCGGATGTCGCCGCCGGTCGACGGCCAGGTGCCGGTGCTGCCGGAGGGTTCGCTCTTCGCGCCGGAGAACGCGCAGTGGATCAACGGGGCGCTGGCCGGTACGTACTCCCGGGCCGGCGTCGTGGTCGCGGAGTCACCGTCGCCGCCGTTGATGGTGCTGTGGGCTTCGCAGACCGGGAACGCGGAGGAGTTCGCGTCGTCGGTGGCCACGCGGTTGTCGGCGGCCGGGCGGGCGGTCACGGTGGTCGAGATGGCGGACTGTTCGCTCGACGTGCTGCGCCGGGCGTCGGACCTGTTGTTCGTGACCAGCACGTACGGCGACGGTGACGCGCCGGACAACGGCGGGGCGTTCTGGGACGCACTGGCGGCGCCGGACGCTCCCCGGCTGGACGGGCTGCGCTACGCGGTGCTGGCCTTCGGCGACTCCAGCTACGACAACTTCTGCGGGCACGGCCGCCGCCTCGACGCCCGCCTGGCCGAGTTGGGCGCCGACCGGCTGGTCGACCGGGTCGACTGCGAACCCGACTACGAAGGAACGGCCACGACCTGGGCCGACGCCGTCCTGGCCGCCCTCTCCGTCGCCACCGGCCACGGCGACGAGAACGAGGCCGGGCACCGGCCGACCAAGGCGGCGCCGGTGGGGGCCCGGCTGGTGGGCAACCGGCTGCTGAGCGAACCCGGCGCGGTCCGGGAGGTGCGCGAGTTCACGTTCGCCGCGGACGGCCTGGAGTACGACGTCGGCGACGCACTCGGGGTCTGGCCGGTGAACTGCCCGAAGCTCGTCGACGAGTGGCTCACCGCGACCGGCCTCCACCCGGCGACCCCGGTGACCGTGGCCGGGAAGGACCTGGACTTCGAGGACGCGCTCCGCCACCACCTGGAGATCGCCGCGATCACCCCGAAGCTGCTGCGCTTCGTCCTCGACCGGACCCAGAACCGGGAGCTCGGCAAGCTGCTCCGCCCGGAGAACAAGGGCGAGCTGGCCCGCTGGACCTGGGGCCGCCAGGCCGTCGACGTCCTCGCCGACCACCCGGTGGACGCGGCCGCCCAGGAGTGGGCCGACGCCCTGCCGGCCCTGCAGCCCCGCCTCTACTCGATCTCGTCGAGCCCGCTCGAGGACCCGAGCGCGATCCGCACGACGGTGTCCGTGGTCCGCTTCGACAACGAGGCCGGCCGGCAACGCAAGGGGGTGTGTTCCACCTTCCTCGCGGACGCTCCGCCGAACATCAGCGTGCCGGTGTTCGTGCAGCGCTCAGCGCACTTCAAGCCGCCGGCCGATCCGGCGGCACCGGCCGTCATGGTCGGGCCCGGCACCGGGGTCTCGCCGTTCGTCGGGTTCCTGCAGGACCGCCGGGCCCGCGGCGCGACCGGCCCCAACTGGCTGTTCTTCGGTGCTCCGCGCGGCGCCACCGATCACTACTACGCCGACGAGCTGGCTCAGCTGCGCGACGACGGCACGCTGACCCGCCTGGACCTGGCGTTCTCCCGCGACCAGCGGGCGAAGATCTACGTCCAGGACCGGATGCGCGAGCACGGCGCCGCGCTCTGGGCGTGGCTGCGCGACGGTGCGCACTTCTACGTCTGCGGTGACGCCCACCGGATGGCCAAGGACGTCGACGCGGCGTTGCGCGACGTGGTCGCCACGCACGGCGGCCTCTCCCCCGACGAGGCCGCCGCGTACGTCAAGCAGCTGGCAGCGGATCGGCGGTACGTGCGCGACGTGTACTGACCTCGGCGGCGGCCAGCCACGCGGCCGCGAGCACGCCGAGCGTTGACGCGCCGATCAGCCACCAGAACGCGCGGTGGAACGCCGGGCCGGCGCCGTCCGGCAACCCGTTGGCGACCACGACGGCGAAGATCGCGCCGCCGAGCGCGCCACCGACCCGGTTCACGATGTTGACCTGGGCCGCCGCGTCGGGCAGCTGCGCGGGGGTGACCGCGGCGAACGCCGCGGTCACCGCCGGGGTCAGCGCACCGGCCAGGCCCGCTCCGCGGACGAACAGCAGCCCCTGCACGAGCCACTCCCCGGCGTCGAGCGGCAGCAGGGCGAACGGAACCGTGGACACGACCGTCACCAGGCTGCCGGCCAGGCTGACCCAGCCACCGCCGATCCGGTCGGAGAGCCGCCCGGCCAGCGGCAGCGCGATCGTGGTGCCCAGGCTCATCGAGAGCAGGAGCACGCCGGTCCCCAGCGGGTCGGCGCCGCGGCCGAGCTGGAACCACAGCGGGTAGAGCAGGCCGGCGCCGAACAGCGCCGCGCCCGCGAACGCTCCGGTGGCGACCGCGGCCCGGTACGACCGGTGACCGAACAGCCGCAGGTCGAGGATCGGCGTGGCGAGCCGCCGGGAGTGCGCGCCGTAGAGCAGGAGCGACGCGGCCCCGGCCGCCAGCACGGCCAGCGAACCGGGCTGGCGCGTCTCACCGAACCGCGTGCACCCGTACACGACGAGCGGCAGCCCGACGCTGAGCAGCGCCAACCCCACGACGTCGAGCCGCCCCGGATCGGTCCGGGCACCCCGAGGGACGTGTCGCAGCCCCAGCCCCACCCCGGCGATCCCGATCGGCACGTTGAGCAGGAACAGCCACGGCCATGACCACAGGTCGATCACCACGCCGCCGACGACCGGCCCGAGCGCGGGCGCCAGCGTCACCGCGACGCCGAGCGCCGCCATCACCCGGCCGAGCCTGCTCGGCCCCACGGCCTGGCCGATCACGGTCTGACCGGCCGGAATGAGCATGCCGGCGGCGAGGCCCTGGAGCACACGCAGACCGATGAGCCAGCCGATCGTCGGCGCGAGCGCGCACGCCGCCGACGTGAGCGTGAACGCGGCCGCGCAGGCCAGCCAGAGCCGGCCGACGCCGACCCGACGCCCCAGCCAGCCGCAGATCGGCAGCGACGCCGCGAACGCGACCAGGTAGCCGGTCGCGATCCACTGCGCGGTGCCGAGCGTGGTGTCGAGGTCACGGGTGATCGTGTCCAGGCCGACGTTGACGACCGATGCGTCGAGACCGGTCAGGAACGCGCAGGACGCGATGATCGCGCAGACCCGCCAGACGGTCCACGGGATGGGGTCGTTCACGGGCACTCCTCAGCGGCCTGGTCGTAAAGTAATCGTTTTACTTTACAAAGGGTGCCGTCGTCTAGGCTCGTCCGCATGACTGCGCCCGGGCGTCTGCAGGCCGAGAAGCGCGACGCGATCACCCGGGCCGCCCGGATCGTGTTCGGGCGCGACGGGTACGCGCGGGCGGCGGTCGACGCGATCGCCACCGAGGCCGGCGTCTCCACCCGGACGCTCTACAAGCACTTCGCGAGCAAGGACGTGCTGTTCACGTCGGTGCTCGAGGCCAGCGCGACGCAGGTCGCGGACGGGTTCCTGGCGCGGCTGCGTGACGTGCCCGGCGCCGAGCGCGCGGACGACGTGCCCCGGGAGCTCCGCGCGGTGGGCCACGCGCTGGTGCGGCAGGCGATCGACCACCCCGAGCACTTCGCGATGGTGCGTCAGATCGTCGCGGAGTCCACCCATTTCCCGGAGCCGGTGATCACCCTCTGGCAGGAGGCCGGGCCGCGCCGGGTCGAGCGCGAGGTGGCCAGGCGGCTCGTCGCGCTGGACGAGCGGGGCCTGCTCGCGGTGCCCTCGGTCGATCGCGCGGTGATGCACTTCATGGCGCTGACGACGATCGAAGCGAGCCCTCGACCGCTCAAACCGGCCGGGTACCTGGGGGCGGAAGGCACCGAGGAGGCGGTCTCCGCCGCCGTCCAGGTCTTCCTGACCGGTTATCAGCAGTAGCGTTTCGCGCATGCCCTCGCCGATCGGACCCGTCGACAACTCGCTGATCCCGCGGTACGCCGGGCCACCCACGTTCGCCCAGCTCCCGCGGGCCGACCAGGTGCCGAGCGCCGACGTCGCGGTACTGGGCGTCCCGTTCGACTCCGGGGTCAGCTACCGGCCGGGCGCGCGGTTCGGGCCCGCGCACATCCGCGCGGCCAGCAAGCTCCTGCGCCCGTACAACCCGGCGCTCGACGTCGCCCCGTTCGCGGCCCAGCAGGTCGTCGACGCTGGTGACCTGGCCGTCAACCCGTTCGACATCGGCGAGGCGGTGGCCACGATCGAGGCCGCCGCCCGCACCTACGGGAACACCAAGCTGCTGACGCTCGGCGGCGACCACACGATCGCGCTCCCGCTGCTGCGCGCCGTCCGCGCGAAGCACGGTCCGATCGGGGTCGTGCACTTCGACGCCCACCTGGACACCTGGGACACGTACTTCGGCGAGCCCACCACCCACGGCACGCCGTTCCGCCGCGCGTCCGAGGAGGGCCTGCTCGACCGGGAGCGGTGTCTGCACGTCGGCATCCGCGGCCCGCTCTACACCCCCGACGACCTCACCGCCGACGGCGTGCTCGGCTTCCAGGTGATCCGGGCCGACGACTACGAGACGAGCAGCGTCACCGACGTCGTCGCCCGGATGCGCCGCCGCCTGGGCGGCGGACCGGTCTACGTCTCCGTCGACATCGACGTCCTCGACCCGGCGCACGCCCCGGGCACCGGCACCCCGGAGGCCGGCGGGCTCACCAGCCGCGAACTGCTCAACACGCTGCGCGGGCTGGTCGGGCTCGACGTGATCGGCGCGGATCTGGTCGAGGTGGCCCCCGCGTACGACCACGCCGAGATCACCGGCGTCGCCGCGGCGCACGTCGCGTTCGAGCTCTTGTCGGTTCTCGCGCGGAACACCATCAGATAGCGTCCGTAATAGGGTTTTTGTCGTTTTTGTTCTAGCCTGAGCCCATGCTCGTGCGCCCACCGACCGATCTCTCGGCTCCGCTCGTCCACGTGGGGCGCCAGGGGATCTACGACCAGACCGGCGACGTGGTGGCCTACGAGCTGTCGTTCCGCGACGCCGCGGACGCGCCGAGGGCCTCCAGCCGCGGTCCGTACGCGACCAGCCGGGTCATCGTCTCGGCGTTCACCGACTTCGGCCTCGAGCAGCTGGTCGGCGCGAAGGCCTGCTTCATCAACGTGACCAGGGAGTTCCTGGTCGGCGAGCTGCCGATCCCGTTCGACACCGGGCACGCCGCGCTGGAGATCGTGCCGTCGGTCGAGGTCGACGACGAGGTCGTCGAGGGCGCCACGCACCTGGTCGAACGGGGCTTCACGATCGCGCTGAGCGCGTTCGAGTGGGGCAGCGGCCACGAGCGGCTCCTGGACATCGCCAGCTACGTGATGATGGACATGCGCGGAGCCGACCCGGCCCAGGTCGACTCGACGATCCAGCGTTGCCGCGACTACCCGCACCTGCGCCTGATCGCCGAGCGGCTGGAGACCGAGGAGCAGCTCCAGGTCGCGTTCCTGCTCGGGTTCGACCTGTTCCGCGGCAACATCCTCGGTCGTCCCCACGTCCTGTCGACGACCGGCCTCTCCCCGGCCCGGGTGAGCCGGTTGCAGCTGCTCGCCGCGCTGAGCGCGGAGGACGTGAACTACGACGACGTGGTCGACCGGGTCGCGATGGACCCGACGCTGGCCTACCGGCTGCTGCGGGCGACGAACTCGGCCGCGTCCGGGCTCACCGTGAAGGTCTCGTCGGTGCACGAGGCCGCGGTGTTCCTCGGGCTCGACAAGGTCCGCCAGTGGGTGACGCTGATGCTGCTCACCGACGTGTCGGAAGCCACCGAGGACCAGCTCGCGTCGACGATGACGCGGGCACGGCTCTGCCAGACCACCGCCGAGTTCCAGCACCTGCCGGGCAGCGTCGCGTTCACGATCGGCCTGCTGTCGGGCATCGCCGAGCTGACCGGACGCTCGGTGCGGGCCCTCGCCGACGAGCTGCCGCTGGCCGACGAGGTCCGCGAAGCGCTCACCGAGGGCTCCGGCGACCTGGGCGAGATCCTCACCGCGGTGCGGCACTACGAGGAGGGCGCGGTGAGCGAGCTCGCCGCGCTGACCGGACCGGTGGAACCCACCGAGGCCTACCTGTCGGCGATCAGCTGGTCGACGAAGATGCTCGACGACGTGGGCGTGGAGGGCGCGCGGCGCCCGATGCCGAACCCCCCGGCCTGAGCCTCCGGCGGGTAGCCGCTCAGGTCGAGGCGGCGAGCCGTTCGAGGTCGATCTCGGGAAGCATCCGGCCGGCGTCGGCCGTGCCGACCTTGATCAGGCGGCGGCTGAGCGGATCGGTGCCCACCCCGCGCTGCTCGTCCTCGACCTCTTCCCAGATCGATTCCTCGATCGCGTTCAACGACGGCACGATGAACCCGACGTACCCGCCCGCGGCGTCCACGAGCAGCACCCGCGCGGTGACCCGGTCGACCTCCTCGTACCGTCCGAGGAGCGTGGTCAGGCAGATCAGCGGCACCGTGGCCCGCCGGTGCGTGAAGACGCCCTGGATCATCGCGCCCACCGCGTCCAGCGGGATGTAGTCGGTCGGGTACGGCAGGATTTCCTTGATCTGGACGAGCGGGCTGGCCACGTCCACGCCGGCGTTGTACGTCAGCATCTTCTTGACGACCGGCACCACCCGACGGCCTTCCGGCGCGTCATCGGTCTTGACCTCGTCCTGGGCGCGCTTGCGGGCTCTCGCGGCCTCCTCGGCCAGGGCCTCCTCCGACCCCTCCACCGGCATGCCCATGTTGGCGAGGTTGTCCAGGTGGGCGTCGCTACGCAGCGCCTCCCCGTCCAGGACCAGGTTCTGGCCCTTCCCCGGGATCAGAAGCGCACCCTGCACGAAGCGGTTCTGCGCCATCCCCGCGGTCGGCAGCGGCAGCACGTCGGTGGCCGGCACCGACTCGATGTTCGTGACGTCCGAGACGCTCAGCACGACGAGGCCGCGTGACATCGTCAACACGATGCCGCGCTCGGTGTCGTTCTTGGGCAGCTGCCCGAACCCCAGCACCTGCAGCGAGTCGACGACCGGCACCGACTTCCCGCCGAGCGTCACCACGCCGAGGCAGGACTCCCCGACCAGCGGCGACGGGCGGATCACCAGCTTCGGGATCACCGAGTGCACGTGGTTGACGTCGATCGACAACCCGATGTTCGCGCAGCGCAGCAGCATGACGACACGCCGGTTGGTGTCGCCGGCCTTGATGAACCCCGCGTCGGTCGTTTCGGGGCTGGTGGCCGCGGCGGCCAGCGCGCTCTGGTTGCGGGTGCCGGACTCCTTGACCACCGGGACGCCGGGCAGCTCGAAGATCGCGGCCGAGTCGAGCACGGTGACGATGCTGCCGTCGTCGGGCTGCTCGAAACTCTGCTGGAACAGCGGCACGCCCGATCCGCCGACCACCATCTCCATCAGCGCGTCGTTCGGGATCCGGACGACGCCCCGGATCTCGTCCGCGAGCAGGCCGAACATCCGGCCCTCCCGGGCGACGATCACGATGACGTCGGTGCCGGAGTTGTCCTCGATGCCGATCAGCTGGCGCAGGTCGAGCACCGGGATGACCAGGTGGCGCAGGTTCACCGCACCCAGCAGACCCGGCGCGCGGGTCGGCAGCTGGCTGAACTCCGACGGGCACGGGATGACCTCGCGCAGCTCGGAGAGCGGCAGGGCCACCAGCGCCGGCCCGATCGTGAACATCCCGTAGACCGTGGTGTCGGTGCCGGTGACGATTTGGACCAGGCTGCGGTTGTCGGGGACGGACCCCGACAGCAGCTCCTCCGCGGCCGGCCGCTCGGCCAGCAGGGTCACACCGAGACCTCTTCCTGCTTGTTGGCCGAGGTCAGCGCTTCGATGATCTCACCGACGCGGTGGGAAGCGGCCTGCTGCTCCTGCGTCGACGCGGCGATCCGCTGGATCGAGTCGCTGGTCTGCCGGACGCTCTTGAGGATCTCGGTGAACGCCTCCTGCGCCCGGCGGGAGACCGACGAGCCCTGACTGACCCGGTTGGCCGACTCGGCGATCAGCTTGCTGATCTCGCGCGCCGCCTCCGACGAGCGCTCGGCCAGCTTGCGCACCTCACCGGCGACGACCGAGAACCCGACGCCGTGCTCACCGGCCCGCGCGGCCTCGATCGAGGCGTTGAACGCGAGCAGGTTGGTCTGACTGGCGATCTCCCCGATCACGTTCACGATCGACGCGATCTCCTCGGAGGACTTCTCGATCAGGTCGATGGCCTCGATCGACTTGCGCAGCTCCTCGAAGCCGGTCTCGGCGTTCTCCTGCGTCGCACCGGCCATGCCGCTCGCGGTCTGCGCGCTCACCACGATCTCGTCGATCGACTTGGCCAGCGCGGTGACGTTCTCGCTCATCTCCAGCGTCTTGCCCGCCAGCAACTGCTCGAGCAGGACCTGCTCGGTGATGTCGGTGGCGTACTTGACCACCTTCACCGGCTCGCCGCCGAGGTTGAAGATCGGGTTGTACGAGGCCTGGATCCAGACGTCGCGGTTGTACTTGCCGACCCGGTGGAACCGCCCGCTGATGAACTCGCCCTTGCGCAGCCGCAGCCAGAAGTCGCGGTACTCCGGCGACGTGATGTAGTCGGGCGCGCAGAACATGCTGTGGTGCTGGCCCTTGATCTCCCGCGCCGAGTAGCCGATCGTCCGCAGGAAGTTGTCGTTCGCCTCGAGAACGTTGCCTTCGAGGTCGAACTCGATGACCGCCTGCGAGCGGTCGATCGCCTTGACCTTGCCTTCGAACTCGGCGTTGCGCAGCTTCTGCGCGGTGACGTCGATCGCGAACTTGACGACCTTCACCGGCCTGCCGTCGAGGTTGAAGATCGGGTTGTAGGTGGCCTGGATCCAGACCTCCTTGCCGTCCTTACCGATCCGCTTGTACTCGCCGGCCTCGTACTCGCCGCGGCTCAGCCGTTCCCAGAAGTTCGTGTAGGCCTCGCTGCCGGCTTCCTGCGGGTCGATGAACATGCGGTGGTGCCGGCCGATGATCTCGTCCCGGTTGTAGCCGGTGACGTTGAGGAAGTTCTCGTTGGCGGTGAGGATGCGGCCTTCGAGGTCGAACTCGATCACGGCCTGCGCCCGGTCGATCGCCTTGACCTTGCCCTCGTACTCGGCGTTCATCTGCTTCTGCTGCGTGATGTCCGACGCGTACTTGACGACCTTGTAGGGCTTGCCATTGAGGTCGAAGATCGGGTTGTAGCTGGCGTAGAGCCAGATCTCCTTGTCGCCCTTGCCGAAGCGCTTGTACTCGCCGGACTCGAACTCACCCTGGTTGAGCCGCTTCCAGAACGACCGGTACGCGTCGGTGTTGGCGTAGTTCGGGTCGACGAACATCCGGTGGTGCTGGCCGATGATCTCGTCGCGCGTGTAACCGGTGACTTCCAGGAACATTTTGTTCGCGTCGAGGACCCTGCCGTCGAGGTCGAACTCGATGGACGCCCGCGACCGGTTGATCGCGTTGACCTTTCCCTCGAATTCGGCGTTACGCATCTTGTCGGCCGTCTCGTCGATCGCGAACTTCACGACCTTCACCGGCCGGCCTTCGAGGTCGAAGATCGGGTTGTAGGACGCCCGCAGCCAGATCTCCTTGCCGTTCTTGCCGTACCGCTTGTACTCGCCGGCCTCCATATCGCCCTGGCCGAGCTTCTGCCAGAACATCCGGTAGGCACTGCTGCGTGCCGTCTCGTCGTCGACGAACATGCGGTGGTGCTGACCGACGATCTCCTCGAGCGTGTAGCCCGTGGTCTTGAGGAAGTTTTCGTTGGCCGTGATGATCGTGCCGTCCATCTCGAACTCGATGATCGCGCGGGCGCGGCTCATCGCGTTGACCTTGCCCTCGTACTCGGCCGCCACCATCTTCGTGTCGGTGACGTCCATCGCGTACTTGACGATCTTGTACGGCTTGCCTTCGAGGTCGAAGATCGGGTTGTAGGTGGCCCGGATCCAGACCTCGCGTCCGCCGCGGCCGAGCCGCTTGTACTCGCCGGATTCGATCTCGCCCTTGCGCAGCCGCTCCCAGAACTTCGTGTAGTCGGCGCTCTCGGCGTACGCGGGCGGCACGAACATCCGGTGGTTCTGCCCGACGACCTCGGAGAGCGAGTAGCCGGTGAGGTTCAGGAAGTTGTCGTTCGCGGTGAGGATCGTGCCCTCGAGGTCGAACTCGATGACGGCCTGCGACCGGTCGATCGCCGCGTAGCGTCCGCGCAGCTCACCGACCTGCTCGCGGTCCTTGGTGATGTCGTAGGCGGTGACCAGCACCTGATCGGGGTCTTTGCCGGCCGTGGCCTTGGTCGCAACCGCCTTGGTCGGTGCGGCCTTCGCGCCGGCCTTCGCCGCCGTGGCGCCCTCGACCGGCTTCTCCGGCACCGCGGCCGTGGCGGGCGCGGGACCGGTCGTGGCCTTGGCCGCCGACGTGCCCGCCGGCTTCTCCGGCTCGCCGGCCGTCTTCGCGGTGTCCACGCTGATCGGCCCGGCGGCCGGCGGCTCGCCGTTGCCGAGCACCGGCGCGCAGTTCAGCCGGAGCCAGCGAGGCCGGCCGGCGCCGTCGCTGATCTGGATGACCTCTTCGACGAACTCACCGCGACGTCCGGTGCTGAGCAGCTTCTCCACCGCCGCGCTGGAGATCGACCAGAGCACGTCGAGCCGCTGGCCGATCAGCGCCTCGATCGGACGGTCAGCCATGTCGACCACACGCTCGTTCACCGACAACACCGCGCCGGTCTTGGCGTTGACCGTGAGCACCAAGCGTTCTTGGACAAGCAGCGCCAAGGACGCCGCTTTGATCGCGGGAGTCGCGTTCGCGTCGATCAAGCTCGCGGGCTGCGTCACCGTTGCTCCTTCGAAACCACGGGAGAGAAACCACTACGAACGTCGGCACGTGTGCGCCCGGCCTGAGACCAACGCACAACCGACCTGCACCGATATTTTTGGGAACTCGGGCCGGGCGGTTAGTGCGGGGTGGCTTCCCTGGCGACGCCGGGGCGGAGGTCGGCCGGGTCGATCAGCCGCTCCTGCGCGTGGTCGACCTGCAGGGTGGTGTGCCGGATGCCGTAGCGCTCGGCCAGGAGCGCGGCGATCTCCTCGCGCCGGGTGTGGCAGTCCTGGTCCTTGGCCAGCAGCAGGTGCGCGGAGAGGTTCGGGAACCCCGACGTCACCTCCCAGACGTGCAGGTCGTGCACGTCGACCACCCCGTCCACCGCGTGCAGGTCGCCGTCGATCCGGGCGACGTCGAGACCGCGGGGGGCGGCCTCGAGGAAGACGCGCCAGGAGTCACGCAGGAGACCCCATCCGGCCCAGGCCATCGAGATCGCGACCAGGAGCGTGGCGATCGCGTCGGCCCTGGCCCAGCCGGTGAACAGCACGATCGCGCCGGCGACGGCGGTGGCGATGAACGCGAACAAGTCGTTGAGCAGGTGCTGGAAGGCACCCTCGACGTTGAGCGAGCGGCGGTCGGCGCGGGAGATCGCCCAGGTGGCGAGCGCGTTCACGCCGATGCCGACGACCGCGGTGGCGAGCACGAGGCCACCGGCGACGTCGGGCGGGTTGCGGAACCGGTCGATGGCCTCGACCACGAACACCGCCGCCAGCACCCACAGCGTGATGCCGTTGACCTGGGCGGACAGGATCTCGACCCGGCGCAGCCCGAAGGTGAAGTTGCCCTTGGGCGGGCGGGCCGCCAGGCGCATCGCGATCAGCGCGAGGACGATCGCGGCCGCGTCGGTGAGCATGTGCGCCGCGTCGGAGAGCAGCGCGAGCGACTCGGCGATCAGGCCGACGATCACCTCGCCCACCATGAACACGACGATCAGGCTCAGCGCCGTGATCAGCCAGCGCCGGTCGGCGTTCGGGCTGATCGAGTGGTCGTGATGGGCGTGGTCGTGGGCCATGCCTTCAACATATGCGGAGTTCGCTATATAACGCAAAGGTGGCGATGACCACGCCACTCAGTGCAGCTGCGCGGCCGCGTCGGCGAAGAGGCGGCGCAGCCACTGGTGCGCCGGATCGGCCGCGTGCAGCGGGTGCCACCAGGCGGCCTCGACCAGATCGGTGACCTCGATCGGGCACGGCAGGACCCGCACCCCGGCCGCGTCGGCGAGCCGTTCGGCCAGCCGACGCTGCAGCAACGCCACTCGTCGCGTCCCCGAAAGCAGGAACGGAAGCGGCAGGAAACTCTCGATCACCAGATCGACGCGGTGCTCGAAACCGAGCAGCGCGAGCTGCCGGTCGGCGGTGGTGGCCGCGGTCGGGCGGTGGTACTGGGTCACCCAGGGCAGCGAGCGCAGTTCCTCGGCGCTGATCGAGTCGCCGACCGTCGGATGGTCGGCGGACAGGACGCAGACCCAGCCGTCGGAGTAGAGGTCCTGCGAGGGGTAGTCGCTGATGAACCCGTGCGGCAGCAGCAGGAGGTCGTTGCCGCGCAGCGTCGTCTCGGCGTCGTCGATGACGCTCGGCCCGTGCGGTTCCAGGCGCAGCCGGACGCCGGGCGCCCGCTCCTCCAGCAGGTTCGCGACGATCGGCCCGAGCACCATCAGCGCGTAGTCGCTGAGCAGCACGGTGAACTCGCGCTCGGCGGTGAGCGGGTCGAAGTCGGGTTGCGCGCCGAACACCCGTTCCACCGCGGCCACCGCCATCTCGGTGCGGTGCCGCAGCGCCACGCCCAGCGGCGTCAGCTCGTAGCGGTTGCCGTGGCGCACCATCAGCTCGTCACCGAAGTGCCGGCGCAGCCGGGCCAGCGCGGCACTCATCGCGGGCTGGGTGAGCCCGACCCGTGCACCCGCGCGCGTGACGTTCTGCTCCTCGATCAGCGCGTTGAGGGCGACCAGCAGGTTCAGGTCGAGGCCCGCCAGATTGACCCGACCGGGCATCGATGTCACCGATGACCTCCATGCCGATTATCGATTTCCTTCATGTGTGATGTGGCTCGCATAGTAGCGTCATGGAGACGCAGCGCCTGATCACCCACCTGCGGCACGTCGACCTGGCGGTGCCCGACTTCGACCGGCAGGTGACGTTCTACCAGGACCTCTGGGGCCTCACCCGGGTCGCCGACGACAGCGGCGTGGTCTTCCTCGCCGCCGAGGGCTCTCCGGAGCAGTACGTCGTCCGGATCCGGGAGGCGGCCGAGAAGCGGCTGGACCTGGTCGCGTTCGGTGCGGCCACCCCCGCGGACGTCGACGCGCTGGCCGCGTCGCTGGCGGCGAAGGGCATCCGGCTCGTCTCCGAGCCCGGCACGGTCGACACCCCCGGCGGCGGCTACGGCTTCCGGTTCTTCGACATCGACGGCCGCACGGTCGAGATCTCGTCCGACGTCTCCCCGCGGGCGCACCGCAAGATCGAGGAACGCGAGTCGATCCCGGTGCGCCTCTCGCACGTCGTCCTGAACTCGCCGAACGCGTCGGCGACCCGCGACTGGTACACCGAGAACCTGTCGTTCGCGCTCTCGGACACGCTTTCGCACCCGTACATCGGCGACGTCATGTACTTCATGCGATGCAACCCGCAGCACCACAGCCTGGCGATCGCGCAGGGCCCGCACACGTCGCTGCACCACGCCTCGTTCGAGCTCCGGGGCATCGACGAGTACATGTTCGGCACCGGCCGGCTGCTGCGCGCCGGGGTCCAGAAGATCTGGGGTCCTGGCCGGCACATGGCCGGCGACAACACGTTCACCTACTTCTTCGACCCGCACGGCAACACGGTCGAGTACACGACCGAGCTCGAGCTGCTCGACGAGGACAGCTGGCACCCGCACGTCTACGACTTCTCGAAGCCCGAGGTCACCGACCAGTGGGGCACCGCGAACCCGATGAACGAGCTGGTCGCGAAGGAGTCCTTCAACGACCCGGACCGCGGGGTCTTCGTGGCGCCCCCGCTGTAGGGGCGCCACGAAGGTTCTACAGCGCGGCGTCGCGCATGGCCCGGGCGCCCGCGGTCAGGCCGACCGCGGCGGTGAGCACCGCGCCGATCACGCCCCAGAGCACCGCGGAGTCGAAGAACTCACCGGCGAACAACGCCCGCTCGGCCTCGACCAGGTACGTCAACGGGTTGAGGCGGGCGGCCGTCGCGAGCCACCCCGGTGCGTCCTCGACCGGAAGCAGCACCCCCGACAGCAGCACCAGCGGGAACAGCAGGAACTGATGCGCACCCCAGAACGTCTCGGGCTGCTTGCGGGTGAGGATCGCGAGCGCGATCGCCAGCGACCCGAGACCGATCCCGAACACGGCCAGCAGCGCCAACCCCGCCAGCACCGGAAGCGGATGGAGCCGGAAGCCCAGCGGCATCGCGACGAGCACGATCAGCACCGCCTGCGCCAGCAGCGAGAAGCTCTCCTTCAGCGTCTTGCCGACCAGGATCGAGGCCCGGCTCACCGGCGCCACCAGGATCCGCTCCATCGATCCGCTCTGCAGCTCGGCCTGGATGCCCCAGCCGGCGCCCGCAGTGGCGAACAGGCCGGTCATCACCAGGATGCCCGGCACGAACCACTGCCACCCGGTTCCCGGGACGTCGCTCAGCAGCGGCCCGAACAGCAGCAGGAAGACCAGCGGCTGGGCGACCGTGAACACCAGCCCGAGCGGATTGCGCAGCACGGGAGCGATCTCCCGCTCGAAGATGACGCTAGTCGTCACGAAGGCTCCGTCCGGTGAGCTCGAGGAACACGTCGTCGAGAGAGTCCTTGGCGGTCTGTTCCTTCAAGCGGGCCGGATGGTCGTCGGCGATCACCCGGCCGTGGTCGATCACGATCACGCGCTCCGCGAGCGCGTCGGCCTCCGGCAGATAGTGCGTGGTCAGGAACACCGTCGTGGCGAAGTCGTCGCGCAGCCGCCGGATGATCTCGGCGAGGTTCGCACGGTTCTGCGGGTCCAGGCCCGTCGACGGCTCGTCCAGGAACAACAGCGGGGGACGATGGACGAGCCCGATCGCGATGTCCAGGCGCCGTCGCTGCCCGCCGGAGAGCGTGGCCGCGGTGCGGTTCGCGAGCGGTTCGAGGTCGAGGACGGTCAACAGCTCGTCCGCTCGCGTCCTGGCCAGTTTGCGGGTCAGCCCGTAGAGCCGCCCCTGGGTGACCAGCTCGTCGCGCACCCGGAAGTAGTCGCCGGCGCCGTGGCCCTGTCCGATGTAGCCGATCGTGCGCCGGGCTCCGGCCGGGTCCTCGCGGACGTCGTGCCCGGCGACGGTGGCCGTGCCTTCGGTCGGTGGGAGCAGGGTGGTGAGCATGCGGAGCGTCGTCGACTTCCCGGCGCCGTTCGGCCCGAGAAACGCCACCAGCTCCCCGGGACTGACGTCGAAATCGATGCCGCGGACGGCCTCGACGATCTCTCCTCGCCGTAGCCGGAATCTTTTCGTGAGATTCCGTGCGGAGATCATTGTGTTCTCCTCCTGGGCATGCCGAACCAGCCGCTTTGAGGCGGCTAGTGAGGGATTGGGAGGCTTTCCGGCGCCGGAAGCCAGAGAAGCGTAGGCCGAAAAATGACGTAACTGTCAGGGGCCCTGACAGAATGGGTTTGTGCGAGCTCCGGTGGCGTATCTGCTGGCGCACGCCGGCGGCTTGGCCACCCGCTGGTCCGACGCCGCGCTGCGGCCGTTCGACCTGACCACGCGTCAGTACTGGCTGCTCGTCCAGCTCGATCTCGAGCCCGAACTGACCACGACCGAACTGGCCCGCCAGCTCGACGTCACCCGCCAGTCGCTGCACGAGTCGGTCTCCGCCCTGGAGCGGGCCGGCTACCTGGTCCGGGCCCCTGGCGCGAGCGGCCGCACCCGCCGCCTGGCCCTGACCCCCCAGGCCGTGCGAAACCTCCCACGGATCGGCGAGGCCCTCCGGGACGCCGAGGAGTCCTTCTTCGACGGGGTCTCCCCCGCCGCCGTCGAGACCCTCCGCCGCCTGCTCCGAGCCACGCTGGCCCACACCACCGACGACGAGTCCTGGCTCAGCTGAGCGCGGCGAAGGGCTCAACGCGGCTTCCTGGTAGCCCGCGGCGTCGTTACCCTCCGGTCATGAAGGGCTTGCTGCTGCGGTTGTCCGCGCTCGACGCCGACGCCGAGGCAGCGGTTCGGGTGATCGCGTACTTCGACGCGCTCGTCGAGCACCGGGCGACCGCGGCGGCGCTGGTGCGGGCCACCGCGGGGCTCGCCGAGTGCCCGTGCGGCCTGGAACGGCCCGACGGCCCGGTCCTGCGCTACGACGCCGACGGCGAACCGGCCGCCGCGGGCGGAGCGGCGTCCGGCGCGATCGACTTCGGCGGCGGGCGGCTGTGGCTGGAACGGCCGGGCGGCCCGGCGCCGCTCGACGAACTCGTGCTGGAGCGCGCCTCGCTCGCCGCCCGGGTGCTGCTGGTGGCGTCGCCACGGGTGGGCGCGCCCCACCTCGCCGACCCGGCGCTGGTGGAGCTCGTGCTCTCCGGCCGCGAGTCCGCCGCCGACCGCACCCGGGCGCTCCGGCTGCTCGGGTTGGAACCGGGCCGGCCGGTGCGGGTGGTGGCGGTCACCGACGACCGCGGCCGGGACTCCGGCGCCGAGGCGGTCGCGCTCGTCGCGCGGGGCCGGCCGGTGCGGTCGGTGCGGGTCGCGGTCATCGGCGGTGTCGCCGCCGTGCTCCTCCAGCGCCGCGACGGCTCCATCTCCCCCGCCGAGGACCTCCGGACCGCCCTGAGCAGCCGGGTCGCCGAATCCCCTGCCGGGAAGGCCACCGGCGGTGGGATCCGGGTCGGGGTGGGCGGGAACGTCGACGGGCTCGCGGCCGAGACGTCGTGGGCGCAGGCGCGGCTCGCGCTGCGGTTCGCCTCGGCGGCCGGCGGCCCCGTGGACGCGGTCGTCGACCACGACGAGCTCGGCCCGCTGGCCCTCCTGGCCGACATCCCGACCGAACGTCTGCGCGAGCAGCCGGACGTACGTGCCCTGGACGCCCACGCACGCACGGACAGCGGCGCTCTCGACGTCGCCGCCCTGGAGGCGTTCTGCCGGACCGGGTCGCTGCGTCAGGCCGCCACCACCCTCTACCTGCACCACAGCTCGGTGGCGGCCCGCCTCGCCCACGTCGAGGACGCCCTCGGCTGGCACCTCGACGACCCCCGCGACCGCTTCCGTGCCCAGCTGGCCCTGTGGGCGCGCCGACTCAGCCGGTGAGACCCGGTTCCAGGGAGGCGCTGCCGTTCCAGGACGCCGCGCGGATGTCCTTCATC
The DNA here is from genome assembly GCF_000585375.1 of Cryptosporangium arvum DSM 44712. Lineage (NCBI taxonomy): Bacteria > Bacillati > Actinomycetota > Actinomycetes > Cryptosporangiales > Cryptosporangiaceae > Cryptosporangium > Cryptosporangium arvum. Next base: position 7,540,901 of record NZ_KK073874.1, read on the forward strand.
GCCTGCTTGCGGACCCGGCCGCCGAGCCGTTCGACGTAGAGCACGCCGTCGAGGTGGTCGACCTCGTGCTGGAAGCAGCGGGCCAGGTACCCCTCGCCGACCACGTCGACGTCGGCGCCGTCCACGTCGACGCCGGTCACCCGCACCCGGGACGCGCGGGGCGTCGGATAGCGCAGGCCGGGGATCGAGAGGCAGCCCTCCCGGTCCTCCTCCAGCTCGGTGGAGAGCCGCTCGAGCACCGGGTTCACGACGTGGCCGCGCCGGCCCGGGCCGCAGTCGTAGGTGAACACGCGCAGGCCGACCCCCACCTGCGGCCCGGCCAGGCCGGCGCCGGGTGCGGCCTTCATCGACGCGGTCATCTGCTCGATCAGCTCGGCCAGGCCCGCGTCGAACACGGTCACCGGCGCGGCCGGGCGGTGGAGCACCGGCTGGCCGGTGATCACGATCGGCAGCAGCCCGCCGGGGCCGCGCTCGGGTAGCACGACGGTCATGACGACTTCTCCGCTGGGTCGGTAGGGGAAAGAAGTGGGAACACCCGGGAGACCAGGGCGACCGGGCGGGCGTCGGCCGGTCGGTCGGCGTTCTCGCGGTGGGCGTACCGGTCGGCGACCGCACGCACCGCGGCCGCGACCTCGGCCATCTCGGCGGGGGTCAGCCAGAGCACGTGGCTGGCGGCGTCGTCGGCGTGCCAGCGCCTGTCGACGGCGTCCCGGCCGGCGATCCACCGGCGGTAACCCTCGTCTTCCAGTTCACGCAGCAGCGGGGTCAACTCGGGTTCGGCCGGGCGCAGCCGCCACGGCCGGCGACGGCCGGAGCCGCTGCCCGGCAGCACCGGCGCCTCCTCGACGAGACCGGCCCGGGCGAGTTGGCGCAGGTGGAACGAGCACGACCCGGAGCTCTCTCCGAGTTCTCTCGCGGCCTGGTTGGCCGTGACCGGTCCGTTCGCGAGCAGCCCCAGCAGGGCATCGCGAATCGGGTGGTCCTCCATACTTTGCAAAGTACCACTTTGCAAAGCTAGCCCGGCGCCCCCACCAGGACGCGGACGATGGCCAGCGCCGTATCCACCTCGGGGGCGCCGCGGCCGAGCAGGTGCGCGTACATGTGGAAGTCGCAGACCCGCACGATCGCGACGGCGAGCGCGGGCACCGGGAGGGCCGGTGTGAGGCGCCCGGTGGCGCACTCCTGGTTCAGGAGTTCCTCGACCAGCGCCGCCGCCCGGTCCTCGATCGCGCCGGGCGTCGTCGCTAGCCGGATGAAGACCATCGGCTCGCGCTGGGTCAGCGCTTTGAGCCCGGGCGCGGCGAGGACGGCACGCATGAACCGCGCGATCACGTCGACGACGTACTCGGGACCGCCGGTGCTGTCGGCCGACCGGGCGGCCCGCTCGGCGACCCGGAACGTCCGCTCGGTGGCCTCGGCCAGCACGACGCCGAGCAACTCCTCGCGGTTGCCGACCCAGCGGTAGAGGGTGGCACGCCCGATACCCAGCTGGTGCGCGAGCGCGGACATGTCCACGGGCTCGCCGTCGAGGTACGCCCGGCCGGCGAGTGCGACGGCGTCCGCGGGCCCCTTGGCCTGGAGCACGGGCGCGGATCGCTCGGCCACTGGTTCTCCCCGGTCGCTCGGCTCTGCCCGGGCCATCGTAGTGGGACCGGTCACACCGCGGATCGGACTTCCGGTTGGCTCAGGCTGCGCTGACCGGCGCCGATGGGCTGAGGTGGACGCGGAACCCCCGACGACCGCGAGGAGCGACGTGAACGTCCGCGAGGTGATCCGAGGCTGGTCGCTCCTCCACCGCGTCCGCGGGGTCTTCCTTCTGTACGCCGTGTTCTGCGCGATCGGACCCCTCGTGCAGGTCGCCGGCTCGAGCCTGCTGGCACCGGCGCAGCGGACGCTGCTCGACGTCACCCTGGTGGCGTTGGTCGCCTGGTGGACGCTGCGGTGGCGGACCGGCGGGTTCCCCCGGGCGGCCGAACCGGCCGAGTGGGTGGTGGTCGGAGCGACGATCGCGTTCGGCACCGACAACGAAACCGCCGTCAACCTCGTCTTCGGCGCGCTCTGTTTCCGCACGTTCTACGGCAACGCGTGGGACCTGGTCCAGCGCATCGTCTGCGTGGAGGCCGCGATCCTGGTCGCCCCGCTGGTCCGCCGCGAGTTCACCCCGGACTTCCAGGGCCCGGCGCCCGCGCTGGGCGGGGCCGTCGCGGTGCTCTCGCTGCTCATGTTCGTCCTGAAGAACGCACTCGAGCAGCACGAACGGATGGTCGCCAGGGAGCGGATCCTGGCCCAGGGCGCCGCGGCGGTCGTGGCGGCGACCGACCGGCCGACGCTCTACCGGATCGCCACCGGTACCGCGCTCGGCCTGGCCGGCGAGGGCGACGGGGTCCGGACCACGCTGTCGCGCGGCGAGGGCCTGACCACCTGTATCCGCGCGGCGGACGGCGACGGCGTCGACGGTCTGGTCGGGCTCGAGGTGCACTACGACCGCATGCCGCCGCCGCTGCTGGAGCTGTTCCGCGAAGGGCGGCCGATCTACCTGGAAGGCGCCGAGTGCGCGCAGCTGACCGGCGTCACCAACACCGACATCCGGCGGGGCGGGCTATTCCTCGTCCCGCTGCGTACGGCGACCAAGTGGCTCGGCGCGATGTCGATCGGCGCCGACGGTCCGCTGCGGGCCGAGATCCGGGCCAGCATGGTCACCTGGGCGACCCAGGTGGCGTCCTCGCTGGAGACGCTGCAGCTCAACGAGGAGCTCACCCGGCAGGCCTTCCACGATTCACTCACCGGGCTGCCGAACCGGGCGCTCGTGCACGACCGGCTGCGGATGGCGCTCAACACCCGGTCGCAGGCCCGTCTGGTCGCGTTCATGTTGCTCGACCTGGACGGGTTCAAACAGGTCAACGACCAGTACGGACACCAGGCCGGGGACGAGTTGCTGTGCGAGGTCGCGAACCGGCTGGTCGGCTGCGTGCGCCAGAGCGACACGGTCGGAAGGCTCGGCGGCGACGAGTTCGCGGTGATCCTGCCCGGCGTGCACGACCAGGCGGAGGGGCTCAGGATCGCCGACCGGCTGGTCGAGTCGATCCGGACGCCGATCACGGCGGACGGCCACCCGGTCGTCGTCGGCGCGAGCATCGGCGTCGCGTTCGCCGAACACGGCACCGGCGGCGACCTCGACGAGCTGATGCGCGCGGCCGACACGGCGATGTACCAGGTGAAGGGCGCCGGCCGCGGCGGTTACTCGGTCGCGGACACGCCCGCGTTCACGGCCTAGCGACTTCCCAGAGCGCCGGAGCGGAGTCCGGCTCCCAGCCGCGGACCGACCGGTGCGGCTGCGAGCACCGGTAGGTGACCTCGTCGTAGACGACCTGGTCGCCGACCTGGTAGTCGACGCCGACGGTCCACTCCTTGGTCGCGGTGGCCGCGGCGGGGGGCGTGTTCGCCGCGTTCGTGGTGGCGCTGCCCGCGGTGCCACCGAACATCACGTCCGAGCACGCGTAGAGCGCCGCGTCGCTGTCGCGGTCTTCCCAGATCGTGTAGACCAGGTGCCGCCCGGAGCGTGCCGGCAGCGTGACCGGCACGCGGTAGTAGTTGTCGGCCCCGGGCTTGCCGGTCACCTCGGCGAGCGGCTTCTTCTCGAGGCTGTTCCAGGTGAGCGGCTTGGTCGGGTCGTAACCGGCCTTGGTCAGGTAGAAGCGCAGGACCCCGTCGTGTTCGCTGTCCATGCGGTAGGTGAACGTGTCCTTGCCGCGGCTCTTCAGGTTGGTCACCGGCCAGTCGTCCCGGGCCAGGTCGAGACCGCGGTACCGCTCGCGCCCCGCGCTGCACAGCCGGGTGTCGGGGATGACCTCGTGGTGCCGGTCGCCGACGTCGGCGACGCCGATGTCGGTCCCGTCGCCGAGACCGACCGCCGGTTCGTCGCCGTTGGCCGGGCGCACCTTGGCCGCCGCCCGGCACGCGGTGAAGGCCTCGGCGAACCGGTTACCGGGCCGACAGGTGTAACCGCGGCTCGACGGGGTGGTCGTCGTGCCCGCCGCGTCCTCACCCGACGGCCAGATCAGCACCAGCGAGCCGGCGACGACGACCGCGGCCGCCGCCACCGCGCCGGCCGCGATCAGGTGCAGCCGGGTAGGGCGGAATCGCGGCGACGGTGGTTCCTCGGGCGGTGGGGGCGCGTCGGCGTGGTGCCGGCCGGGCCCGACGACCGGTGCGGACGCCGGCGGCGGGGCCGGGGTCGCCACCGCGGCCGCACGCGCGATGAGCTTCGTGAGGTCGTTCGTCAGCTCGGTGGGGCCCCTCGCCGCCCTGCGGTGTGAACCGCGGGCCGACGGCTGGATCGAACTCGTCGACCTCGCTCGCCCGTCCATGGACTCCCGTCCCACCCCACCCAACCGTCGCGGCTGATGCTAGTGCACCGGAACGTCCCCGCGTCGTGCGTCTGATCCCTGCTCACCGACGTTGCCAACTACTGCACTTGGGTTGACGTGTGCGGCGGGCCACCAGTTCACCGATGCGCAGGTGGGTTTGCCGGTTCTGCGAAGGGAATGCCTGGGAGAAGCTGCGCGAAGGAGTAGAAGACGTGACGGAAACTGTGGTGCGCGAGATCGAGCGGAAGTACGAACTGCCGGCGGGGGTGGCGCTGCCGCCCCTCGACGACCTGCCCGGCGTCGAGGTGGACGTGGCCGCCGACGTCTTCGAGCTCGAGGCGGTCTACTTCGACACGTCGGACCTGCGGCTGGCGGCCCATCGGATCACGTTGCGCCGTCGGACCGGCGGCGACGACGCGGGCTGGCACCTCAAGCTGCCGGCCGGTCCCGACGGGCGCGACGAGATCCGCTGGCCGCTCGGGCGTGCGAGCCGGACCGTGCCGACCGAGCTGAAATCCCTCGTCACCGCGTACACCCGGGGTGCCGCGCTGACGCCGGTGGCCCGGATCAAGACCACCCGCACCCGGCGCCGGCTGCGTGACCCCGGCGGGGCGGTGCTGGCCGAGGTGGTCGCCGACGAGGTGGCCGGCCAGACGCTCGGCCAGGAGTCGACCGTCTCGTCGTGGTCGGAACTCGAGGTCGAACTGGCCGGCGGTCGCACCAAGCTGCTCGACACCGTCGAGAAGCGGCTGCGTGCGGCCGGAGTGCACCGCTCCGCGAGCGGATCCAAGCTCGCCCGGGTGCTGGCCGACCGGTTGCCCGACCCGGCAGCGCGGCCCTCCGGGCGTCCGAAGAAGAAGTCCGTGGGTGTCGTCGTCGTCGACCACCTGCGCGAGCAGGTCGCGACGATCCTCGAGTACGACCCGCGGGTACGGCGGGACGAGCCGGACTCGGTGCACAAGATGCGGGTGGCCACCCGCCGCCTGCGTTCGGCGCTGCGCACGTTCAAGTCGGTAGTGGACCGGGACGCCACCCGGCCGGTGGGCGACGAGCTGAAGTGGCTGGCCGGTGTGCTCGGCGGCGCGCGTGACCTGGAGGTGCTGCGCGAGAGCCTGGACCGCAAGATCGACGCGACGCCCGACGAGCTGGTCGTGGGCCCGGTGCGGGCGCGGGTCACCGGGCACCTGGCGCACCAGCAGGCGGAGGCGCGCGAGCGCGTGCTCGAGGCGCTGAACAGCAAACGGTACTTCGCGCTCCTCGACGCGCTCGACGAGCTGGCCGGGAACCCGCCGCTGACACCTGCGGCCGACGACCCGGCGGCCCGGGCGCTGCCGACGACGTTGCGGCGCGGCCACCGGCGGGTCGCGCGTGAGATCGGCGCCGCGGCCACGCTGCCGCCCGGCGAGCGGCGCGACCACCTGCTGCACGAGGCGCGGAAGTCGGCGAAGCGGGCGCGGTACGCGGCCGAGGCGTCCCAGCCGGCGCTGGGCAAGGTCGCGAAGAAGTTCGCGGGGGCGATGGAGGGCGTCCAGGAGGACCTCGGCGCGCACCAGGACAGCGTGGTGGCGCGCCAGGTGCTGCGTCAGCTGGGCATGCAAGCGCACCTGGCCGGGGAGAACGGCTTCACGTTCGGGCTGCTGCACCGGGGTGAGCAGGCGCTTGCCGACGCGGTCGAGGAACGCATCCCCGCGGTGCGTCGGGCCGTCCGCGCCGCCGGTCGGCGGTTGCGGTAAAAAGCCACGAGGTGGAACCGGGCGGTACTTAGCGGTACCGTCCGGGTTCCGGTCGTCCGGCGTTCAGAAAGGCCCCAGAGATGCGGTCGCGCTTCTTCGCTGTTCTGCTCGCGCTCGCCCTGGTGGCCGGTTGCACCAGTGAATCGGACGATCCTCCGGCCGCGAAGTCGGTCGACCTGACCACAAAGGTCGTCACGACGGAGAACGGCTCGCTGCGCGGGGCGAACGAGGCGGGCTACCGGTCGTTCCTCGGCGTCCCGTACGCGGCCCCGCCGGTCGGCAAGCTGCGCTGGATGCCCCCGGCCCCGGCCGCGAAGTGGAGCGGCGAGCGTAACGCCACCGAGGCCGGCGCCGCGTGCACCCAGCAGGGCAGCGTCGTCAGCGGCGGTGACTCCGGCAACGGCAGCACCACTGAGGACTGTCTGTACCTGAACGTCTACACCCCGACCGACGGCACGGCCCGCCGGACGCTGCCGGAGCAGGCCCGGAAGGGCGCGCTGCCGGTGATGGTCTGGATCCACGGCGGGAGTTACATCAACGGGGCGGGGTCGGACTACGGACCGGGGCGCCTGGTCACCGAGGGCGGCGTGATCGTCGTGACGATCAACTACCGTCTCGGCGCGCTCGGCTTCCTGGCACTGCCGGAGCTCAGCCGGGAGCAGCCGCTCGGGTCGGGCAACTACGGGCTGCTCGACCAGCAGGCCGCGCTGCGCTGGGTGCAGAAGAACATCGCGAACTTCGGTGGGGACGCGAAGAACGTCACGCTGTTCGGTGAGTCAGCCGGTGGCGGCAGCGTCTGCTCGCAACTGGTCTCGCCCGAGGCCGAAGGGCTGTTCGTCAAGGCGATCGCGGAGAGCGGCTGCGCGCTGCGCGGGCCGACCCAGTCGGTCGCGGAGACGACCGGGACGACGTTCGCGGCCTCGCTCGGCTGCCGCGGCGCGGCGGTGCTGACCTGCCTGCGCGGCAAGTCCGCGACGGAGATCCGGTCGGCGTCGAACGTCAGCGGCACGAGCCTCACCTACGCGCCGGCGACCGGCGGGCCGGTGCTGCCGTCCGACATCGAGACCGCGTTCAGCCGCGGAACGTTCAAGGACGTGCCACTGCTGCAGGGCACCAACCACGACGAAGGCCGGCTGTTCGTGCTCTCGCTGGGGCTGCAGAACGTCGGACCGGAGCTGTACGCCACCGCGGTGCGCCGCGCGGCCGGGACCCTGGCCCCGCAGATCATCGAGCGCTACCCGCTGTCGAAGTACGGCACGCCGGGTGACGCGCTCGGCGCGATCATCACCGACGCCACGTTCTCCTGCCCGGCGATCCGGACGAACACGTCGGCGGCGAAGCGCACCACCGTGTACGCGTACGAGTTCAACGACCCGAACGCGCCGCTGCCGAAGATCGGCAACTTCCCGCTGAAGGCCGCGCACGCCGCCGAGCTGCCGTACCTGTTCGACCTCGAGCGCCTCGGCGCGCTGCCCCCGACGGCACAGAAGCTCAGCAAGGAGATGGTGGCGTACTGGACGAGCTTCGCAATCGACGGCGACCCGAACACGGACGGAGCGCCGAAGTGGGAGAAGTTCGGGCCGGCGATGCAGGCACTCGTGCCGGAGGGCTCGAAGCCACTGCCGTCGACGTCGTTCACGGCCGACCACAACTGCGACTTCTGGGCCCAGCACCCGAAGCTCGCGCTGCGTTCCTAGCGGCCTAGCGGGTGCGCCCGCGCGGCTTCAGCGGGGTGGTGGGCAGCTCGGGGGCGTGCAGGGGCGGACCGTCGAAGCCGGTGACGGTCCCGAACGCCTCGTGCGTCTCCCACGCGGTGCGGGCGGCCACGATCTCGTCGTGGCCGCGGCCCACGAAGTTCCACCACATGACGATCTGCTCCGCGAACGGCTCGCCGCCGAGCAGCAGGGTGCGCCCGGCACCGGCGAACGTGAGCTCGGTGCGGCCGGTCCCGAGGTAGACGAGCGCACCCGCGGGTACCGCTTCGCCGTCGACGACCGGACCGTCCTCGAACGCCAGCACCGCGTACTCGAAGTCGGGACGCAGCTCGAGCGTGCCCGCGCCCAGGACCTCCGCCCCGACCAGCGGGGTGTACGTGCGTGCGGGCGAGGTGGCGCCTTCCAGTGTTCCCATCAGGACGGTGGCGGTTAGCGCGTCCTTGGCGACGACGGGCAGGTCGGCGTGGTGCGCGAACGCGGGCGCCGTCCGCGCGTCGCTCGCCGGGAGCGCGACCCAGAGCTGAGCGCCGTGCAGCACGGTCGCCGGTGACTCCTCGGAGTGCGAGATCCCGGCGCCGGCCGTCATCAGGTTCAGCTGACCCGGCCGGATCAGCTGCTCGGAGCCGATGCTGTCGCGGTGCAGCACCTCACCGCGCACCAGCCAGCTGACCGTCTGCAGCCCGATGTGCGGGTGCGGCGGCACGCGCATGGTGGCTTCCTCGGGCCCGTAATGGTCGACGAAACACCAGGCGCCGACCATCCGGCGGTGCTTGTGGGGCAGCGTGCGCGACACCGCCATGCCGCGCGGCCCGCCGAGCACGACGTCCCGGCCGATCAGCAGTTCGTGGGTCGGGGCGCCGACGGCTTCGCCACCGCACGTCGCCTCGGCGGGAGCCGGATCGAGGTTGCTCACGCCGCCGAGCGTACGTCGCGGCGTCGGGTTCGGCGGCCGCGACGCCCGACGGTCGTCGGATGACCGGTGGCCTGCGTGGATGTCACGATTTCCGGGCCGTTGCGCCTCAGCGAGGAGGACCTGCCGTGACCTACGCTTTCGACCCCGAACTGGCCGCCGTGATCCCGATGCTGCCGAACGTCGACGCGAGCGACCTCGACGCCGTGCGGGCCTCGACCGAGTCGATGCTGGCGCTGATCGCACCAGTGGGTGACCCGCCGGTCGACGTCCGGGACCTCGAGGTGCCGGGCCCCGACGGTGCGCCGGACGTCCGGCTGCGGATCTTCTCGCCCCGCGGGCGCACCGAGGCGCCGGTCCCGGCGATCTACGACATCCACGGCGGCGGGTTCATCCTCGGCTCGGTGGACATCGACGACCAGGCCAACACGCGGTTCTGCGAGGAGCTCGGCGTCGTCGTGGTGAGCGTGGAGTACCGGCTCGCGCCGGAGGACCCGTTCCCGGCCGGGCTGGAGGACTGCTACGCCGGTCTGGTCTGGGTCCGGGCCCACGCCGACGAGCTGGGGATCGACGCCGCCCGCATCGCGGTGCACGGGATCAGCGCCGGTGGCGGGCTGGCCGCCGCGCTCGCGCTGCTGTGCCGGGACCGCGGCGGGCCGGAGCTCGTGTTCCAGTACCTCGGTGTCCCCGAGGTCGACGACCGGCTGGCGACGCAGAGCATGACCGAGTTCGTCGACACCCCGCTCTGGAACCGGCCGAACGCGATCGTGAGCTGGGACTCCTACCTCGGGGCCGGCCGGCGCGGCGGTACCGGCGTGAGCGAGTACGCGGCCCCGGCACGCGCCACCGACCTGCGCGGCCTGCCCCCGGCGTACGTGTCGGCGATGGAGTTCGACCCGCTGCGCGACGAGAGCGTGGCGTACGCGTTGGCGCTGGTGGCGGCGGGCGTGAGCGTCGAGCTGCACCTGTTCCCGGGCACGTTCCACGGCTCGGGGCTGGTGGCCACGGCCGAGGTGTCGAAGCGGGAGTCGGCGGAGGCGGTGGCCGTGCTCCGCAAGGCGCTGCGGCTCTAGGTCAGCTGCGCGATCGCGTCGATCAGGAGCCAGACGCCGAAGAGGAAGAACAACGCGGCCGCGCCGTACTTGATGACCTTCTCCGGGAGGTGCTTACCGAGCTTGCGGCCGACGAGGATCGCCAGCGCGTCGGCGGCCACCATGCCGACGGTGGAGCCGAGCCAGGTGCCGAACCAGCCGTACTGGGTGGCCAGCGTGATCGTGGCGAGCATCGTCTTGTCACCGAGCTCGGCCAGGAAGAAGGCGACCGAGGCGGCGAAGATCGCCGACTTGGTCGTCTTCTCGGCCTTCGAGCGCTCCTCGTCGGTGAGCGTGTCGCCGCGCAGCGTCCACGCGCCGAACACCAGGAACGCGATCGCCGCGACGAGCGCGATCCAGCCGGTCGGCAGCGTCGCGCCGAGCCCGTACCCGACGGCGACCGACACCGCGTGCACGATCGCGGTGGCGATCGTGATGCCGATCAGCACCGGCAGGGCGCGGAACTTCGTGGCGAACGTCAGCGCCATGAGCTGCGACTTGTCGCCGAGTTCGGCGACGAAGATGACGCCGAAGCTCACGGCCGTAGCCACCAGGAATCCAGTCACGAAACACCTTCCGGTCTTCAGCCGGATCCAGGTGCGCGCACGACCTCGACCCGGCGTTCATCACGCCTGAGTCGAAGGTCTCGCTCGCCCGTGCGGGCCGCGCGGCCGGAAGCGCTGGCGCTTCAGTATGTCGACCGCGACATTGGGAGCTACTCCCCTTCGCACCGACGACGTTATCAGGCCGCCCTCGCCCCACCCACCGCACCGGACGCGACTCCGCTCACATCTCCACCCCCCGGCGGAGTCCTCAGCCGAGCGCGCCGGCGTCCACCGCGCGGTGCAGGATCAGCGGTGCGATCCAGGCGGCGCCGGACGGGGAGAAATGGAGGCCGTCGGGGCGCGGGCGGCGGCCCCCGACCTCGTCGGTGCAGACGCCACCGGGACAGACGAGGTCGGCGACCGAGATGACCGTGACCCGGCCGGGGAACGCGGTGGCCATCGAGCGGCGCAGCGCGTTGTACTGCTCGGCCCCGGGATCACGCAGCTGGTCGCGGCAGGTCTCGGGCGAGTTGCCGAGCCGTCGGCACAGCGAATCGGCCGCCGGGATCGGTTCGATGAGCACGACGTGGGCCCGGCCGGCGGTCAGCCGCCCCAGCGCGACGACGAGCCGGCTCCGCACGTACGCGAGGTGGGCCGCCGACCCCGGGCGGACGACGACCCCGTCGGGCCGGCGCACCGGCTGGTTCTCCCACCGGGAGTGCACCAGGATCAGCGTCGGGTCGAAGTTCGCGACGAGCTCGCGCTGCATCGGAGGGACGACCTCGGGACACCGCCGGCCCGCGCGGTAGGTCGATCCGTCGGGCTCCACCATCAGCAGCCCGGCGACCGAACAGGAACTGACCGCGCTGTCGGCGTAACCCCAGCCCTGCGCGTCCGCGACCTGGCGCAGCCCCGGCGCCAGGCTCCTGGCGACCGAGTCCCCGGCCGTCGCCAGCCGGATCGCCGAGGGCGACGAGGCGGCCGCGAGCAGCTGCGGCTTGGCGCCGGGCTCGGCCGGCTCCCCCACCAGCGGCGGCGCCGCACCCGTCGTGGCCACGACGACGACCGCGAGCGCGCTCGCGACCGCACCCGACGCGACCAGGAACGCTCCGGGCCGCGCGAAGCGGTTGCGGCGCACCGGGAGCTCGATCAGGTGATAGGACGCGAGGGCGAGGACGGCGGTGAGCGCGAGCTTCGCGGCGACGCCTCCCGCACCCGGGAGCGGCTCCAGCCAGCAGAACACCGGCCAGTGCCAGAGATAGAGCGAGTACGAGCGCCGCCCCAGCCACGGCAGCGGCGCCACGCGGAAGAGACGGCCGACGAGCCCGTCCGGAGCGACCGCGACCGCGCCCACCAGCACGGTCGCGACCAGCGCCAGGCCGAATCCCGCGCCGCGGTAGTACCCGGGCGCCTCGTCGCTCACCACCGCGAACGCGACCGCCAGCACGACCGGGGCCGGGAGCGCGAGCCACCCCAGCAGCCGCACCCACCGGTCGCGGCCCGGGCCGAGCAGCACGATCGCCAGCCCGGCACCGGCGAGCAACGCGTGCACACGCGTATCGGTGCCGTAGTACGCCCGCGACGGGTCCGGCGCGTACGAGTACCCCATCCACGCGGCCGAGGCGCACGCCACCACCAGGGCGGTGGCGAGCAGCGCGCGGCGCCGACGCACGAACCCCGCGACCACGATCGGCCAGACCAGGTAGAACTGCTCCTCGACCGCCAGCGACCAGGCGTGACGCAACGGCGACGGCGGAGCGAACGCGTCGACGTACGACTGCCCCGACACCACGAACCGCCAGTTCGCCGCCTGCAACACGGTCCACACGCCGTCGAGGCGCAACGGCCCGAGCCGGTCGGGCGTCATCGTGAACGCCCCGACGACCGCCACCACGGCCACCATCACCAACGCCGCCGGCAACAGGCGACGGGCCCGCCGGGTCAGGAAATCCACCAGGTCGACGCGGCCGTCGGCACCGGCCCGGGTGAGCAGCAACGTCGTGATCAGGAACCCCGAGAGCGCGAAGAACACGTCGACGCCGAGGAACCCGCCGGGCAGCCAGGAGGCTCCGAGGTGGTAGACGAGCACGGCGACCACGGCGACTGCGCGGACACCGTCCAGCCCGGGCTGGTACGAGTAGGAACGGGTGATCGATTTCACACCGGTATCCGCGTCGATTACTGAGAATTCACGCTTCGCTGAGTGATTTACGCTGACTCTTGTAACGTTTTGCCACTTATGCATCGAATTTGAGACTAGTGAGATCACCCGATCCGTGACGTCCCTCGGCACTCATCCGTATCGGTGGTGCGCACCTCGTCCGGACCGCTGCACCCACGCGCGCGGCGGGCAATTGGCGCCGATTACGACTAATTGATTCAGCTATTTACCCGGCGCAATTCCACCGCAATTAAGCACGCCATCGACGAACGGTGTCGCACGGCGCGAAGCCGCTGGCAGACGCCGAGCAAACGGTGATTACCGCCTCCATGGCGGGGTAGTCCTAAATTTGTCGTATCGCGCGCCGACAGTTCCATCGGCGGCTGTATCGGGGTGAACGGCAAGGGGCGAAGCCGAGTGGGCGCAGGCCGGAGGAGCAGCACACCGTGGACCACGGTGGGCTTGATCGTTGGCGTCGCCCTCCTCCTGGTCTCGGTCGGCACGATCGGCGCCGGCTGGGCGATCAGCGAGCGCTACGAGAAGAACATCAAGCGCGCCGACCTGCTCGGCGACGTCCCGATGACCGCACGCACCGACGACACCGGCTCGACGTACGACCCGGCGGAGACCGGCATCGTCGGCCCGCTGAACTTCCTCGTGCTCGGCTCCGACACCCGCACCGCCGACCCGACCGTGCAGGCCGACACCGTCGGCGAGCGGTCGGACACGATCATGGTCATCCACGTCACCGCGGACCTGCAGAGCGCGTACGTGATCTCGATCCCGCGGGACAGCTACGTCGACGTGCCCGCCGGCGGCGCCTGGCAGGGCGGCAAGAACAAGATCAACTCCGCGTTCTCGTTCGGCGGCGCCCCGCTCGCGGCCAAGGCCGTCTACAAGCTGACCGGGCTTCCGCTCGACGGCGCGGTCGTCATCGACTTCAACGGCGTCCGCACGATGGTGAACGCCGTCGGCGGTGTCCGGGTGTGCACCACGTACGCCGTGCGTTCGATCCACACCGAGCGGGTGTGGAAAGCCGGTTGCAACCACATGGGCGGCGACTCCGCCCTGGACTTCATGCGTCAGCGGTACAACGTGCCCGGCAGCGACTTCGGCCGGATCCACAACCAGCAACTGGTGCTCCAGTCGCTGCTGAGCCGGGCGGTGAGCCGCGGCACGCTGACCAACCCCCTGCGTTTCGACGCGTTCCTCCGGGCCGCGACGAGCTCGATCACCGTCGACGACAACATGGACGTGCAGGCACTGGCCCTCGCGCTGCGGCACCTGCGGCCGGAGAACATGACGTTCGCGACGCTGCCGCACACCACCGACTCGCTCTGGACGCCGTACGGCACCGCGGTCGGGGTGGACCAGAAGGCCGCGGCCGACCTGTTCGCCGCGGTCAACGAGGACCGGCTCCCCGAGTGGCAGGAAACGCGGAACGCGCAGACCACGAGCCTGGTTCAGGGCGCTCCCACGCCCGGCGGCGCCCCGACGCCGCTACCGGTCAACTGAGCAGCGTGTCGCGGGCCCGGTCGACCGACGTCTCGACCAGGTCGGAGCGGAACGCGCAGAGCGTCAGCGTGAAGCGGGCGACGCCGTGTTCGGGCGCCACCAGCCGGATCGTGCTCCCCCGGCTCTCGTAGGCGCCGACCAGGCTGTCCAGGAGCCGGACGCCCGCGCTGTCGAGGAACGTCACCGCGGACAGGTCGAGCACGACCGCGGGCAGTTCGATGGTGCGGCGCAGGACCGTCTCGCCCAGCGCCGGCGCGGTGCCGAGGTCGATCTCCCCCACGAACGACACCAGCGCCCCGGGAGGTTCGTCCTCGGCCAGCTCCTGGAACGACACGGTCGCCGCGGCCGGCGGTGCGCTCCGGCCCTCCAGTACTTCGTCCCCCGTCACGGCCCCACCCACCTCACCCGGCGTGACATCGTCACAGTGGTTCCGGTCGTCGCCCGGTCGACCGTCACCTCGTCCATCAGACGCTTCATCAGCATGAGCCCCCGCCCGCGATCCGGCGGCGTCTCCCGAGGCTGCCACAGACCGCCGTCACCGATCGTCACGTCGACCCGCTCGTCGACGATCGACGCCGAAATCGTGACCGTTCCGGTCGCCGCCACCTCCGGGTTGCGGTAGCCGTGCTCGATCGCGTTGCCGATCGCCTCCGAGCAAGCCAGCACGATCGCGAACCCGTCGTGCCGGTCGACGTCGTGGTCGGTGAGCCAAGCCCGCAGCCGGTGACGCACGCCGGTGAGCTCGGCCAGGTCCGCCGGGACCTGCTCCTCGAACGGCGTCGACTCGGCGAGCGACACGGCAAGCAGGCAGACGTCGTCGCGCCCGGCCTCGTCACGCAGCATCGCGTCGGCGATGCCGTGCACGATCGTGGTCGCCGCCGCGTTGCGGTGGCGCTGCATCTCCTCGCGAAGCAGTTCCAGACCGCGCCAGATCAGCCGGCCCCGCCGCTCGACCAGCCCGTCGGTGTAGAGCAGCAGACGCGCGCCCGGCATCAACCGGATCTCCGCCTCCGACCGGCCGGGCTGGCCGGAGTACGCGTCCAGTGGCGTCGACCGGCCGTCCCACAGGTACCGCGCTTCCTCGTCGCCCTGGATGATCAACGGCGGGAAGTGCCCGGCACAGGCGTAGCGGACGTGCCCGGTACGCGGGTTCAGCTCGAGGTAGACGAGCGTCGCCATCCGACCGGCGTCGAACTGGCCGACGAACTTGTCGAGCTGGCCGAGCAGCGCGGAGGGCCCCAGACCGGCCCCGGCCAACGCGCGGATCGCGCTGCGGATCTGGCCCATCGCGCTCGCCGCGGTGAGCCCGCGGCCGACGACGTCACCGACCACGATGCCGATCTTGTCGTCACCGAGCTCGAACGCGTCGTACCAGTCGCCGCCGACCTCGAGGTTCTCCATCGCCGGCCGGTAGTGGGTGGCGATGCGCAGCCCCTGCCGCTTGGGCAGCCCGCCGGAGAGCAGGCTGCGCTGCAGCGTGTACGCCACCTCGCGCTCCTGCTCGTACCGCCGGGCGTTGTCGAGCGCGAGCGCCGCGGTGGCCGCCACCTCGGAGCAGAACGCCACTTCGTCGACGCTGAACGCCCGCTCGTAGCGCCCGAGGACCAGCGCGCCGAGCGTCCGCCCCGACGCGCGGAGCGGGAGCGCGAGCCACCAGTTCGCCGGACGCGGGCCGGACGGAGCGATCGGCTGCCGCTCGGCCAGCAGCTTCGGCCGGGTGCCGCTGACGACCTGCGCGATGAGATCGCCGGCCCGGCCGGGCTCGATGCCGATGAGGTTGCCGGTGGTCTCGGACGCCCCGGCCGCGCGCGACTCGGCCAGCCGCCGGTTGCCCTCGGTCTCCACGAACTCGACGCTCGCGACCTCGGCGAGCTCCCGGGTGACGAGGTCCACGAGCCGTTGCGCCCGGTCGACCAGCCGGACCGTCTCCTCGAGCGACCGGCTGGTGGTAGCCAGGAAGTCCGACCGCGCGGCGGATTTGGTGGCCTCCGCGTGCAGCGCGGCCCGCTCCAGGGCCTGCCCGCCCTGGCGCCCGAGCGCGTGCAGCAGTTCCCGGTCGTCGTCCGAGAGTTGACGGGTCTCGACGCACCCCGCGGCCAGGACGCCGACGCGGTGATCGCCGACGTCGAGCGGGATCACCACGAGCGACCCCGTGTTCGTGCGCTCCATCGCGGCCGCGATCAGCGGGTGCCGGAACCGGATCGACTCGGTCGAGTCGAACAGGATCGGCCCGCGACGGCGCATCGAGAACGTCTCCGGGTCGGGCAGCGGGATCCGGGTCAGCTCGTCGAAGTCGCCGATGTTGACGGCCGCGATCTGCAGCAGGCCGTGCGTGGAGAGCGTGGCCGCGGCGGCCAGCCCGTCGTTGCCGAGCGCCTCGTCCACCTCGGTCGCCTGCGCGACTTCGCGCCGGTCCAGCAGCCACAGCCCCGCCCGGTCGCCGTGGAGCGCGTTGATCGCGGCGTCGACCAGGACACGGCCGACCTCGGCGAGATCACCGGCGGCGGCCAGCTCCGCGGCGACGCCCTGGAGGGTGCGGACGCGTTCCTCCGACCGCTCGGCGCGCCGACGCTGGACCAGCAGCTCCTCCTCGTAGCGGCGCCGGTCGGTCGCTCCGAACACGGTGGTGCGGATCCAGCGCGGTTCCCCGACCGCGTCGCGGTCGAGCACGGCGTTGACCAGCACGGGTAGCCGCTGGCCGGACGGGTCGCGGATGTCGACCGCGATCTCGCGCACGGCGCCCTGCATGAGCAGCAGCGGCGAGTAGTGCGTCTCGTAGTAGATCTGGTCGCCGGGTGCGAGCAGGTCCTGGAACCGGATCCGCCCGACGAGGTCTTCGGCGCGGAAGCCGGTGGACGTCAGGAAGTGCTGGTTGACCTGGGCGATGAGGCCGTGGGGGTCGGTGATGACGAAGCCGCAGGGCGCTTGGTCGAGGGGCCCGCCCCCGTCAGCCCCGCCCGAGTCCCCGTTCCCGCCTCCACCCGGACCACCGTGCTGCCGCCCGCCGTGGTGCCGCCCACCGTGCTGCCGCCCGCCGTGTTGCCGCCCGCCGTCGCCCGGGCTGGCGGCGCCCGGGTTGGCGGCACCCGAGCCGGCGGCACCCGAGCCGGTGGCGCTCGAACCGGAGCCGCTGAGACCCGCGCCGCTCGAGCCCGTCCTGGCCGGGCTCGCGCCGCCGGAGCCGGTGCCGCTGCCGTTTGGGCCCACGCCGCCGCTGGAGCCGGAGCCTCTCGGGCCGGAGGCGTTCAGGCCCGTGCCGTTGAAGCCAGCGCCACTCGGGCCGGCATCGATCGGGCCCGCCTCGTTGGAGCCGGTGCCGCTCAGCCCGGTGCCGCTCGGCGCAACGGCATCGCTCGAGCCCGCGCTGTCGGAGCCGGTGCCGTTCGGCCTGGTGCCACTCGGGGCAACATCGCTCGGATCGGTGCCGTTCGGGGCTGCACCGCTCGGATCAGCGTCGCTCGGCCCGGGGTCGCTCGGGGTGAGGTCGCTCGGGGCGCCGGTCGCCG